>MNVZ01000017.1 GCA_001872315.1 Candidatus Pacearchaeota archaeon CG1_02_39_14 | reverse complement strand
CGGAACCTCTTCCAACTCAGAACTTGTCAACTGCGTAAGACTGGAATGGGGGGCAGTGCGTAAGGTGCTGTTCCGAGACCCGAACAAGGGAGACTGGAGTTAAGGTCCCAAAATGTATGCTAAGTGTAACAAACTTAGTTGAAAACCTAAGACAGCGAGGATGTAGGCTCAGAAGCAGCCATCATTTAAAGAAAGCGTAACAGCTCACTTGTTGAGGTTTTTGGCGAGGAAAATGGACGGGGCTAAACATACTACCGATACTCTGGCGGCTCTCGAAAGAGAGTTCGGGTAAGCAGGCGTGGATTCTGCGCAGAAGTTTTCTCGAAAGAGTGGATGGAGCGGGATCCAATGAGAATCTTGGTGGTAGTAAGATCAGATTGCTCTGAGAATGAGCAGCGCCGTAAGAGCAAGGTTTCCTTGGCACTATCGTTTAACCAAGGGTTAGTCGGCGCCTAAGCTATATCTTAACTGCGTATAGCGAATGGACATCCGGTTAATATTCCGGAACTGACTAAGTTCTGTACGTAATTTGCTTCGGGATAGGCAGGTACTCGGAAGGGTGCCTCGTTGCAGAAGACTGTGGATCGTAATGATAAGAAGCAGTCGAATGTAAAGGGAGAAATCTGTTGATTCCTGGGGTCCATGAAAAGTTGCGTATGTAAAACTTAGTTAGCCGTACCCAGAACCGACACTGGTGCTCTGGCTGAGAAGGCTAAGGCGTGAAAGGATAACCTGACTTAGGGAACTCGGCAATCTAGCCCCGTATCTTCGGTATAAGGGGTGTCTATGAACGTCTTTGAATTAAAGGGCGTTTGTAGATCGCAGTGACAAGGACTGCCCGACTGTTTAACAAAAACGTAGCTGGTTGCAAATCCAAAAGGACTAGTATAACCGGTGAGACCTGCCCAGTAGTGGTGTTTCAAACCCTAGTTCAATAGGGCTAAGACCCATCAAACGGCGGGCCTAACTATGAGGCTTGAGCTTGTGGTGAAAATCCACTAAGCTTAATTATGTTAAATAGATTAAACCAAAATAGAGGGCCTCAATAAATTCAGCTATATGCTGGAATAGCATGATGAAATCATGATAGGAAGTTATCGTCGTGAGATGATAATGATTACTGAAAATTTATGATGAAGTGCCAATCAGCAGGAAAGACTTCTTAAGATTTAAGAAGAATCCTCAGAGACTATACGCTGAACACAGATTAGAAGTAATTTGTGATGATATAGTCCAACAAATAATTTTATTTGTGCTTAAGGTAGCGTAATGCCTTGTCGTCTGAATGGCGACGTGCATGAATGGTTTAACGAGGTAGTCGCTGTCCCAAGTCAGAACCTTCTGAACACACTTGATGGTGAACATGCCATCGTCGCCTAGTGGGAAGTGAAGACCTTGTGGACCTTTACTGCAACTTGTTGTTGTGATGCCGAGGGAAGTGCATAGAATAAGTAGGAGCATCGAAGCCATTCCTCCGGGAATGGTGGAGCAAAAGTGTAATACTACTCATTTTTCTTGACATTGCTCACTCGAGAGAGGACAGCAGCAGGCGGGCAGTTTGGCTGGGGTGGCACCCTGCAGAAAAGATATCTGTAGGGCCTAACGACAAGCTCATCCAGGTTGGAAATCTGGAGTGGAGTGCGAGGGCAAAAGCTTGTCTGACTGTATCTTGCACAGCAAGGGATGCAGGAGTGAAAGCTGGGCCTAGCGACCCCACATGCTCTTTTAATAGGAGCTGTGTGTGACAGAAAAGGTACCCCAAGGATAATTGGCTGGTCGCCCCCGATAGTCCATATTGACGGGGCGGTTTGGTGCGTCGCTGTCGGCTCTTCCTATCCTGGTAGTGCACAAGCTACCAAGGGTGTCGGAGTTCACGCGTTAAAAGGGATCGTTAGCTGGGTTAAGAACGTCAAAGGATTAAGCTAACGGTTTTACCAAATCGCAGACTATCAAAAATGCGGCGTTGCATGCGAGAGATCGCATGAAAAATAAAATTGGCTATATCGGTGAAGCCTTTCTGGATTTTAACTGTAACCAGGATGGTAATACCGAGGGAAGTCGTAATTGACCCCGTAGAGACTTAGATTTTCTTAATTGATAGGCATCCGTCAGATGCTGATAAAATCTGGACTTGCTGATAGAGCAGGTAATACGCCAATCTCCTATCTCGAAAGAGAAGGATGAAGGTATAGTCCATACATTGTAAATACATAAGCAATGAGAATATACGCGAGACAGTTTGTATAATATCTACTAGGCGCGTTGTGGTCTGAGTGGAACGATGATCTAGTACGAGAGGAACGATCATTGGGTGCCTCTGGTGAGCGGTTGTTATGAGCAGGCCGCGCAGCTACGCACTGTATGGATAAGTGCTGAAAGCATCTAAGCACGAAGCCATCCGCAAGACGAGACCACTGAGGCCGTCGTAGAAGACGACGTTGATAGAGCTGGTGTGTAAGAACCGAGGTAACGAGGTTTTAAGCGCGCAGCTACTAATAGCCTTATTGATTCAGATGTCCGACTAAGTGCCTGCCTACTATTCATTTTTTAGATAAGATATATTTTTATGGAACTTCAAAAGATTTAGATTGTCCCTGCAAAAATTCTTTCCTTAATTAATAGAATAATAATCCCAAATAAACAATCAAGGATATCAATCCTCCGAGGACAATCCATGCAAAGATTATTGCGAAGAATGCCCTGACCTTGGACATCTTATGCATTATTGACAGGCCTAGAATCATAAGAACAAATGTCCAAATCCATGTTATGAAATTGACTCCCGGAATGAATCCTAATATTATAGAAGGTGTTGCTGCGTATATCCCTGCCGAAAATGTATTTGCGTAGCTTCCTGTGCCCTTAAAAAGTTTTACAAACAGATGAAGGAATCCTGCCGTTATCAACATCAGGATTGGTATTATAATGTAGAGGAAAGCGAAGATTATTCCTGTTAAAGCAGCAGTTATCAGAAATACTGACGCTCCTGCAAGGAATGCGAGCCCGAATTGAGTGAAATAAGATGAAACGTATGCTGAAAGCACAATTGCACCTATAAGAGATGCAATCAATGGAAGGAGAGATATGACAAACCAGTATTTTAGAGCCGGACCTATTCCATCAGATTGTGTTGCACTGAATAGTTCCCCTGGATGTGAAAATGCCTTGCCTATTTTTTTGAATATTCCCGGCTTTTGCCCATCCGTATTCTCCTTTCTCTCAACGGGCATTTTAACCTGCATGTTGGGATGCCGGAACCTTTCTTCCTCGTGCATCTCGTCGTTCTGCATGAATCTCCCCTGATTCCTGTGCTGCTCTATATGATTATCTATTTTTTCAAGGGACTCTGCCTTATTTTTGTGGGAAGCTGGCAGGGAGTTGATAGCATCGTTTATTTCATCTTCCCTGAAGCCGTTGTCCTTAAGGTTTTTTTTCAAAACCTGCACAGAAAAGCCTCTTTCTATTCCTTCCCTGAAGTACCTTACAATGTCAGAGTTTACCATCTTTTTACAATTTAAATAGAGAAATGAACTTTATAAAATCTATGAAGCCGGCTCTTCCTCATAATAGTTATCATAATCTTCCCTTTTTGCTTTCAATCCTTTTATGAAATTCATCCCTAAAAAACCGAGGACAATCATCGCTGAAATTATTGCGAAAGACAGCGTATAAGGCCCGGAGTATTTAATGAAAAGGGCATATTCAAGGAATGCAAGCACAACGAGGCCCATTATAGTTCCCAGGTATGGATTTTTCAGTGTAAACCTTTTATTCCAAGACAAAAAGGATGTGATTAATACAGATGAGATTATGGAGAAGGCTATTTCCATCAGGCCAAATGATTTACCCTGGACATTGATGCTTAGCAGGAGGAAGAAAGAAAGAGGAATTACCAGAAAGATTATCAGAAGTATTAGCGAGGTATAATTAATAAGAAAATGCTTCTCTTTTTTCATCTCTCTTTCAGATTTTCTGGGCATTTTTATTTTAAGAAGGGAAGGTTTAAAAATGTACTTTTCGCTCTTTTTATGAGTCGGGTAGCTGACTTCGGAACAGCCCATTAGATTGGGAAAGATTGAAATGAATCTTTGTTCTGAGGAAGGTCCGGACACCATCGCGAAAGCGATTCGTGCGAGCCATGAAAGTGGCCTGTCGTGAGGCAGAGCTCTGGTATAGAAACGACACAGCTCTCTTTGAGCTATGAACTTTGCAGGGAGCAGAGAGAAGAGAGATTTGCTGGAACGAGCAACTTCGCTGGTGCAAGAGCCCAAGCCGCTCGCTTAGTAGGATGTCAGCAGATTCCGCCTGTCTCCCCGGAGAAACAGGGAATGACAAAATCCGGCCTATTCCCGACTCATTTTTTCATCAAATTTAGGAAGACTCATTCTTAAGGTGCCATTTTCTGTAAGATGAAGATTATACTCTCCTGATTCAATACATTGCAAAAGTTCACTATATATTTTTCTGCTTCCAATCTCTTTTTCAAGAGGAATGGAACGCAGGATATAGGCTCTGGTTCTAACAATAACAACATAAACGTCATCCTTCTCTCTTAGTTCAACAAGCAAGTCAAGAGTACCTTCTTCAGAGGGAACCCTCCCTACTCCTACAGACACATTGTTTATAATTAGAGGCCTTCCATTATTTTTTGACATGCTTTCCTTTGAATTAATCAATATTTAAGATTAATTATTGAAAAAAACAATTATAGCAACTTTTAAAAGCCATTTGTCTCTTCTCTTGACATCGGGAATGTAGCTCAGTGGGAGAGCACACGACTGAAGCTCGTGGTGTCGGGGGTTCGATTCCCTCCATTCCCATTTCTGTATTAACTTAGGATATCAGAAAAATTAAAAATGTGACGGAAAGAAAAACAGCCCTCTCATCTAATTTAGGTTTCTAAAAAAGGCTTGGGGTAAGGTTTATAAAATAAAATCCCTAAAGAAGAGCATGAAAAAAGAGGCAGGGGATAATAGCTTTGGAGTGGCGAGTGTTGTTCTTGGAATATTGAGCATCCTGTCATTGTCAGTGCTTGGAATTATTCTTGGAGCAGTTGGCCTTGTGTTCAGCTTGAAACAGAAAAAAGTTGATAAGAATAAATGGAGCAAAGCAGGAATGATTCTAAACCTTATTGGAATAGTTCTTGGGATATTAGTTATAATATTCTTCTTCAATTACGCATCTAGTTACCTTGCACAGATACAAAACCTACAAGGAGGATATTGATGATACGAAATAAGAGGGCGGCTCTTGAGTTATCTGTTGGGACTATAGTTGTTATTGTTATTGCCTTAATGTTCCTTATCCTTGGAACAGTTCTTGTCAGGAAAGTTATGTGTGGTGCGGTGGACTTGACGGGAGATATTAACAGCAATGTTCAGAGCGAGATAAACAGGCTTTTCGGTTCTTCAGGGGGAGAAGTCCAGTGTGTCGGCTCCGGAGCAGAACCTGTCAAGATGGTTCCAGGAAAGGAGAATGTAGTCTATTGTACTATAAGGGCCCCAGTAAGCCAGAGGTATACTATTGACGTTGTCGATTATGATGGTTTTGATGGAGTTACAAGAGAGCTCATTCAGAGATGGATAAGGACGGATACCTGGACAGGAACTGTTGCTCCGGGTGATGAAGATCCTAAGAAAGTTGTAAGGTTGAGCGTTCCTGATAATGCCCCTGAAGGGGCTTTGTATTTGCAACTCGAGGCAAAGAATGCTAACAATGAAGTGATTTCAACACAGGATTTGGATTTCGAGATAAGCAGAGTAGGATTCTTCAGAAGCGCAATTTGTTAAAATGAGCCAATATTTAGACTTTGTAGACTATAATTATAAGCCGAGCAAGAAAGATATGGTTTGTCTTTTTAGGTTTGAACCACGCAAGGGCGTAAGTGTGAATGAAGCTATTGGGAGAATTGCCGCAGAGTCAAGCAACGGTACGTGGACAGAACTTACAACTTTAAAACCTCATATAAGAAGAATAAGAGCAAGGGCATTTTACCGACGGGGAAATCTGGTAAAGATTGCTTACCCTGATGAATTGTTCGAGGCAGGAAGCATGCCGCAGATTTATTCAGCCATCGCAGGCAATATCTTTGGGATGAAAGCGATAAACAATCTTAGGCTGATGGACATAGACTTTCCTGACTCTATCATGAAAAGCTTCAGGGGGCCTCAGTTTGGAATTGAAGGAGTGAGAAAATTCATGAAAGTTAAGAAAAGGCCTATGACTGCAACTGTTCCGAAGCCAAAAGTTGGAATGACTACCTCTGAACATGCACAAGTGGGTTATGAAGCGTGGACTGGGGGATTAGATTTCCTGAAAGATGATGAAAATCTTACAGACCAGAAATTTAATAGATTTAGCGCGAGGGCAAAATCCTGCGCAAAGATGAGAGACAAGGCTGAAAAGGAGACAGGAGAAAAAAAAGATTACTTCATTAATGTAACAGGAGAAACAAAAGAGATGCTGAAAAGGGCTAAGCTTGCAGCGAATTATGATTTCAGGTATGTAATGTGTGACATAGTAACTACCGGCTGGGCTGGATTGCAGAGTTTAAGGGATGCTACGCAGGATAATAAACAAGCGATTCATGCGCATAGGGCAATGCATGCGACCTTTGACAGAAATCAAAGACATGGAATAACTATGCTTACTCTTGCTAAGTGTGCAAGACTCATTGGGGTTGACAATCTCCATATAGGCACTGTAATAGGAAAGCTTGTCGGAACTAAAGATGAAGTCCTTTCTATAGAAAATGAAATGGAATATCAGAATGTTGAGGAAGAATTCAGGAAGGGAATTTTGCAGGAAAATTGGAGGCAAATAAAACCAGTGTTTCCATGTTCTTCGGGAGGCCTGCATCCGGGGATAGTCCCTGAAATTATAAGAATGCTTGGCAGAGATATAGTTATTCAGGCCGGTGGAGGTGTGCACGGACACCCCTTAGGGACAAAGGGAGGGTCAGAGGCATTGAGGCAAGCAATTGATGCAGAAGTAGAAGGCGAAAAATTAGAAGAATATGCAAAAAGGCCTGGAATGCAATCTTTGAGAATCGCCCTTGAACATTTCGGACATGAAAAGCCGGTTTAGATAAGCTTAAAAGCTAATTTTCTTTGGATTTTACATGAAGGATTATAGGAAATATAAATGGTTTTACACGTCTTCCGGAAAGCTTGTCGTTGGAGGAAAAAGTGATAGCAGCAACGACTCTCTTATCAGGGAGATGAAAGAATCAGGAAAAGATTATTTGACCATGCATACTTCTCATCCTGGAAGCCCATTTACTATCATAATGGATAATCCGGAAAAAGTCAGCAAAGATGATATTGAAGAGTGTGCAACTTATACGGGATGTTTTTCAAGGGCGTGGAAGCAGGGCAGGAAAAGCACAGAAGTCCATGTATTCAAAATATCCCAGCTTGAAAAGAAGAAAGGCATGAAAACAGGCACGTGGGGAATCAGTGGAAAAGCCAAGAACATTAAGGTTGAGCTAAAACTGGCCCTTACTGTGCAGAAGAAAGTTCTAAGGGCGGTCCCGGAAAAGAGTTCGAAAAAAACACTTCTGAAGATTTGCCCTGGAAAAACTGACAAAACGAAGATGCTTGAAAAGATTGCTGTTGAAATAGGAGATGTTAAGGCGGATAGAAATGAGATTCTTGCGGCCTTACCTGCAGGAGGAGTTAAAATCTGTTAAAATGAAGAGCCAGATAAAATTTCAGATAGGAAAGTCAGGAGTGACTGAAGGAGTAATACAAAGCCTGAACAATGCATTCCGGACAAGGAAAACTGTGAGAATCAGCCTTTTACAGTCCTCGGGAAGAGACAGAACAAAGATGAAAGAGATTGCTAACGAGTTAGGCGACAAACTTGCCGGAAATTTCAAGCATACAATAGTGGGATTTACTATTATAATGAAGAAGACAGGGGCGAGGAAACCTGAAAATAAAAGATAAGATTTATAAGGGCTCTTTTTTAGATATCATCACACTCAACTAACATGGATATAAAAAGAATTGAAGCGGGGAAATATAATAAAGCATTAGCTCAAGCGCTGAAAGAAGTCAAGGAATTTAAGGCGCCAGACTGGGTTTCTTTTGTTAAATCAGGAACTCATAGCGAAAGAACAATAGCTGAAGAAGATTTTTGGTATAAAAGAGCTGCGAGCATTCTAAGGCAGGTTTCTATAAGAGGAACTGTCGGGGTTGAAAGATTAAGAACAAGATACGGAGGAAGAAAAGATAGGGGGACCAAGCCCGATGAATTCAGAAAGGCAGGAGGAAAGATTATAAGAATGATTTTACAGCAGGCAGAGGAAGCAGGTTTTCTTGAGAAATCTAAAGGAAAGAAGAAAGGAAGACAGCTGACTGATAAGGGGAAGGAATTTCTTGATGATGTTGCCAGCAAGGCAGGAGAGAAAGAATGAGAGATTATCTTGAGAGAGGAGGCCTTGTAAAAGGCATGAAACCTGGGGAATCTTATTTTACTGTTGAAGGGTTGAGGACTAATTATAATGTTGGACTTATGCAGACGGAAGGAGGGGAGCAGAGAGTGGTAATCGCCCCGGAGGGAGAAGATCCTTTTGTTGTCAGAGTCTGGAAAGAAGGAAACAAGAATAAAATGGCAATCGTTGCAGAGCCTGGCAGGAATATTACACACGAAAATACAGGATTAGGAGAAATTGTAAAATGACAAGACATCACCAGAAAAAAGTTAAGCTTGCAGTTCATAACAGGAGAACAAGATGGGCACCATTCTGGGCGGTTGTGAAGAAGTTTGGACAGGGAAAGAGAAAACACCCAAGTGAGATGACAAAGGTAAGAAGGCACTGGAGAAGAACTAAGCTTAAGATAAAACCAAGAAAAGCGAGGAAGAGCCACTTAGGTTAAATAAAAATGGCAGAAATATCAAAGACAGAGAGAGAATATACTATTCCGCTTAGAAAGCACTGGATGAATAAGTCTAACTACAAAAGAACAAGGGCTGGTGTGATGGCTATAAAGAAGTTTATTGCAAGGCACATGAAAGTTACTGACAGAGACCTGGATAATGTCAGACTCGACAATTATCTTAACAATGAGATGTGGTTCAGGGGAAGCAGAAAACCACCTGCAAAAATTAAGGTCATTGCAAGAAAGGAAGGGGACATTGTCCGAGTTGAGCTGGCTGAAATGCCTGATAAGTGGAAGTTTGCAAAAGCAAGACACGAGAGAAAGAACAAGAAGGCAGAGAAGAAAGCAGTCCTTCCTAAGAAGAAAGAAGAAAAAGAGGATAAGACTGAAAGCGCTGAAGAGAAGAAGGATGAGCAGGAAAAGGCAAAGTCTGTTGCAGTAGCCGGGGAAAAGCAGATGGAGATGCAGGCTAAAACGGACAAGCATGTTGCCAAAGGCAAGGCTCCTCAAATTAAGAGACTGGCACTTAAGAAGTAAATTTATAACTTTTGTTTCTGGATAGTTTTATGGATTTAGCATCAGAAATAAGAAAAAAAGCTAATAAAGAAAAAGCTGCAATCTATCAAAGATTTTTCAAGACGGGCAAAGGAGAGTATGGCGAGGGAGACAAGTTTCTTGGATTGAGTGTCCCTGATTCGAGGGAAATTGCCAAAAGATTTGTGGATTTAGGTTTAAATGAAATCAAAAAGTATCTGGAATCAGAGTGGCATGAAGATAGACTGATTGCCTTGCTTATTTTAGTCGAGAAATATAAGGCAAAAAAGGATTCCGGCATAGTTGATTTTTACCTGGAAAATTTAAAGTATGTTAATAATTGGGATTTGGTTGATTTAACTGCAGATAAAATTCTTGGGGATTATCTTATTGATAAAGATAGGAAAAAAATTTATAGCCTTGTTAAAAGCCAGGATTTATGGGAAAAAAGAGTTGCGATTGTTTCATGCTATCGTTTTATCAGAAACAATGATTTTTCAGATGCATTGAATATATACAAATCTGCCCTTTCAGATAAAAGAGACCTCATCCATAAGGCAGTTGGATGGATGCTGCGCGAGGTTGGAAAAAGAAATGAAAAGATTTTGAAGGATTTTTTACGGGATAACTATTCTGAACTGCCGAGGACAACATTGAGATATGCAATAGAAAGATTTCCGGAAGATGAGAGGAAGGCGTGGCTGAAAGGATTAAGCCCCTAAAAACTTAAGCATTTCAAATACAAGGTAGGCAGGCCATACAATTGATTTTAACACACCAAGCACACCCATCCAGAATCCTGATGCGGTTGAGATATAGTAGATTACAGAACCTATAAATCCAAGACCGTAAAGCGCTCCCCCACCCCCATTCATTTTTGATGAACTGCAGGTGTGCTGCTTATTTTTTTCCATTTTCTTTTTCATTTTTATACAAATCCAGGGGGGTATATAAGTTTTATCTATGGGAAGTATTAAAAGTCCTATTTAAGACAGTTTGTTATGAAAGAAATAAGGGAGTTGCTTGAATTCGGCTTCATAAACATTGACAAGCCGGAAGGGCCTACATCATTTAGCGTCGGACAGTTTGTTAAGAACAAGCTGGGATTAAGAAAGACTGCCCATATGGGAACACTGGACCCTGAAGTTACGGGTGTATTGCCTATAGCTTTAAACAGGGCATGCAAGCTCAATGAAGTATTTATGCACAGGGATAAAAAATATGTTGGGATAATGAGGATGCATGAGAATGTAGATGAAAAAAATCTTGATAAAGAAATTAAGAGTTTTATAGGTAAAATAATCCAGCTTCCTCCTGTGAGAAGCAGAGTGAAAAGACAGGAGAGAGAAAGAGAGATAAAAAGTTTTGAAATTCTAGAGATTGATGGCAGAGATGTATTATTCTTAGCCGATGTGCAGGCCGGCACATACATAAGAAAATTGATTCATGATCTTGGGGAGAAGACAGGAGGAGCGCATATGCTTGAACTTAGAAGAATAAAAGCCGGGGTATTTTCAGAGCCTGTGATAGATATGTATGAATTTGAGAGAGCGGTTGATGCCTGGAAAAAGGGTGATGAATCTCCATTGAGAGAAATTATAATCCCTGCTGAAGAGATGATTAAAAAGGTACTGCCTGTTATTCTGATTGAGGAGGATAAAGTTAAAGACCTCTTGCAGGGAAAACCGGTGCATAAAGGAGACATTGAAGTTGAAGATGAAAGGTTTGCTATATTCTCCGGGGAAAGATTCATAGGAGTTTATAAAAAAGTTGAAGAGGGGGAAATTATAAGTAGAGCAGAGTTTGTGTATAACTGAGGACATTTTAACATGAAAAAAATCAAAGGTTTTTATATATTAAAATTTAAAACAATAAAGAGAAAATTTTAACATGAGGGAATTCATATATTATTCAAGAACAGCACCAACTTCCGGGAAACATGTAGGCGATGATTTGATGAAATCCGGGAGATTGGATATTGCAATTCATACTGTGATTGCCTCATTTTTTCTTAGCCACGGATTAAGGGATGATGTCAAGCTGCACCTGTCCTTTGCCGGCCCGCCTGACCCTGTAAAACATCTGGAGATGATGCCGAATACAGAGGGAAAAACAGGATTTGACAAGATATACCTTAGCAAAAAAGATGTTTCCTGGGTAATAAAAAAGATGCTCTATAAGTACAGGGAGGGGGAGAAGGCGGAGGTTTTTCCGGGCTACTGGATTGAAAAGAAGAGCTTTTTGAAGGTTGTTGAAGAGCTTTATGATGATAACAGGAATTTATATCTCCTTGATGAGAAAGGGGGAGACATAAGAGAGTGCAAAATCGGCAAAGATCCTGTGTTTATCCTTGGAGACCATCTTGGTCTGCCTGGAAAAGAGCTGAAAAGGCTGAAGAGAATATGCACTCCGGTTTCTATAGGAAAAAGGACCTATTTTGCCTCTCAAACACTGGCCATTGTAAATAATGAGATAGACAGAAGAGAGGACAAGGGGGAATTATAACTTCCCATTACCATAATGGTTAAAAACTAATTATTTTCTAAATAAAGATGGTAAAAGGAGTGAGCATCAAGTTTCAAAGCTATCAGGAGACCCTCCCAAAACTTCTGAAGGCAATCGGATTTGATAAAGAGATTAAGAGGCACGAAAGAATAATCCTGAAACCGAACCTGATGGATGGAGTGGAAGGCGGAAGTACAAAGGCAGAATTCGTTGACAAGGTCCTTGGATTTGTAATGTCAAATAAGAATCCGGGAACTGAAGTTTACATAGCTGAGGGGTGCGACGGCTTTGATACCGAAGATATTTTTGACGAATTCGGATACAGGGCGCTGTCAGAAAAATATGGAGTTGGGCTGATAGACCTCAATAATACTGATACTGAATTTGTTGAGAACGATGAGTTCCTTAGATTTGAGGGGATTCATTTTCCAAAGATTATGGAGGGCAGTTTTGTTGTAAGTCTTCCTTATCTGAAGAGGGATGAAGAGCTTTCAGTTTCAGGCGCCCTTGTAAATATGCTGGGGGCATTTCCTGCATCCCACTATAAGGGATTTTTTTCAAAGGGCAAAAGCAAGATAAAAAAATGGCCACTTAAGTATGCAGTCCATGACATACTAAAATGCAAGATGCCTGAGTTTACAATAATTGATGCTTCTGACAAAGGGCATATACTTGCTGGAAGGCCTCTTGATATGGACAAGCAGGCAGTGAAGTCAATGGGTCTTGACTGGAAAGAAATCCCCTACCTGAGGCTTATTGATGAGAGCTTTGAGAACAGGGATAAGAATAAAAGCGAGTGAATCCTTGTAGAATAGAGGTAATTTAAAAACATGAAAAAAAGCAGGAGATTTTTCATTACAGGAAGTGTTCAGCCGGTTCTTTTTAATGCTTATATAAAAGAGAATGCTGATAAATTGGGCGTCAGAGGTTTTGTAAGGACACTTGAAGATAAGAGAATAGAAGTTTTTATTGAGGGGAACCTTGATGCTGTGGATAAGATGTCAGCAATTTGTCGGAGAGGGAGCGAGCACTCAATGATAAAGAATGTTGAGGAAAGGGATTCTAATTTCCAGGGCTTCAGCGAATTTAAAGTCTTAAAAATCTAAAAGTAAAAAAATAATTTTTTCCGGATTTATTCTTTGGAATCTTCAACAGAGTCTTCTTCTGCTGCATCTGCCTGTTCGCTTTCTTCTTCTAAAGCTTTGTCTGATTCCGCAGGAGTTTCGTCTTTGCCACAAACACAACCACAGTTCTCACAATTGCCGCAGCCTTCGCAGATACTTTCCGACTCATTATTACATGTCTTACAAACTGTCATTTTACCTCCTTTTTCCTGAAGAAAAAAGGTTATTTAAAGATAGGGGCTCAATTTTCGGAGCCCTAAAATGCCTCTTTTCAATAGATATTTAAAGAAACAGAATTTAGATTTGTATGGAAAAAAAATGGTGGGTGATTGCAGGCATTTTGATTCTTATTGCTATCTTCTTCTTATCCAGCTATAATAAAATCATGCTTAGTCCTAAGGCTCTGGCCAAGAATGATGGATGTTGGGCTGCCGGAGGAAGCATCGTTCTCCCCCCAATGACTCCTGAAATGACCTCTGCGTGCAATAATTATTGTGATGAACATTTCCCCGGAGAGCCAGGATGCAAAGAAGCTGTTAGTCAATTAAATGAGATTCCCGCAACCTGCTTTGCGGCAAAAGAATGCGTGGAAAAGCATGGGCTGGATGAGAGCGATTTAAACAAGATTTACCCTCCGCAAGATTGTGAGGTGAAAAAAATGAAAGATGGCTCATTTGAGGTAGATATGGATTGTGAGGTCTGTATGTTTACTTTGTTTTCGTGTGTCTGTAAAAATGTCCAACAGTCATAGCCCACTAAAATTATATAAATCCACTTTCTCTTGATTTTACATGGGAAGACAAGATCAGATAATTAATGAAAGATTCAGGAAGATAAAAGAGCTCAAAGAGCAAGGCATAGAACCATATCCCCATAAATATAATGTGAAAGATTTTGCAGGCGACCTGCAGAGCAGGCACAAAAAGCTTGCAAAAGGAAAGAAAGCAGGAAAGGCAAAAATTGCTGGAAGATTAATGAGTTTTAGGGATTTGGGAAAAATTGCTTTTGGCGTATTGAGAGATTATACCGGAGACATACAGATAGTTCTTCAGGACAAGGAAACGAGCGAAAAAATAAAGGGCCTCTTCAAGAAATATATCGATGTTGGCGACTTTCTTGGTATTGAAGGAGATATATCAAGGACGCAGAGAGGAGAGTTGAGCATCGTTGTGAAGAAGATGGAAATTCTCAGCAAGTCCATACTGCCCCTGCCTGAAAAGTGGCATGGCCTGCAAGACAAGGAAGAAAGGTATAGAAAGAGATATCTTGACTTGGTCATGAACCCAAAAGTCAGAGAAGTATTTGAGAAAAGAGAAAAAATTCTTGATGCTATGAGAGATTTTTTGAAAAACAAAAAATTCAAGGAAGTTGAAACCCCTTATCTTCAGACAATTTATGGGGGAGCAAACGCCAAGCCTTTCAAGACGCACCTTAATGCTCTGGATATAGGGCTTTTTCTTGCGATATCCCCAGAACTCTACCTGAAAAGATTAATTGTTGGAGGATACGACAAAGTCTTTACGATAGCAAGAAATTTCAGGAATGAGGGAATTGACAGGTGGCATAACCCAGAGTTCACGATGATGGAGGTTTATGAAGCTTATGCAGACTATAATGACATGATGTGTCTTATGGAAGATATGATTGAATACATATGCAAAAAAGTAAATGGAAGCACGAAGGTAGAATTCAGGGGGAAAACTGTTGATTTTAAGAAGCCATGGCCAAGGATAACTATGGCGCAGGCGATAAAGAAGCATGCAAAGATTGATGTTGAAAAAATGTCTTCAAAGGAGCTTTTTGATTTCATGAAGAAAAATGGGGTGGAAATGAAAGGGGAAGAAACGTGGGGCTGGGCCGTCCAGAGCATCTTTGAGCACTATTGCGAGGAAAAAATTGAGCAGCCAGTTTTTATAATAGACCATCCTCTGGAAACAACTCCTTTATGCAAACTGCACAGAAATGATAAGCTATGCAGGCTGATTGAGAGATACGAGGTGTTCTGCATGGGTGGGGAACTTGCAAATGCATATTCAGAGCTTAATAATCCAATTCTGCAGAGAGAGCTTCTTGAGGAGCAGCAAAAGGCCCTTTCAGGAGGCAATGAAGAAGCTAATCCTTATGACGAGGATTTCATAACTTCTCTTGAAGTCGGAATGCCACCAACCGGAGGGCTTGGAGTTGGGGTAGACAGGCTGGTTATGCTTTTAACCGGGCAGGATTCAATTCGGGACGTGATAATGTTTCCATTTATGAAGCCCGAGAAAAAATAAAAGGAGGTAAAATGGACATAATAATTAAGAGCAAAATAAAGGAGGCTGTGCCTGATTTGAGCGTTTCAGGCGATGTGGCGGAAGCGTTAAACAAAAAAGTCATTAAGATTCTGGATGAAGCAGCCACCAGGGCAAAACTGAATGGCAGAAGGACTTTACAGGCGAGAGACTTATAGATAAGTATTTAACAGGAAAAATATTTTATTGATAATGAAAATAGGAAAGGTTGCTGGGCTTGTGGCTATCCTATTGTTTGTTGTTGCAGGAGTATATCTTTCTGACGGCCCCCGGCAAAGCCCAGAAGCTAATGATGTCGGCTTGAGAGAAAGCTTTGTGTCAGTTTCATGTCCCGGCTCTGAATTATGGTATTCTTTAAGCCAGAAAAACAAGAGAGTCGTGAGTGAGTCAATCGTTAACCCTGGTGCAAGAGAAAAAATTATACTTGTAAAGGACTGCCTCGAATTTGATACTAGTGAAATCGAAGAGGAAATCAGAAATGAGGCTTACAAAGAATGCCAGGGAGAAAATATCCCCAGAGCTTTCTGCAACGGAAAAGACTGCAATTTAGCTGAAGAGAGAATTGAATGCTCTTCAAAGACAAGGGTCTTAAGGACCTCATACATCCAAAACGGAGGGCAGGGAGAGTGCGGGGAATTTAATTCTGGAGAGGAGGATGTTGTAGCCTGCTGTATTCTTGAAGTGGAAGCCTTTGCAGAGGGCGGATGGAAATTTTCTTGTTAAATAAAAGATGTCAAACAAAGCAAAGGGAAGCAGGGTTGAAAGGGAATTATTGAATCTTTTTACAGAAAGGGGATGGAAAGCTGCCCGAGTTGCCGGCTCGGGAACTAATGAAAATACTTTCTGCGATTTGATAGCGGGCAAGAAAGATGTTACGGGGGATGACAGAAAGGGGTATGCAATAGAAATAAAGTCAAGCAAAAAAGACAGAATTTATATTACTAAAAGGCAAATTGAGGACTTCATTGTTTTTTCAGATATCATGGGACTGAAGGCGATAATTGCTGTCAGATTCAACAGGGAAGGATGGATTTTCCTGAATCCAGGAGACATGGAGGATTCTGGAAAGTACTGGGTTGTCAGTCTGAAG
>MNVZ01000026.1 GCA_001872315.1 Candidatus Pacearchaeota archaeon CG1_02_39_14 | reverse complement strand
ATAATAAAAGCAATAAAAATAAATTTATTCATACAAATGACAGTTTACAATATTTAAAATATTATGTGCCGTCAGATTTAAATCCTTTATAAATTATAATTATGAATGTTATTATTAGGCATAGACGATGCAGGTCGAGGCCCATTAATAGGCCCGATGATTTTAGCAGGCGTATTAATCGAAAAGAAAGAGGAAAATAAATTAAAGGCCCTTGGAGCAAAAGATTCCAAACTCCTTTTACATACGCAGAGGATGAAAGTGGCAAAAGAGATAGAGAAGACAGCCATAAGCCATAAGGTCCTGCTTTCAACCCCGGAGGACATAGACGATGCTGTAACAACTGTAAATCTCAATACCTTGGAAGCAATAAAATCAGCAGAAATAATTAATTCATTGAATAACAAAAAGCAAAAAATTAAAGTCGTAGTCGATTGTCCTTCCGTAAATACCCTCGCCTGGAAAAACAAGCTTCTCACATTCATAAAAAATCCGGAGAATCTGGATATTTACTGCGAGCATAAGGCTGATTTCAATCATCCTGTCGTTTCAGCAGCATCAATCCTTGCAAAAGTGAGAAGAGAAGAAGAAGTAGAAAAGATAAAGAAGCAATACGGCAACATAGGCTCTGGCTATCCATCAGATCCCGTGACAAAAGAATTCCTCAAGGAATACGGAAAAAAACTACAGGATTCAGGCATTTTTAGGAAATCCTGGGCGACATGGAAAGCGCTTTTTCCGGAAGATAAAAAGCAGAAGACACTAAGCGAGTTCTAATCTCGATGCTCAATAATTTTATATATCCCTGGCGAATATAAGCTTCTATGACCCACGTAAAAAGGATGGTTATGCAGGGCTTCAAGTCCTTCGCCCCCAAGACAGAGATAAGTTTTGACCCAGGGATAAACACGATAGTCGGCCCGAATGGTTCTGGAAAATCAAACATCTCCGATGCCTTGTGTTTTGTCCTCGGAAGATTATCTGCAAAATCAATGCGTGCTTCAAAAGCAAAGAACCTTCTCTTCATGGGCTCCAAATTATCCAAGCCAGCTAAGGAGGCCTTTGTTGAACTTGTTCTTGACAACCAGAATAACACTTTTCCCATACCCTTGCCAGAAGTCTCATTGAAAAGAGTAGTAAGGAGGAACGGGCAGAGCATCTATCAGATTAATGGGGAAACAAGGACAAGAGGGGAAGTATTGGAAACTTTAGCGCAGGCGGGAATAGATCCCCACGGATTTAATATTATTCTCCAGGGAAACATACAGGCACTAGTGAAAGCGCACCCTGAAGAAAGAAGAAAAATCATAGAAGAAGTTGCTGGAATTTCCATCTATGAAAGCAGGAAGGAAAAATCCCTCAAGGAGCTGGAAAAGACAGAAGATAGACTAAAAGAGGTTAATACCATCTTAAGAGAAAGGACCTCTTTCATGAACAATCTTGAAAGGGAAAGAGCGCAGGCGCTGAAGTTCAAGGAGCTGGAATCAACAGTTAAGAGATGCAAGGCCTCAATTATCCAGAAAAGGCTGGATGAAAAAAACAAGGAGTTGCAGCAGCTTAAGACTTCAATTTCAAATAAATTAGAACAGAAGAACAAGATAAAATCCCAGCTTCAGGATTTGCAGGAAAAAATAGAGGGATACAACAGCAAGATTCAGGAGATAAACAAGCACATACAGAAATCAACAGGGCTTGAGCAGGAATCGCTGCACACCGCAATTTCAAATCTAAGGGCAGAGCTTGAAGGCCTGCGTGTAAGAAAAGAAAATTATGAAAACAGGAAAGGGGAAATAGAGCACAGGATAGAACAAATGCAGCTATCCATCCCCGAACTGCAGCAGGAAATAGGCAATCTAAGAAAAGAGTCTCCTCTTATGGCAAAAAAGCAGGAAGAACTGCAGAAGAAGAAGAAAGAGCTTGAGCAGATACAGGAGCAGAGAAAAGTCCAGTATACTCTTAAGACCCAGCTGTCTTCTCTGAAAGAAATCCTGAAGGACAAGCAAAACCAGCTTGCAAGGGCAGATGCAGAATCGGATTCAACTCTCAAGCAGCTTGAAGAGCTCTCGACAGAATTAAGATACAAATCTCAGGAAGATTGCAGCAAATCTCTTGATTCTCTGGCAGGTAATCTAAAAAAGGCAAAAGAGGCCATAATAGAAATTTCAAGGAAAGAGCTTGAAAATGAAAAGAAAATTTCAATTTCAGAAAGCCAGGCTCAAAATGCCGAGGAAACAAAGAGAAAAGTAAGGGACATTGATTTATGCCCTCTTTGCCAGACAAAAATAACAGAAGAGCACCTGAATCATGTCTTCTCTAATTCAGACAAAATAATCTCTGAATCTGCAGAATCAATAAAAAATGCTAAAAATGCACTGGAAGTCCTTTCCAATGAAAGAAAGAAGAAAGAGGAGCAGGTTGCAAAATACGAGGAAGATTTGCACCACGCCCAGAGAGAGATTGCGAGCCACAAGGCAATACGCGATAGGCAGGAGTATCTTAAGAGGATTCTCGCCCAGCAGGAATTGCTTAAGAATGAGCTTAAGGATTTGGAATCAAAGAGGGCAGGGCTGGAAAGCAAGACATTCAACCTTTCATCGCTGGAAGAAGCATATTCGGATAAATTAAGGGAAATAGAAGAGATATCATCAAGGACTGAAGAGAACGTGGACCACACTCTCGTGTTTAAGGAGAGGGAACTGGAAAAGATAAAAGATGTTATCAAGCAGAGCACTTCAGATTTAAAGGAATTGCAAGAAGAAATAGATGAAATAGAATCAAGTCTTGAAGAAAAAGAAAATTCTCTGGAAATCAAGGAAGGGGAAGAAAAAGAGCTATCTGAAAAGTTCAAAAAAATGTTTGCTGAAAGGGACTCAATACAGGATAAGATTAAGGAAGATAGCTACTCTATGTCTGAAGTCCAGACGTCCCACAGCCAGATAGAGGAGCAGATTAATTATCTAAAAGTTGGGGATGCAAGACTAGAAGCCGAAAAAGAATCCCTTGAGATGGACTTAAAGGAATTTGTTGGGGCTGAATTAATCAAGGCAAGCATCCAGGTTCTGGAAGACAAGCTCGTTAAGGCCCAGGATGCCCTGAACAGGATAGGCTCAATAAACATGCGTGCCTTAGAGGTCTATGAGCAGGTTAAGGAAGAATATGACAGGGTCAAAGAAAAAGCAGACCATATAGAGTCTGAAAAGACGGAAATCATGAAGATTATAGACGAAATTGACAGGAAGAAGAAAAAAACATTCATGAAAACCTTCATCTCTATAAGCGACCTGTTTTCAGAGAATTTCTCAAGATTATACACGAAAGGAAGAGCTTATCTGGAGCTGGAAAATAATGAAGACCCTTTTGTGGCAGGTGTTAACATCGTCATAAAACTAGCAAAGGGAAAATACTTTGACATCACTTCCTTATCAGGAGGTGAGCAGACTCTTGTAGCCATTTCATTGTTATTCGCAATCCAGGAATACAAGCCATATCACTTCTACATCTTTGACGAAATAGATGCCGCGCTGGATAAGAGGAACTCACAGCGCCTTTCAGCTCTCCTAAGGCAATACATGAAGAACGGCCAATATATCGTAATCACGCATAACGATGCCATCATAACAGATTCCAATGTTCTTTACGGAGTCAGCATGCAGGAAGGCATCTCAAAGGTCTTGAGCCTGAAGCTGGATTAATGTCTCTTCTTATACATTTCATATAAAAAAGAAGCTACATTTGTTGCGGCCAGGATCACCCCTGCTTCTATCAAAAAATCCGGATTTCTTGCAGATTTAACCACAGCAAAAGTGCTGTATGCAACGGCGCAGAGTCCGCCAGCAATTGTTCCTGTTATGCCCCCCGCAATGTAGCTGCTTAATTCATCTTTCGCCAGATATTCCTCTGTTCTTCTTGCATTTTCTCTTTCTTCAGTACTTATTTGGGAAAAAGCGGTTGGAATGATAAAAGGAATAGCAGCATTAATTGGGAATTCATGCATGAAACCCTGTGCAAATCTGTATGTTTTTCTCATCTATCAAATCCTTCTTAATAATAAATTAATAGGGAAAGAGAAGAAAGTACTACAAAAAATAAAAGAGAAAAATAAACTTAGTAGTAACTTTCTCCGAATTCTTCCTTCGTTTCAGGCTTCCTTGTCAAAAGCACAATCAGCACAACAAGCAGGACAACAAAGATTATTGCCAGGATTATTGTAAGGACAACAGCGGCATTTCCTGAGGAGATGCTTGTTCCTTCAACCATGGCATTAAATGTCTTGCTCTGCACTACTTGTCCTTCGCTATGCACATTCACAGTAAAGTCGTAATCACCTTCTTCAGATGATTCAGCTGTGATCTGCACAGTTTTTGCGGATCCTGCAGGAACAACCACAACAGATTCAGCAAGACCAACATTCAGTCCTGCATCTGCATCTACAACCAACTCGTAGATTTTTATGGTGTTTCCAGAGTTCACAATTGTCATGGAGAAATCAGCTTTCTCTCCAGTGGCAACTCTTTCAGTAGTTCCAGAACTGACGATGTCAGTCCTCAAACCACCAACAACCACAACTCTCTTTATGACAGTTGTAGAGGAGTCGTCATTGAAGGCTGTTACCTCGATGTCATATACACCTGTTGCTGCGTTGGAAGGTATTCTAAGGAATACTCTTCTTTCGGCAGAGTCAAACTTTTCAGGCGTGCTTTCCGAATCTATATCTACTGATGACAAGTCACCGTAGAAGGTTCTGGAAGTGACACCAAGTGCAGGAATACTTGCTTCCACAAAAGTGTCTTCTGCTTCGTGTCTTCCTCTGTTCTTCAGAACAACGTCCAAAGACAAGGTATCACCAGCAGCTACTTCTGTAGCGCCTGCAACTGACAAAATCTCTACGAGGTAGGAATCTCTCTGAATCTCAAGCATTATCTGCTGAGATGCAGCTTCTTCAGAATTGCTTTCAACAGTTATTTCCAAGATGAAACTTTCATTTGGATCTATGTCGAAAGGCAGATCGATGTTAAGAAGCTTTCTGTATGTGCTGTCCTGAACTACATCAAATCTTTCAGTCTGTTCAGACAACCCTGCTTCTCCAAAGATTCTTGCCACAATTCTGACGTCTTCCTGGTTTTCCGAAGCTGTGAAAACAACTCTTACAGGGAGTGTCTCTCCAGCGAAAACACCAGCATTTTCTCCGTTACCGTAGAAAACTCCGTCAATGTAAACTCCGTCAATTGTTCCAAAAGCGCTAGCACTTGGCATTACGACAACTGCTAGAACAATTGCAAACAGTGCGACAAAGGAAGCTAAAATCGTTTTAGCTATCATTTGGGTTTCCATTTTATTTAATTACAAATGGAACCGAGAAGTCCTTTATAAACTTTATGGTGACAACAATATTGCTCTATTATATAGTAACAAATATACAATAAAATATATAAACTCCATACCCTGGTATACCCTATAATGGCGACGGCAAAATCCCAGGGAAAGAAAAGGCAGAAAAAGGAGAAAAACGTAACGACTATCAAGCTGAACAGGGAGACAAAATCAAGGCTGGATAACATTAGAACGTACCCAAAAGAGAGTTATGAAGAGATAATAAAGAAGATTCTTGGTATACTCAATGTCTGCAAGATGAATCCCGGCCTTGCAAGAGCAAAACTTTCTGAAATAGACAGGCAAAGGGAAATCAATGGCCTACCCAGATAATTCAAGGCCTTCTATGGAATCATTTATAGGATCAGGGCTTTCATTGACTATTATTATTTCCTTGTTTTTAGGGAGATTTTCAAGCAAAACTTTCCATTCTTTCTTTTCAGTCTTCTTATGATTCTTCTCTCCCTTTTCCCCATAAACAATCCCCGAGAAATGGCAGTGCCATCTTTTTCCTGGAAATAGTTCTTGAATCCTGGTATAATCAACTTCCTTATCTCTGGCGAGTATATGCGCAAAGTCAATGCAGAAAGAGCATCCAGTATCTTTCACTAACCTGGAAATTTCCTCCAGGCTGCCAAATACATTTATCTTTCCCATTGTTTCAGGGCATAAGTCAACATCCCACTTTTTCTTCTTCAGTTCATCCACAATATCAAGAATTCCTTCCTTAATATTTTCATAAGCTCCTTCCTTGTCCTTTCCATAATAACCCGGATGAAAAACTACTGCCTTTGCTTTCAACCAGTGCGCGACTTCACAGCATCCCAGTATCCTCTTCTTAGTAGATTCCCTCTTTTCCTTTTCATGCGAATTAAGGTTAACCCAGTAAGGCGCATGGATGCTCAATTCAATTCCAAGCTCTTTTGCCTTCTTCCCAATCCTTTCTGCATCTTCCTTTTTTTTGATATAAATGCTATAAGTGAATGCAATCTCGCATGCTTTCAATCCGGCCCTGTGATACTCTTCCAGCGTTTCTTCAGCATCCTTAACCGGCCCAAGCCCTGCAGGCCCGAATTTGATCATCCTCGACTCATCTCCCTTTTCCACTTATCATAAAGGGCTTTATGATTAAGATAGTAGTCTTGCTTAAACCTGGGATGCGGCTCGAAAACATCTAATTCAATAAATTGAGATTTTCCAAAAATTATCTCCCTTATAGACTTTTGAACTACCTTCTTTGGGTTAAGCCAATATGTCTTATCAGCAAAGGGTCTGAGCTTGTTTTCATTGTCAGTCAAAACAGTGCTAACATTAACAAAAACACTTCTGATATTCTTATTCTTAGACAAATCTTTGACAATTCTCCGAAGCTCTTTTTTGGATTGAGTATAGGATTTCCAGTAGGGAATATCAAATTTATCACTTACAGATCCAAAGCAACAGAATACAACCTTCTTATTTCTTTCAACAAGTTTTGAAAAGATATTAGCCATATTGACAAAAGTGGTTACATTAGAATCATAAATTTTTTTATCTAATCTCTTACTGCCTTCTTTGTCTTCAAACTTGAATTTACCTACAAGGTGGATAAATATTATTTCTGCAAATTCCTTTAGATTTAATTTGCTCATTTTCTTGTCAAGTTCATTTGAATGAAGTAAATCTAAATAAACATATTCAACATTTTTTACTTTTTTTGCAGGCTCCCGTCTGGATAATCCAACTAAATGAAATCCTTCCCTTTCAGAAAAATATTTCAAATATTCTTCACCAAGAGAACCAGCAGCTCCAGAGACAATGATTATTTTTTTCATCTAATTAGAAGGAAAATTGAATTTTTAACTTTATCCAGTTCTTCTGGAGGCAGAATATCTTCTCAATACTTCTATAACATCCTGTCCTCTTACCGGAGCATCTCTTTTTTCCAGGTCAATCCCTTCTCCCTTAGCAAGCTCTTCTTGATAAAAATGAAAGAGTTTAGCAGATTCAGGGTCAGAAGGATCATCAAAAGTCAGGACCTCTAAGTTATTCTCTAAATTCCATCTGTAAAAGAAAGGATTCTGGCTAATTATCCTTGCGCCTGTTCTATCTCTTTCACTATGAGCGAAATTAGCGCCGTCATAAGCAAGAAGCTCATACTCAGTCATATCTCCTCTTTTCAGGATAACCATTTCAAGAATTATACAGACCAGTTATAAACCTTTCCTTAAACCCCCAATTCTCCCCTTATCTCGCCTAAATTATCAAGGATGTATTCATGTAGTTTTTCTATAATCCTTTGCTGTAAATCTTCCTTCAATCTCCCATGGCAGGCACTCAAATCTTCATCAGGAAATGCGGCAGTACCAAGAGGATAAAAGCAATTCATTGAATTTCCTTCAAACTCGCGAAGCTTCAATTCTCCTTCTTTAGCAAGAAGCAGTTTTACCTCAACTTCACACTGTTCTCTCTTTTTTCCTATTACCTCATAACCCCAGGAGGCTTCTCTTTCTTCATTAACATATTTCGCGGGCCTGCATTCAACCATGTTCTGCCTGAAGCATTCATAATCTCCGCATTCTTTTGGCAGAAAAGCGTAATAAAAACCAGCGATAACAAGAATAACCAAAATAAGAGCAATTATAAGATTTCTCTTCCCCTTTTCCATCGTCAAAAAAGCAATCTAAGATATTTAAACCTTGTTTAAAGGCTTATCAGCTTAACTTTCGAATCAGTAGTTGCGCTGAAGTTTGTAGCTCCAAGGAATTTGACCCCTTCTTCATCACAAGCCTTTATTATCATAGAAGATGCCATTCCATCAATAATAACTGCTGCAACTCCATTCTTCATCCTTTTCAGGGTGCCGGGAACATCTCTTGAAGAAAGTTCTTTCACAACCTCGAGATTTGAGTCTAAGAAAATTGCCTTTCTGGTATCTTTTATATCTTTATACTTTTCTTTGACTGCCTTTTTTGCATCTTCGGGATCAACGCTTATCTCTTCAGGTTCTTCCCTTGAATCTTCATTCCTGTAGCTTCTTCCGTTCCCATTGCCTGATTTTTTAAGGAACTCATCAGTTGGGACTTTTCTCCTTAATGCCTGCAATATCTCCTTGCCTGTAAGCTCTTCAACTTCCTTTCCATCCGGAGCAACTGCAACATAAGTTATCTTGGCATTTTCAATAACATTCTTGGCTATAAGCTTCCCTCCCCTGTCTCCATCAACAAACAGGGTAAGTTCCTTCTCCTCACCAAGCCTTCTAATCTCCTTTGGCATCTTGACGCCCATCATACCTATAACATTGTTAACTCTATTTCTTAAAAGATTGAGAACATCAGCTCTTCCTTCAACAACTATAACCTCATCACCTGAAAGGTCTCCAGCTGCAAGCCTTTCCTCTCCATATTCCTGAACTTTAGAAGTTCTGGACTCTTCCTTTAGAGCTTTAGACATTCCACCCATGCTATCTCCTTCAACCTGGTCAAGAAGTTTTTTCGCTCTCTCAATTATGTAATCTCTCTTGCTCCCTCTTACATCCTCAATTTTAGAAATTTCAATCTTGGCTTCAGTAGGTCCGATTCTGTCTATTGTTTCAAGTGTTGCGGCAATTATTGTAGTTTCTGATTTATCAAGCGCGCTTGGGACTTTTATTTCTCCGATTGATTTTCCGTCGACAGTCTCAAGCTCAACTTCTATTCTTCCAATCTTTCCTTCTTTCTGCAATTCTCTCATCTCCATGTCCCTTCCAAGCAATCCTTCGGTCTGGCCGAAAATTGCGCCTATGACATCCGGTTTTTCAACTGGGCCTTCGGCTTTGAAATTCGCATGAATCATGTACTTTATCGATACTGGACTTATTTTTGCCATTTTTTATTTCTCATAGAAAGAAAACTAATCCCTAATCTCTTTTACTGGACCAAAAACAAAGGCCGTGAATGTGAAAGTGATCGTGAAAGTAATTTTTACTCTTTCTACTCACCGAAATCACGAATAGCCTATTTAAAACTTGTGGTTTGTGGATTATTAACAAAAGAGGGAGTTAAAAAAAAGACACCTCATATTTATAAACTTTTTCCGTCGATAATTTTTCCATCTGTAATCATAAAAACATTTATATATTCGGCCAGTCCAGTACCGTTAACTAAAAAGATGGTGATGAAAGAACAAATCCAGAACATCGGGTCTGCGACTTCTGAAAATGAAGAAGAAGACATCGAAGATATCAGCCAACTCTTTGACGAAGGCATAGAGTCTGTTGAATACATGGGCTAATTATAAGGCCCTTCGGGGCCCTTCTTTTTTTATTCATTCACATAACTTTTTTCAAAGAATTATACTCTCTTATCAACCCTAATCTTTCATATAATGCAAGAAGTTTTTTCTGCACTTCTGCTCTTTCTCCCATAGCAAGCTCAACATTCAGCATCCTCTCATAAGTTTTCCTTGCCTGGTTCCTCTTATCCTGCTTAAGATAAATTTCCGCCTGAGTCATAAAGAAATTCTTATAACTCTCTTTCATCTCGCTTTTTTCAAGGGTGTTGCCGCATGCAAGGACCCTCTTATACACTTCTTCTGACTCATCAAAGCTCCCGCCCCTTATAAATAATTCAGCGGATTTCATGTAATCCTGAATTTTTCCTTTGAAGGTTGTATTGATATCAGCTGCATTTTTAATCAGTCTTGCAGCGTCGGAGAACATATTTCTTGCTTCGTATATTTTAGCGAGTTTTATTTGCACAAATTTTTTTGTCTCAAAGTCAAGGTTAGATTTCAGCGCCCTTTGTAGGTAATCCATTTTTACATAATCACCCATGCCCTGAAGTGCATGTTCTATTTCCTGTCTTGACATCCCTTTTTTCATGGTAACTAAAATAACGACTGCTTTATAATCATTATTGTGCTAAAAATGAAATCGGGAAGAAATTAAATTACTTTTGCCTTAAGGTCTACGCAGACACCTGCTCCAACTGTCTTTCCAGCATCTCTTATTGCGAATCTACTCATGTGAGGGTTATCTGCATTTGTCTCCAAGACAAGGTTTCCGATAGGCTTTATCTTTACCTTAGCAACATCTCCTGTTTTCAAAAAGTCAGGATTTGCCGTTTTTTCTCCACCTCTTGTTACCTCAATCAGCTCTATAAACTGGCAAGGCACCTGGGCTGTGTGAACATGGAACACAGGAGTATATCCTTTAGCAATAACTGTTGGGTGGTCTATGACTGCTATCTGGGCGGTAAACTCCTCAACAATCTTTGCAGGCTTAGCTACATCGCAGACAACATCTCCTCTTGCAGCGTCTTTCTTTCCAACTCCTCTGATGTTGATTCCGACATTATCTCCGGATGATGCTTCCTGCATTTGCTCATGGTGTGCTTCAATGCTTCTTACTTCCCCGTTTATTCCTGTTCCGGATCTTCCTGGAAGAACAACTACTTTCTGGCCTATCTTCATAACACCAGTAATTATCTTTCCAACAGGAACAGTTCCGATTCCAGTAATATCATAAACATCCTGCAAGGGCATTCTCAAAGGAAGATTATTTGGTTTTTCAGCATCCTTGAAAAGGTCAAGCTGCTCATAAACTGTAGGGCCCTTATACCAAGCCATATTCTCTGATTTCTTGAATACATTGTCTCCCTTGAATCCAGAAGCAGCTATGAATGTCATTGTGTCCGGCTTGAATCCTGCTGTCTTTAGCAATGCCGAGAGGTCTTCCTTAACCTTATTGAAAGCATCTTCCTTAAAGTTAACAGTATCCATCTTGTTAATCAGTATGCATATCTCTCCAACACCCATTGTCTTCAACAGCCATAAGTGCTCCTTTGTCTGTGGCTGAACCCCTTCCTGGGCAGCAACAACCAAGAAAGCAGCGTCCGCCTGTGAAGCTCCGGTAATCATGTTCTTAACAAAATCCTTGTGTCCTGGAGCATCAATTATTGTAACTTCTCTTTTAGGGGTAATAATTTTCTGGTAAGCAAGGTCAATTGTAACTCCTCTTTCTCTCTCTTCCTTAAATCTGTCCATGACATAAGCAAACTCAAATCCTGCTTTTCCTTTTTCCACAGCAAGTTTTCTAAGCTTCTCTAATTCCTGTTCTGGGAGGTTACCACTATCAAACATCAATCTTCCAATTGTGGTAGACTTTCCATGGTCAACATGACCAACAAAAGCTATGTTAATTCCTGGTTTTTCTTTAGCCATGTTTTGTTATTGAAAAATAAGGTATTTAAACTTTGCGGTAACTTCTCAGAATAACTCAAATGCCGACGGGCAAAATCTTTAAATAATTCTCTTTTCTTGCACTAGTATGGCTCTTCTTGAATCAATCAGAATAAAAATTGGAACAAATATGCCTGGCTTTATTCTTAGAAATGCCGACGGGCAGTCATTTCATTCCCAGCAGTTATACGGAGAGAAAGGGCTTCTTGTCATTTTTACTTGTAATCACTGCCCTTATGCGCAAGCAGTATGGCCCAGATTGATCAAAATTGCAGGACAGGCAAAAGAGCTTGGAATAAACACAGTAGCAATAAACTCTAATATAAACCCCGAGTATCCTGAAGATTCTCCGAAGAAGATGAAAGAGTTCATAGAAGAAAACGATCTCCAGTTTCCCTACCTCATCGACCAGTCGCAGGAAACAGCAAGGGCATACAAAGCGCAGTGCACTCCTGATGTCTATTTAATGGATTCTAATAAGAAATTAATATATCATGGAAGCATCGACGACAACTGGCAGTATCCCGAAAAAGTGAATCATCATGACTTGCTGGAAGCTGTAAACAATCTTGCAAATGGCTTTCCGGGAATACCCGAAGAAAACCAAAAACCCTCAATTGGATGCTCAATAAAATGGCGCGACACCGAGGACATCCAGGACGATGTTGATGACGATATTAAGTGATAGGATTGAGGTTGATAGCAGGGATTTTTATGAAGAAGATATTTTAATAAGAGATTTTTTGGGGATACATCAAAGACCATCGAGAGCGATTGCAATTCTCGCAGGTAAATATGAGGGGGATGTCAGGATATCTTACGGTTCATGTGAAGCAGATGCAAAATCAGAAATGGAAGTTATGTTACTTTCAGTAATAGGCGGAGAAACAGTAAGGCTTAAAGTTAGCAAAAAATATGAAAATTACTTTAGTGTCGCAAACAACATTATTTCACTAATGTCTTCTGAGTTGATGACTCCTATCTCAACTATTTTGGTAAGCACCAACTAGCAGAACTTCCCCATAGGATGATCTGCCTTTGGGGGCTGCATTTCTTCAGGCCGGTGTAATCCTCTTCTCACAGCAGGGCTTTTTTCAACTTCCAGCCTAAAATCAATATTTCCACTTCCTGATTTTAATTTTCCAACCTCATCTCTTATAAAATTTTCAACCTTTCTGCTCATAGAAATGCCGTGCTTCTTGCAGTGCTTAGAAAATTCTTCATACACTTCTGCATCCAAATTAAAAGTCTTTAATGCCATTTCTCCTCTTTTTATCTTATTTAGAGTTATTTAATCTTAATAAATCTTTCTCATATTTTTAGTTAAATAAGATTATTTAACTTTAATTAACTATTCCTTCAAGCAATTTCCAGCCATTTTCTTCTGCTTTCTTACTAGTATAATCATGCAGATTGAATCCAGCCGCCCTAAAATCTGTGTAAGTCTTGCCCTTTTTTAGGTAATCCTTGATTTGCCTAATCTGTTCTTTATCAAATGCGAATCCATACTTCCCTTCAACAGGGTTCAGATATCCCATGACGTTTGGTAATCCACTTACGGCAAGGTCTTCATAAGAGTCATTCACATACTGCTGTGTATGCCACAGCCCGAACAGGTGCCCTACCTCATGCACAATTGTCTTCGCGGCGCTTCTCGTATTATGCGCTTTGCAACTTCTTTTCAGCTCTTCTATGTCTTCTATCTCCCGGAGAATTTTTTCGTCACGGGTTGTCGCCTTTAGTTCATCAAGTGCCTTATCATATTCTGTAATTTTCATTTGTGCTTTTGTCATTTCATTATCAAGCAGATGAATCAGGCCTTTCTCTGTTTCAGTCTCACCAATTCTGTACTTATATTCTTCCTCAATATTTCTTATAGTTCTCTCCCTCAAATCCTTTGCATCAAAAAGAACGTCTCTTATTTCGGCTGCCTCTCCGCCAGATTTGGCAAGTTCACCTTCAATCTTTCCTATCAAATAGTCTATGCTTTTCAGCTGCTCTCCCTTCACCTCTTCAGCCCTTTCCTGGAAATCCTGAACAACCAGGGCAAATCTGTCAAAATGATTTGTTTTTTCGCGGTAGTTCCCGAACTCAAAATCAATTCTTGTATTTTCTTCAAGAAATTCCTCTGCCAATGCAAATGCTTCAGGAGAAAAATAAGAATTTTCTCTCACAGATGAGCTTATTATTACTTTCTGCCCACAGCCTGCAAGAAATGCGGAAAGGACTATTGGTGCAAAGCCAAATCTCATAGAAATTTCAGAGCGGCCACACTTTTAAGTTTTTATATCTTCCTGATTACTGATTTTCAGCTAATCCCTTTCTCTGCCTGATCTTTCTTATAACTTCGTCCTGCAATTCTCTTGGCATCTTCTGGAACTTCTGGTCAACAAGGCTTGAGACACCACGACCTTCTGTCTTGCTTCTTAAGTCAGAACTCCATCCAATCATTTCAGCTACAGGGATTTGGGACCTTATTGTCACAGTTCCTGTTTCCTGCTGCACATCGTTCAACACCCCTCTCTTTGATGATACCAACGAAGTTACAGCGCCCATAAAATCAATCGGAGCTTCAATCAGGTGCGTTTGAATAGGCTCAAGCATTACCGCTCCTGCCTTGGTCATTGCTTCGTGCACACCCTTTCTTACAGCAGGATAGATTTGGGCAGGACCTCTATGCATATGGTCGACGTGGATTTTAGCATCATGAAGGATAAACTTCGTCTTCATCAGGGGCTCTTTGGCTAGAGGCCCGGCATCAACAACTAGTCTCCATCCATCCATAATTGACTCGATTATGTCTCCGAGAAGAACAAGTCCTCTTGTCCTGTCTTCAAAGATATTCCCCTTGTAAACATCCCTTAACTGTCTTGCTTCGTCGCTTGATATTCCCTGCTCTTCAAGTTTCTTCCACATTTCTTCCGCTTTTTTCTTGACTCTTCCTTCAGGAATATTTCCTTCCTGTATCTGATTATACACTCCTTCTTCAAGAGGCTCAATGCTGAATGAGAAGATGTTATGCCCATTAGGCGTTCTTGATTCAACTTTAGGGCTTGCCCGACCTACACTCTCCCTATAAACCACAATAGGGGCTCCTGTTTTGACTTCAAGTCCTTTTTCATTCTTTATTCTTCCTTCAATGATTTCAAGGTGAAGCTCACCCATTCCGGAGATAAGGTTCTCTCCTGTCTCTTCATTAATTTCAATCTTTATGCTTGGGTCTTCTTTTCCAACTCTTCTAAGCACTTCAATCAGTTTAGGCAAATCAGCGGATCTTGTAACTTCAATAGATTTCGTGATGACTGGCTGGAAAATATGCTTTATTTCTTCAAAGGATTTCTGCTCATTCACAGTTATTGTCTCCCCAACATCAACATTAAGTCCGGTAATCGCAAGAACATTTCCGGCAGGAACTCTTTCAAGCTGCTCAGGTTTTATTCCATTATATACAAGGACCTGAAGTACTCTCGACTTCTTTTTTGCATTGTTTGCATAAACTTCCATTCCGTTTTCAATTGTTCCGGAATATAGTCTTCCAGCAGAAATCTCCTTTCCAGATCTTGGGTCTATAACTATTTTGGTAACAACAAAGGCGACTTCTCCCTGCTTGTTGCAGCTAAGCAAGTCTTTTCCGAACTGGCTTTCTAAGTCACCACTCCATATTTTTGGAATCCTGTATTTTTGTGCCTCAAGAGGATTTGGCAGGTGCTTGACCGCCATGTCAAGAATAACTTCATACAAAGGCGCTTTCTCCCAGACCCACTTCTTTTTTTCCTCTTCTTCCATCTGGTACAGATTATAAACATCCTTGAAAGTCACATTTTTCTTCTGCATGAAAGGAACAGAAAGAGCCCAGTTTTCTCTCGCGCTACCGAATGCAACACTTCCGTCTTTCACACTAACCTGCCATTTTTCTGCAAGTTCAGGCTCTGCAATCTGCATTATTAGATGGTTAAAGCTCTCAATAATTTTCGCAAATCTGTTTTGCATGTCTTCAGGGCCAAGCTTAAGCTCTTTAATCAATCTGTCAACTTTATTTATGAAGAGAACAGGTTTTACTCTTTCTTTTAGCGCCTGCCTTAATACAGTTTCAGTCTGAGGCATTATTCCTTCGACAGCACATACAAGAACAAAAGTTCCGTCAATCGCTCTCATGGCTCTCGTGACATTTCCTCCAAAATCAACATGTCCTGGGGTATCAATCAGGTTGATAAGATACTCTTCTCCCTGATAGCTGTGTCCCATAGAGACATTTGCTGCATCAACAGTCATAAGTCTTTCCTGCTCATCGGCATGTTGCCAGGTAGTCATTCCCTCATCTAGGTTACCTGCATTCTTAGCAGCCATTAACCCTGCAGCAGCAAGGAGGTTATCTGTAAAGGCAGTTTTCCCATGGTGGATATGTGCAGACGTTGCTACATTTCTGATATTTTTCTGATTGCTCGTCAGCCTCTTGATTTTTTCAAGGCTTGTTTCTTTATCTGCCATTTCTATGTATAGAAAAAAGTGCTTTTTAAACGTTGCTGTTCATTTCGCCTTAAACCTGAAAAATTAACCATCCAAAAGGAAAAATTCCTTCAAATCCTCCATGAAACCTAAATTAAATTAATAAAATAAAAATAAATTCTTTTAATAAAATCTTATTTACCCATCATAAGGCCAATTGCTCCAATCACAGCAAGGATTCCACCGATCAAAGCAAGGTAATAGTCTGGTACAAATTCACCAATTACTGCAACAATCCCACCGATCAAAGCAAGCCAACTTTGCCAACCTGTCATTTTTTTCACCTCCTTTTATCTTATGCGTATAGCTAAAATATACAAGAAGATTTGATATTTAAAGGTTTGTAATTATTCTGTCGGTAAAAAAATTGTTATCAGTTAAAATTAACGTGCTGCATCAGCCTGCTTTTCAGACTCATTCTTTTTCTGCATTGCATAACTCTCCATGTTTCCCTCGGAAGCAAGAATTATTTCGTTTGCAAGCGTCTCGGCCATTTTCTTTTTCTTTCCAAATGCTTTTTGATACGAGCCCTGCACAATCCATCTTAATGAAAGATTAACTCTTCTTATTGGGCTTGAGTCAACAGCCTGGGGATATCTTGCTCCTCCATATTCAATTGTTGTAATCTCGTCTCTTGGTGAGCAGTTTTCAATGGCCCTCACAAGAACCTGAACAGGATTCTCATTTTTCTTTTTCTTTATTGCTTCAAGTGCCTCAAGAACAGTTTTCATATTTGTTGTGTATTTTCCTGTCGCCCACTTTGTTATTATCTTATGCTTCTTTCCAACATGCCCCGGAACGCATATTCTGTTTGTAAGTCTCTCAAGAATATGGACATTTGCATTTCCAAATCTCTTTGTATTTCTTCCATGACTCTTTACAAGAAGTTTGCCTTGCAGATTTATGTAAGGCTTAAGGGCAATATCTTTCACCTCAATCTCTTCCATGTCATATAAATTGAATGCTTTAAATGTCATTTTATCTTCTACCCTTCTCTATCTTTCCTTCAACCAATCTTCTCAATGGCTGATCATTGACCTTGATAACCTGAAATCTTATGCCCGGAATGTCTCCTTTTGTTCTTCCCTGCTTCCCGCCTATCCTTTCAATTATGACCTCATCATGTTCATCAACAAACTTTTGCGCCAGGTTTCCTGGAATAAATGCCCCAATCTGTGTGCCATTCTTAACTAGTTGTACTTTGCAGCACTTTCTCATAGCAGAATTTGGCTGCTTCGCTTCCTTCTGGAATTTGCTTATTACGATTCCTTTTGCCTGGGAAGATCCCTTAAGTGGATCGAACTTGGTGCCTATATCCTTCTTCTTATAAGCAGCATCGCTCCATCTAAACTTCTTTCTTCTTGTCTTCAATTTCTTTGCATTCATCAAACCCATTCTTGTGTTAGAAAAAGACGCTTTTTAAATCTTGTCTTAGTATATTCTCCCTCGTGCCCTATATTTACCTGACATTGCTGGCGCTTGCAATTATAGAGCAGGCGTCCGGGCTTGGCTCATTATCATAGAAGTCCCTGCACTTTATGTAATAAACCAGATTGCTCTGCCACTCGGCGAAATGCACATTCTTTATGTTTGGGTTGCTGTAAATCATCCTTAACCCTTCATCAAACACATAATTGCAGCTGTTCAGGGAATATACACATTCAGCATCCTCGTCTGTGACTATCTTCAACCCATCAGCCCTATAAGCCCTTGTAACTCTTGGGGCTTCTGTATCCACCTCAACCCTGAAATTTGTGGTTTCCTCTGCGCTGTTTCCTCCGGCATCTATGCATCTGAAATGATAATTGTAATCCCCTTCTGTCAGCTGCAGAAGCTGGCTGTGCCTGAAGCTGTCGCTGTTAAACATAGATATGTAGCTTCCTTCCTCTCCGTCGCTGCTGAAGTAGCATAAGGCCTTTCCTTCCTCGGCCCCATCAGAAGTTTCAACAGTAAGGTTAACGCTGACGCTTCTTGTGCTCCCAAATATAGTCCCGTTTGGCTCTACTTCCACAATATTCAGTGGCTGGCTTCCCTTCAGGATGAATTCCTGGCTTTGCGTATTCACATTCCTTTCATTTTCAGGAGAACCGGGCTGGTCTTTGCATCTCACATAGAATTTATTTTCCTTTCTGTCTTCTATTCCTGTAAGCGTTGTTGAGCAGGTATATGTCTGCTGGGCATTTATTTCATATATTTCCGTGCTGCACGACATTTCGTTGGCCATCTCATCATAGCTCTTTGACTCTTTATCCCACTTACATTCACTTGGTTCGTTTATGTAGAAGTCAACATCAACCTCATCTTTTTCAAATCCAACGAAGCTTCCTGACTTTATGGAAGTGTCAACAAGCACAGGAGGGGTTGTATCAGGGCTAGGGTCAACGCAAATCTGGAACACAAATTCCTGGACATTAAAGTTTCCGTTTGCATCCCTGCATCTGACATAGAAGTTGTAGATTCCATCAACCGGGATTTCAGGGGCATCAAATCCTGTACCATTTAGGGCATTCTGCAAAGCTCCCGGTCCCGGAAGGTTCATCTTTTCAGTATGATTATAAGCGTAGAAGCTGTTTCCAAAATAATAATTCATTCCGTCAAATACTTCCTGTCCTGTTCCATTGCTATGCACTATATCAATCTTGCATTGCGCAGGCTCATCCGTTTGTATTCCAAATTCTAAAGGAGTGAATGCCTGTATGCAATTATCTGGATTTCTTACAATCTTTGCCCCCAAGCTTGGAGGAAGTGTATCATGATTTGTATATCTGTGTCCTTCCGTAAGAGGCTCTTCCCACGGAGTTATTAGAGGGGAAGTAACATCATTAGGGCTTATCCAGACACAGCTTTCTTCAGCAGTTCCCTTGTTCACTATGTCACACGCCTGCCCCAGAGACTTGCATCTGTATTCAGAACAGCTTTGCATATCGTCGTTGCATAATTCACAATCTTTTCCTCCTAAAGGAGCTTCCCATGGAAGGCACTCGAAATTAACTTTCTTAGTACTTTCGTCTTTGTAAGTCAGGACAAAAATCGCAACTGCCACACCGATTCCTATAAGCCCAGCATTTTGAGTAAGGACACTATCCTTTGTCAGCCCGAAAAATCCCTCTTCCGCAGCAGCAAGAATTCCTTTGTAAGTCATTATTCCTCCAAAGGAGGCAATAGTAAGTGCATTGGTCAATCCTTCGTCAAATCCCGCAATCCCTCCAACAAGCTGTATCATCCCCGCAACAAGCCCTGCAAACATAAGCCCTTCAACGAGATGCGCAACCCCCCCAGTCAGTGGAATTCCAAAGAAATCCTTTGAGTATTTTGAACCTTCCACAACCGCCGGTTTATATCCTTCCGCTATTGCCTGTTCTTTAGTTATTTCAGCAGGAGGACCAACTCCGCCAGGACCATATTTGAAAAATTTGTCCCCTTCCTTAAATATGCCGGAAACACTATTTGTTTTTACCGGAACTTCTTGAGCGCCAGCCACGCTTGCGCCTCCTATAATGAATGCGAACGAAAAAATAGCAAGAATTAATAAAGAAATCTGTAAATCACACATAATGTAATTAACAGCAATTACCCTCTTTTCATTCATCAAATAGTTACACACAAGTGATTTATAAATATTCTTGAATAAGCGAAGCTACTTTTTTCTGTAATGCTCTCTAAGTTCGGAATTGAATTTGGAATAATCGATATATCCGGGCAATAATTTCACTTCCTTTCCATCCCTATAAAAGATAAGGGAAGGGACAAATACCACAATTCTTTTTCCCTCCTTTGCTCTGTTTTTTACGAATTCCTGTCTCCAAAAATTTTCGTTGGATTCTTTGTCAACTAACCCGAAACCAACAGAAAGATTTTCAGATGCTACTTTTTCTAAAATAGGATACATCTTTTGTGAGTTTCTATCCCATCCAGCATAGGCGAGCACAACTTTATTTCCTTTTTCTACAAACTCATAAAAATTGTCCTGATTCAGCCCTACAACTTCTCCGGTGTACCTTGGGTCTGCTCCTTCTACACTAATTGGTAAGCCCCCTAAACTATCGGGTTCTAATCTTAATTCTCTGAAATCTTCTTGAAGAACTCTATCGGGAAGGCCTTCCTGCGAGCCAGCACAACCTACAACTCCTAGAGTTAAAGCAGCCAATCCACTCAAGTAAGCTCGGCTATTCATTCTTCACCTCAAATGTCCATGATCCTATGAATTTTTCTCCCGAATACCACACAGTCCTGTATTTGCCAGAATGGAGATGGGCATCAGAGTCTTCCCCGAAGTTGTATATCCTTTGAACTGCCCAAAGGCTCTCATCAGATGTAAATTCATCAACGACTCTTCCTTCGGAATCGAAGAGTTTCAGACCAATATTTGGAATCTGTCTTGATGCTCCGTATTGCAGTGTTATCTTTTCATTCATTTTAAAGACATCCTTCATCCCAGGCTCATTATCTGACAGAAATTCTTCAGGATAATCTAACATACCGTCATTATCAAAGTCCCCCATATAGTTGCAGGTTCCCATAACAACAGACCCAAAATCTTTGGAATTAAAGAGCCCGTTTATTGTTTTCTTCTGTTCTGTTCTTGGTGCATTAGCCGGCCTTATTTCGCCAGTTCTTCCATCAATTACATAAGGCTCTTTGAGGTTATATACAACTTCTCTTTCTTCTGTAATTCTGGGATTTCCATTATTAACAATAACCTGATCTCTGCCTTCCCTTGCAGCCCTCACATTTCCATGCATCTGCGATTCCCTTATGAGCATGCCACTCAATTCCCCATAGGCGGCAGATTTTTTTCCCGTAGTAGTTTGGCTCTTATATCCCGCAACCATTCCGCCGACAGCACTGGTAAGCCTGTCATAATCAATAGGACCAATAGAAGAATTTGGACAGCCAGAACTAAATGAGAGGGTAGCAACCAAGCCACCCATAGCAGCGACTCTCTGCACCAAGCCACCTCTGGCTTGTTTGACCATAAGTAATAATGAAGTTCGTATTATTTAAATGTTTTTATAACTCGGAAGTCACACATTTATTCAAGATGAAGTACAGGAAAAGAAATTCTTATTCTCAAACAATCCTTAACGCCTTTCCAAAATTATCTATCATAATCTGGCTCAACTCTATCAGCCTTCTCTTATTTCTTCCAATCAAAGCAGCCTTGTTTCTGCTCCCTGCATTCAGGACAAAATGGTCTTCTTTTTCTTCAAGCGACTTGAACTGGACAGGATCAACAACGCTTCTTATGAATCTTTCAGCGTCATAATTTCCAGCAGGCTCAATTATTATTTTTACCCTCTTGCTAAAAATATCCTGGAGCGTTCTTATGTTCTTTGCTCCGGTCCCTATGGCCTTTGAAACGAATTCTCTTGGAACAGCAAAAAATATTGTATTATTATATACAAAGCACCGGCTTGTCCTTACTCTGGAAACCTGGTTAAGGGAATTGATATATCTCATCTTCTGCATCGTTATTGTTCCTGCCATTATTTTACTTCCTCATACCAAAAACTTCACAAAGAAAATCAAGCTCCAGCTTTTGGGCAGCCTCTTCTTTTGAAACCTCAAGAACGTCAAATTCTATCTTGTTTTTTTTCAGCATCTCAATTGTCTCTTCTCTTGCATCGCTTGGGATGTAAGTCCTCTTTAATCTGCCCGAGTTTTTCAGACTCTGCCTGATCCCAAAGAACACCTTTCCAGCGTCGATTGACTTTTTAAGTTCGACTACCATCTTTTATTTATGGTACTAGGTTAGTTTATAAATTTATCTTTAATTCCGGGATTTAATTTAATAAGAACTTTCTATTCTTCCTTTTTCTGCTTGACTTTTTTGTTTGTCAATGGCCCTGTCACTTTCACAAGAAGTCCTGGAAGCCCTGTACCGACGGGAACAGGCTGGTTAAGCATTATATTCTCTATGACTGATGCAAGTGCATCCTTGCTTCCCTGTATTGTTGCATTGATAAATTGCTTGTCAGGAGTTTCGAAAGCAGCTCTTGCAAAAACGCTGCTCTTATGTGAGATGATTCCCATTCTTGTAACTCCCCTGACGACACCGGAGGAAGTCATTGCATCTGCAATAAGCTCAAGGTGCCTTTCGTTGATATCAAGTCCCTGCCCCTCAAGAACTTTATTTATCTCTTCTATTATTGTCTGTCTTGCGGCTTCAATTCCAAGGACATCCGCAGTCTCATGAATATCGTTTGTTGTGACTTTATCCCTGTCAACCCCTTTAATCTCAAGAATATCCCTTAGGTTTGTTCCGGATGTCAGGATGACATAATCCTTTCCTCTCTTTGCAACAACCACCTGTGAAATCTTGCTTACTCCGGAGATGATTGTCTTTCTAAGCTTTTCCTTGAACTTGTACATCCCTCTGAAATCAAGGTCAGGAGTGCTTAAGATTATCTTCATGTCGTTTGCTTTAGCGCTATATCCCTTTTCATTCAGTCTATCAACAATCTTCTGGATTCCTGCATGCACGCTTCTCAATGAATTATTATCCGTCTCTATTTCAATTTTTTTGCCTGTGAAATCTATCTTTATCCTGTTTGCAATCTCTTCAACGGTGACTTCTTTTATTTTTTCAGCAATTGTTCTCGCATCCTTCTCGTTGTTATTGTCTTTATCAAGGTAAATCTCCATCAAAGGAGTTGAAGGGTTCTTTCTTGCATCAAAAATCTCTATTAATCTTGGAAGCCCCTGCGTAACCTGCATTTCCGCAACACCTGCAGAGTGGAAAACGTTCAGGACCATCTGCGTGGATGCCTCTCCAAAGCTCTGGGATGTAACAACGCCGATTGCTTCTCCTGGCGCAATCTTCTGGTTCAGGTGAAGCCCGGCAACATCAATCCCGTCACCTGCTGCCATAAACTGGACTATGTTTTCAGATGCATCTCTGACAGTCAAATCGTACTCAACTTTCAAGTCCTGCAATGCAGAAACAAGTCTTCTGTACAGGTATCCCGATTTTGGAGTTCTCAAAGCAGTGTCCATCAGTCCGTCTCTTCCTGTTATAGCGCCGAAAAAATATTCAGTAGGCCTCAATCCTCCGAAATAAGATGACTTAATGAATCCTCTTGCTTCAGCCCCTATATCCTTCTTATCGAAGAAAGATAATGTTCTTCCTGCATATCCGAAGCTGATTCTCTTGTTCCACAAAGATTGCTGGCCTACACAGCATCCGATTTGAGTGATATTAAGCATGCTTCCTGCAGCTCCTGGGTTAATCATCTTGCTGACATTGCTGTCTGCAGGGAATTGTGCTTTCACAATCTTTCCTATCTCCGTCCTGACCTCGTTCAATATCTGGGAAATTTTTACTTCCCTTGATTCATCAATATTCTTTCCAGGAATTGGCTCAAGTTTCCCTTCCTCGGAATCTTTTATAATCTTTTCAGTTTTCTTTTCAGCATCCTCAATCATCTGCTTTGTCATTTCCTTAATTTTGTCAGAAACATTGACATCCCTTACAGAGAGGGTGTATCCCTTTCTCGAAAGATAGTTTGACCCAAGTTTGAATGCTCTGTCAACGGAATTGAATGCTTCATCTCTTCCAACACTCTTATCAATAAGTTTAATCATTTCTCCTCCTTCAGCGCCAAAAGAATTGTCACCTAGAATATCCTTCGGTATCTTTATGTTGGCTTCTTTAGGCAGAATCTGTTCGAACACCTCTTTCCCTTCCATCTTTTTCTTTTTCACATTGTTTATTATTCCTGTTGAGAAAAGAAGCTGGTCTGCCTCGCCCTTTTCAACATCATCCTTTCCTAATATGTAGCACCCTGTAACTGCATCGGCAATTGTTCCTATAAGATTAACATTATTCTTAGGTGAAATCATATTATTTTTTACATCAAGAAGGATTTTTGCTTCTGCTCTTGCCTCTTCCGTTTGAGGCACATGAATATTCATTTCGTCTCCGTCGAAGTCAGCGTTATAAGGGAAGACTGCAGCAGGATGAAGCCTGAATGTTCTGTCAGGAAGAATCTTCACATAATGGGCCATTATGCTGTTCTTGTGCAAAGAAGGATATCTGTTGAAAAGCACAACATCTCCGTCTTTTATATGTCTCTCAACCCTATACCCTGGAACAATCTCATTGCATAAATCTTCCTTAAGCTCTTCAATTATCTTCTTCTTTCTCCCGTCAGGTCTTACAACGTAATTTGCGCCGGGATGGTTTTCTCCTTTTCTTATCAGCCTTCTTAATTCTTCAATATTCTGTGAAGTGACCATTTCAGGAACCGTAAGTATCTTTGCAATCTCAAAAGGGACTCCTACCTCATTTATTTTAAGATATGGATCAGGAGAGATTACTGTTCTGGACGAGAAATTGACTCTCTTTCCTGCAAGATTCTTTCTTATTCTTCCTTCCTTCCCCTTTATCCTTTCGGTTATTGTTTTCAGAGGCTGTCCGCTTCTGTGTCTTGCAGGGGGAATTCTTGATATATTGTTATCAAAGAAAGTCGTTACATGATACTGCAGCAAATCCCATAGGTCTTCAATGATAACTTCGGGAGCTCCGGCATTAAGGTTTTCCCACAATCTCTGGTTGCTTCTTATTATGTCAGAAAGTTTGTGAGTCAAATCATCTTCGCTTCTTTCTCCTGTTTCAAGGGTGATGGATGTTCTTACAGTCACGCTTGGAACCAGAAGCTGGCTCAGGATGCCCCATTCAGGCCTGCATGTTTTTGTATTGACTCCTATCTTCTTTATTTCAGAGTCCTGTATCTTGACAAGAAGCTCTCTTATTTCAGTAGGGAATATTCTTCTCTTTCCAATCATGAATGAGCTTGGTTTCTCCAGCCTCACTTTTTCCTGCAGATATTCACAATGAGGGCACTTCTTCTTATCTCTTGCCTTCTTCGCCCTTTCAACTGCATTATACTGCTTTTGCTTCTCATCAGGAAGAAGCAGCTTTCCACAGTTTTGGCAGAAACTTCTCATGAACAATTCAATCAAAGGAATGTATTTGATGTGAAGGACAGGCCTTGCAAGCTCAATGTGTCCAGGATGCCCGGGGCATTCTTTCACTCTCTTTCCACAGGTTCTACACCTTACTCCTGGATCTATGGCCCCAAGCCTCAAGTCCATAAGCCCACCATCAACAGGGAACCCGTCTATATCATAAAGTTCAGGAGTGACAATTTTTGCAGAGCTCAGCTTCTTTATGACTTCAGGACTGACTAAGCTGAAGCTCAATGCCCTTACTTGTTTTCTAAAATGTTTGTCGTTCATTTTTCAAATTTATTCTTTAATTCGAATGATGTTGTGATGTGAAGCCCAAGCAGCTCATCAACCAGTAGCTTGAAAGCATATGAGACCTCAACAGGGTGAACCTCATTGTGTCCACACACAGAGCACACTACCCTGTTTCTTATTATATCTTCAAAGCCGACTCCCCCGCACTTTGAGCACAGGTACATAACTGTCTTGTCAGAATCATATCTTTCCTTCAAAAGCAATGACGCTCCATGCCCTACAAGTGCCTGCTGCTCCATTTCTCCAAGCCTCAATGCTCCTCCTCTTGATCTTCCTTCAATTGGTTGTCTTGTTAATAGCGCAACTTTTCCTGAAGCTCTTGCATGCAACCTGTTTGCCACCATATACTTGAGTTTTAGATAGTACATGTTACCTATGTATATCTTTACATCCATCTTCTTTCCGGTTACTCCGTTATACATTGTTTCCTTTCCGTCTGGGCTGAATCCAAGTCTCTGGAGCTGTTCTTCAAAATACTCAACTTTCTGTCCTGAAAATGCAGTCCCGTCGACAATCTGTCCTGAAAGAGCAGCAGTTTTTCCTGCAATCAGCTCTATAAGGTAACCAATACTCATTCTGCTTGGAACTCCATGCGGATTGAACATAAGGTCAGGCCTTATACCTGATGAGGTGAATGGAATATCATCAACTTTTGCAATAAGCCCTATGACTCCTTTTTGTCCGTGAGGAGCCGAATATTTGTCTCCCGGCTCTGGAATTCTCAAGTCTCTGACTCTGACCTGGGCTATCTTGTTTCCTTCAGAGTCTGCAGTGACAAATACAGCGTCAACAATTCCCTGCTCTTCCTGCCTGATGGCCGTGCTTCCTTCCTTCTTTGATTGGATGCTAAGATCCTTTGCTTCAGAAAGGAATTTAGGAGGAGTGACTTTTCCGATGATTACTTCTGCTGATTTAACCTGTGCTTCCGGATATGAAATCCCGTCATCTTCAAGGAACCTGTAGGATTCCTCTGTCCTGTATCCTGAAACATCTTTGTCAGGTACAACAATTTCATCTCTCAATCCTCCGGCATAATGAAGCTCGACCGCCTTGTACGGTCTAAAGTATGTACTTCTCCCCATACCTCTGTCAACGCTCGCTTTATTCAGGACTATTGCGTCTTCAACATTATATGATTCATAAGGCATTATTGCGACAACAAGGTTCTGTCCTGCAGGATAGATGTCAAGAGCGTCGTAAATGAAGCTTCTTACCAAAGGCCTCTGAGGGTAGTGTAGGATAGAAACATCAGTGTCAAGTCTTGTCAGGTAATTCGCAGCGTAGATTCCAAGGCTCTGCTTCAAAGTCTTGCTTCCTTTGTTCAATCTTGATGACTGGTCGTGATTACAGAAAGGAACCAAACAGGTAATAAGCCCGAAAAGGTCGACAAGATCTATTTCGAGATGAGTGTGTTTGTCATTAAGTGTTTCTGGGTAAAGGCATACAAATGCATCTTCCTCTTCTCCTGCATCAATATACTCAAGAACTCCACTGTCAACAAGATCTTGCCAGGTTATCTTATTTTCCTCAAGCCCTCTTATGTGCTCTTCAGTAAGCCTACTATTTCCATTTTCACAGACAATAAGCGGCCTTAAGACTCTTCCGATTTCAGTTGATATTACTACCTCTCCACTTGTGCCCGAACTTCTTATGCTTAGATCTCCAGGGAGCTCCCCTTTTCTTCTTGCAGCCCTTGCTTTTTCCGCAAACTCTTTTTTGTCGTTTGCAGTACCTATGAATCTTCCGTTGAAAAAGACATCAGCATTTCCATCTCCCTTCCTGTCAAGTCCTGCATTCTCAAAAGTCTTTAATGCCTTCTCTTCATCAAACTTTATTGCAGTTGAAATCCTGGCCAGGATAGCAAGATTCTTTCTCAACCCAATTTCAGTCCCTTCAGGAGTTTCAGTAGGACAGAATCTTCCGTAATGTGTAGGATGAAGGGTTCTTGCCATAAAGTTTCCCTGTTCCCCAGGAAGTGTAGAAGAAACTCTCTGCAAATGTGAAAGCATATCAAGATAATTATTTTTCTGCATATTCTGTGTAACGCCTGTTCTCTCCCCTATCCAGCTTCCTGTCGCTATTGCACTCTCAATTCTATGGCTGAACAGCGTGCTTTTTGCAATGGTCTTTATAGAATAGAATTTCTTTCTCTTCACAACTTTCTGAAGTGAGTATTGAATGTCCTTAACAAGAATATTAAGGTTGACTCTGAACAGGTCGGCAAGAAGGTCGCCTGACAATTTTACTCTCTTATTTGCATAGTGGTCTTTGTCAGTTCTTATCTTGCTGTCATCCTTTGACTTAAGGTACTGCTTCAGGAGCCTGCACAAAGTTAGCGCTTTTTCTATTCTTGAATTTTTATCCAATCCTATATGAGGCAGGAAGAAAGGGTCAATCCTTTGCTTTACCCTGTCAAGAACTTCTTTCTTTGTTCCCTGGATTCCTGACTTTTCAGCTATGAACAGAAGGGCGTCCTCTGAATTTTGGATGTTTGCATATTCATAGAAATTTACAATCACGCAGTCATCCTCAACACCGATATTCTTTGCGATGTCAGCTTCTTTTGTCAACCCAAGTGCCTTTGTGAGGACTATCGCAGGAACATTTCTCAACCTGCTAAATGCAACTTCAAGAATTCCATCATTTGTCTCTGATATAGTTGTTGGTATTCTGTAAGGTCCTCTCTGTGAGAATATCCTTAATGTAAGTCCCAGCCTTCCCTTTTCTATAAATGGTTGGTTTGGTGCCAAGTCTTCAGTCATAATCATTATTCTTTCATTACCATTGATTATGAAATATCCGCCGGGATCAAGAGGGTCCATGTAATTATCCATAAGTTCTTTCTTGCTCATCCCGCTTGTATTGCAAACAGAGCTTCTGACAATGATTGGGATTCTTCCTATTTCAACTTCAGCGCTGTCCGACTGCTCTCCGTAAGTTACATTGAGCTCGACAAAAACAGGGGCAGAATAAGTTATGGTTCTCAATCTCGCTTCAGTAGGTGTTATGTTTGTGATGCTTCCGTCCGCCTCTATTACATTTGGATTTCCTATTCTTATCTTTCCAAGCTTTACTTCAACATCTTCATTATTAATATTTTCATTAATCTCGTCGACAATCTGCTGCATCCTGTGCTCTATAAAGTCATTAAAAGAACGGATGTTAGACTCAACCAATGAGTGCTGCTCAAGATATTTTTTGACGAGTAAATGCTTGTCTTTCATACTACTACCCTAAAGTATTCTTTTATTTTATCTTCAACCTTTCTTTCTATTTTAAGAACATCTCCCCTTTCACATCCGTCGGGAACGCTCGCATCATCAGCTTTAATTTTAGGGAGTTGAGACAGAGCAATATTATATTTCTTAATCAAATCTTTCACCTCTTCGGGCTTCAATCTCGTGTGTTTTGGTTGTAGGACGTGCATGGGATGTAGCTGATTAATGGGTTCAATTTCGCTTTAATGACTTAGCGATAACAAAAGAAGATTGTAAAAGTGGGTTTATAAAACTTGCTGTTACGCCTATTTCTTATGCTTTTTTCTGTCATGCCTTCTCCAGGCAACAGAAACGGCCTTAGCCCTTCTGTCAATCCTGCCTAGGACGGCCTTTCTAAGCGCACTCGCTCTTGTTCTCTTATTCTTATAATGCTTTATTACAGGCTCTGCGACCTCTCTAATAAGCTCTTTTCTCTTAGCTATTGGCATTCCGATGTCTTTAGCAGCCATCTCAATCGCCTTTCTTATTTTTCCAGGCATGAATACTTGTTTTTTCCCGTCTCTTTTCACAACACTACCCATATCAAAAATAGCATATTGAAATATATAAATCTATTGTCAATAATCTTATAAATGTCTTACTGCAGATGAAACAATGGACTATAAAACTGATGCTTTAATCTTTGGCGGCGGAGTTGCGGGACTTTGGACTCTTAATCATCTCTCAAGTCAAGGCTACAATGCCCTGCTTGTTGAAAGCGGAGAGCTTGGAAGAGGGCAGACCATTGCAACGCAGGGAATCATTCACGGAGGGGGAAAATACCTTCTCTTTGAAAGCGCAGGGGTTTCATCATTTAGGAAGAGATGGAGTTCAATGAAATCTTTAAAGGAGATGCCTGCGGTCTGGGACAACCATTTTAATTCAGGAGGATGGGTTCCTAACTTGTCTGACGGAGTAAAAAGTTCAGACGAATGCTATCTATACAGGTCTGTTAACGACGAAGGGTTTATCAGGCCTCTGGCGTTTGAACTATTATCAAGATTTGCTTTACAAACTCCTTTGAGAAGAGTCAGAAAAATTGACGCCCCTACATTTCTTGCGGAAAGTGCAAGAAGCATTTATTCCATTGGAGAAAGAACAGTAGAGTCAGCTAATTTGCTCAAAAGGTTAACCCTTCCTTTTGCGGACAGAATTGTTTACGCCAGGCATATAGAATTCAGAAATGGTAATGCAAGAATAACAGATAAATATAATGAAGAATCTTTTGACATTCATCCTGAAGTCATTGTTCTCGCCGCAGGCTCTGGAAATGAAGGGCTTGCAGGAATGCTTGGAATAGATGCAAAGATGCAAAGAAGGCCTTTAAGGCAGGCATATATAGGACATCCGGAACTTCCAGATTTTTGGGCCCATTGTATTGACGGACAGAAGACAAGCGCTACTTTTACAACACATCCTTCCAGAAAACACGGAAAAGTCTGGCAGGTAGGAGGAAGCGTTGCAGAGTCAGGCGTCAGCTACAAGACAGGCGAGTTTGAAAGCAGAGTCAGAGGTGAGATTGCAAATGTGCTGCCAGGATTTAATCTTCCGAAAGATGCAAGCATAGGATACTTTGATGTCGATAGGGCAGAGCCGGCAACGTCAGAAGGCCAAAGACCAAGCGGGGTAGGCTTGACTAAGCAGGCAATAGAGGGAGGATTGTATGCTCTCGTTGTATTTCCTACAAAGCTTGCAATGGCTCCCAGATTAGCAGAAGAGATACATGACGAAATGGTTTTATCAGGTACATTTCCAAGCTTTAAATTAGACCAAGGCCCTTTTACGCCAAGAACTCCTTTGATTGCATCTTATCCCTGGGATAGAAATTAATTATAGTTTCCTAATTTTACTAAACCAGCTTAATCTTCAGTAAGCCTTCTTTTATCATTGGGATTCTTTCTTTTATCGTTTTCCAGATAGTGAGTTTACCAATCTCAAAGTATGAGTGCGAGATAAAATTCCTGAATCTGGATATCTCAAACCAAGGAACCTGCTTGTTTTTTTCTTTTAAAGCCCCAGGAATGTTCCGGCTTGCCTCCCCGATTATTTCTAGCCTCCTGATAACTGCATCCTGAACCTTGATATCTTTGTTAAATTCTTCCTGCGAGAGCTTAGCAGTATAAGCTTCAATATATTCTATGCTCTCAAAAATATCCTGGATATAAAGCTTATAGTCCCTTTTCATATCAGCCTGATTTCATCATTCAGAATATCTTTCTTCAATTCTTTTTTTATCGCCCCATATTCAACCAAATCAACTTTCTTGCTTATTGCCTTCTGAAGATTTGACTTCAATCTTATAAGCTCTACAAGGTCAGCTCCGCCTTCAATCTCTATCAAAAAATCAACATCGCTTTTTTCATTCTGCTCTCCCCTGGCATAGCTTCCAAATATCCCTGCTCGAGTAACGCTGAATTTCTTTAAAACAGGCATAGCTTTCTTCTTTATTTCTTCTATTTTCTTCATAAATAATCAACTATTCTTTATTTTATAAGCTTTTGCAGATGCAGAAATAAATTGCCAAAAGAGATGTTGAAATCCATATAAGAAATGGCCCCGATGGGATTCCTGAAGCTTTGTGAGAAGCGAAGGCCAGCGAATCGAAGATTCGTGTAGTGTTCAAATTCCTGATTAAATGGCCCCGATGGGATTTGAACCCACGACACCTGGATTAAAAGTCCAGTGCTCTGGCCAGACTGAGCTACGGAGCCGTAACAAAAGTAAAGAGGGTTTGTTTTTAAAGCTTTAGAAAATCAGAAAGCTTTCTCAACAGCTTCTTTAATATCGCTTTCTCTTAATGCACCTGAATGCCTGTCAACCTGCTCGCCGTCTTTAAAGAATATTGTAGTTGGAATGCTCATAACCTGAAATCTTCCAGCAAGGTCTTGGTTTGCATCAACATCCACCTTACCGAATTTCACATCTTTCATCTCTTTGGATGCCTTTTCAAAGTGCGGCTTCATAATCTGGCACGGCCCGCACCAGTCAGCATAAAAGTCAACAATAGAATTCCCTTTTTTTATAAAATCATCAAAACTCCCAGAATCTAAATCTGTCACCGCCATAAACTTTCCTGGAAATAGCCCTTAATAAACTTTTCCGTGATTTAATTTTACCGACGGAGAATTATAAATACTGTGCCATATCTTCCAGAATATCATATCCTGCCTGAAGCCTTTCTACATAAGTTTCCCTATCTGTTGTAATAGCCCTTCCTATTACAAGAATGCTCGAGCCATCACGAACAGCATTTCCAGGGCTGAAAACTCTTTTCTGGTCTGCTCCTGCAGGAGTTTTTGTCCCTTTTATTCCAGGTGTGACATACATAAATTCCCTTGGAAGTCTATCTCTCACAGCATGAAGGTCTGCGGCAGAACATACAATCCCATCCAGTCCAGCTTGATGAGCTAATTGTGCATAATTATATACCTGCTCTTCAACCATTCCAGGAACTCTTAATTGATTGTTCAATATTTCTTGATCAATGCTTGTCAAAACAGTCACAGCTGTTATCTTTGGCATATTTTTTCCGTATTTTTCAGGTCCTGCTTTCGCCCCCTCTACTGCAGCTTGCATCATCTCAAGTCCTCCAGAAGCATGTACATTGAACATATAGACTCCAAGTGCTGCGGCTGCATCTGCCGCGCCCTTAACAGTATTAGGGATATCATGATACTTCAAGTCAAGAAAGACATCAGCCCCATATTCCTGAACCGCCCTGACAGCTTCAGGCCCAAATCTTGTAAATGTTTCTTTACCTACTTTGAATAATCCCACTACCCGACTCAATTCCTGAACTCTTTCTCTAACTTCGCTCATAGTATTAAGTCCATCTAACGGCAAACATACCATTTTTCTCGCTCTCTGCTGTTTTTCTGTCAATTCCATCTTACGCAGCCTCCAAATCATAATCAAATCTGCCTTTAACAGCATCTCTTAATTCATCCCACTTATCAGCTTCTTTTAATGTCTCTCCATATCTTCTCGCAAATTTCATTGCTCTGTCTTGCTTTCCTCCTTCGGGACTGAATGCATCAACAAAAGCCAATGCACCATTTTTCATCAGATAATCTTTGCTCCAAGCATCTGGACTATGAGAATAACATATTGCTCTTGTGGGTGTTGATGAATGTGCTGCCAGGAAATTTCCATCAATTGTTACAAGAGTATGAGGTTCAACTCCTCTTGCCCTTAGATTTTTCTCCCCACCCTGTAATCTTGTGACAACACCAACTAAATCCTGGATATTCGCCCCTCTTTCTCTTAGCATTGGAATCCAGCCCATTTCCTTTCCATCTTCCATTCTGTAGCAACTTGAGCCTTCTGTAAGTAAGTCAGCAACATGAATGATACCATCATATATCCCAGGACCCAAATAATCAGCTTCCATAAGAAGAGGCTTTCCAGGAACAAAAACATCAGCTCTTCCTCCAGATTTAAACAAAGCTACATGATCCCTTTCTAATAATTTTGCAACAGGCCCTGAAAATATCCAGTCCCTTCTCTGTCCTCCAGAAACTGCAAAATCTTCGTATCCTCTTTGATCAGCAATTGCCTGAACTTCACCAGCAATTATTCCTATAGCTTCTGAAACTCTTGCATCATCTAAGGCTCTTCTTACAGCATAACTAATCATTCCTTGAGGATTATTTTCAAATTCTTTTAATCTATCATTAATATTTGGGTCTCCAAGAAGTTTTTCCGTATTGACATAAAAAATCCCAAGCTGTCCGGATGTTAATATAACAGGTTCAGCTAAATCCTTATACGCTCCAGTCTCAACAAGAAGCTCTGCAACTCTTTCATTCTGCATATCCGAAACTATCAATATTATATATAAATCTATATTATCCAATCAAAGTAACAAAAATCATTCCCCGCAGCCGCTTCTCTGCACCTGCTTGCAGCTTGTACACATTATCTCGCAGTTGCCGAGCCTCTTCGCAGGGCCGCCGCATAAGCTACACACAAGACCTTCGTTTCCGAATTCTGTCAGTGCTTTTTGCTCTTCCTTTGGCTTTTCCTCAAGTGGCTCAATCTCAAATTCAACCTTTCCTGCTCCCTCGCCAACCTGGTAAAGCATAAACTGGGCAACATAATCAACTACAGATGAAGCAGTTCTTATTATTGTGCTCTTTTTGTCAAGCTCCCCACCCTCAACGTTTTTCACAAATCCGGATGGCTCAAATCTTTGGTGCCTGAATTTAGTAAAGAGTTCTGCAACAGGAACCCCATACTGAAGATTCAATGACACGGAACGAGCCCATGCGTCCATCAGCCCTCTTATTGTTGAGCCCTCTTTAGCCATTGTGACAAATATCTCTCCGGGCTTTCCATCATCATACAATCCAATTGTCAGGTATCCCTTATGCCCTGTCAAATCAAACCTATGGGTGATTGACTTTCTCGTCTGGGGAAGATGTTTTTGCTTTTTATCAATAACCACCTTTTCCGTCTTAACCCTCTCTCCGTCGGTCTTTCTTGTATTAAGCGCTTGGCTCTTCTTTGAGTTTTCCCTGTAAATTGCAACAGCTTTCAGCCCCTGTTCCCACGCAAAAACATAAGCGTTCATTATGTCATCAACACTTGAATCTTCAGGCATATTGATTGTCTTACTTATCGCCCCGGACAAGAAAGGCTGGACAGAGGACATCATTCTTATGTGCCCCTTGTAATGAATAGCTCTCTTTCCTTTCGCCGGTTTGAAGGCACAGTCAAAAATAGGAAGATGCTCTTCATTCAAATCCGAGCCTTCAATAGTGTCATGCTCGTCTATGTAATCTATTATCCTCTTTATATGCTCTTCATCATATCCAAGATTCTGCAATGCCAGCTTAACCCCTCTATTGACTATTTTCAGCATCCCCCCTCCTGCTAGAACTTTATATTTAACAAGGGCAATATCCGGCTCAATGCCAGTCGTGTCGCAGTCCATCATGAAAGCAATTGTTCCCGTTGGGGCAAGAAGAGTTGTCTGTGCATTTCTGTATCCATGTTTCTCCCCAAGCTCCAATGCATCTGTCCACGAGTCCCAGGCGACATTTACAAGATATCTCAAATCAGCAGGAATCTTTTCAACTTTAATCTCTTTAACATGTTGCCTGTGCATCTCAATGACCTTAAGCATTGGTTCCTTATTTTTCTCATACGCAGAAAAGGGACCTACAAGTTCAGCTAGTTTAGCGCTTGTCTTGTACGCCTCCCCGGCCATTATTGCTGATATCGCAGCAGCCACTGCTCTCCCTTCATCAGAATCATAGGGAAGCCCATAGCTCATAAGCAAAGCACCTAGATTTGCATAGCCCAACCCAAGAGTTCTGTAGATATGGGAATTATGCGCTATTTTTGCAGTAGGATAACTGGCTCCATCGATGATTAAGTCCATAGCTATGATGTAGCTTCTGATTACGCTCTTGAATTTCTCAACATCAAATCCACTTTCAGCAGTCCTGAACTTCATCAAATTTATGGATGCAAGGTTGCATGCAGTATCATCCAGGAAGAGATATTCGGAGCATGGATTCGTCGCATTCTGCTTTCCTGAATTCTTGCAGGTATGGTACCTGTTTATTATAGAGTCATTTTGAATTCCAGGATCTCCGCACAGCCAGGTTCCTTCAGCAATTGCCCTCAGGATGTCACGCGCCTTGTACTTCTCTGAATTCTTCCCTGTCGTAACCTCCTTGGTCCACCAGTCAGCATTTTCTTTTACAGCCTTCATGAAATCATCATTCACTCTTACAGACATATTACAATTCTGGAATGCAACACTCGCATACGCAGTGCCGTTCATTCCTCCATCATATCCCTGCTCAATCAAAGCCCATGCTTTCTTCTCTTCATTTTGTTTTGCGTTAATAAAGTCCATAATATCCGGATGATCCACATTCAGTATCTCCATCTTAGCAGCCCTTCTCGTCTTGCCTCCGGACTTAATAACTCCTGCATACGCGTCATATGCTTTCATAAAGCTTACAGGGCCTGAAGGCCTTCCTCCTCCAGTCAATCTTTCTCTTGAGCTCCTCAAAGCAGACCTGTTGCTTCCTGTCCCGCTTCCTGCCTTAAACAGATTAGCTTCAGCAACCTGTATTGCCATAATGGATTCCATATTATCTTCAACACCCTGAATGAAGCATGCAGAGCATTGAGGCCTGTTCATTGTCTTTACTGCAGGAATGACCATCTTCTTTTCAAAATCCCACACAAAAGCAGAAACTCCTCCCGCATTAGGGTTATATTCCTGTATCCCAACATTGAACCAGACAGGAGAATTAAATATGCAAAGCTGGTTGAGGCAAATGGCCGCAATTTCATCCCTCAAAATCAGGCTCTGTTTCTCGTCAAAATATCCCTGCTTATAGGCCTGCTGCCCCATCCATCTGCTGACTCTTCCTATAAGTTTTTCAACGCTATCTTCCCTCTCTCCCTTATCCTGGTTCCCCCAGAAATACTTGCTGGCAACAACCTTGATAGCTAAAGGACTCCAGAAGTCAGGTCTCTGGACATTCGGCTGGACGAAGACAGGCTTTCCCCTGTCATCATTAACCTGAACTTCTTCTCTAACCCATTTTATAGGATTCCCAAAGATATCAAATTCAAAAGGGTTCTTCCCTTCTTCGCTAAAGAATCTCTCCATGATAAGGCCAGAGTCCACACTGGACCCCGCCGGCTCTGTAATACTTCTTTCAATATTTCCCGAATCATAAAGCTCTTTTTTATCCTCTATCATTTTGTAACAGCTCCCTTATTTCTTTTTTAAAATCACCCAAATCAGCGAAGTCCCTATAAACAGAGGCAAATCTTATGTAGGCCACTTTATCTGCTTTTCTAAGCTCACTCATAATAAGTCTCCCGATAAATTCACTCTTGACATCTTTTCCCCTTTTTCTTGCCCTCTCTTCAATTCTGTCTATCATTTTATCAATTTTTTCCGAGCTTATTGCCCTCTTCTCACAGGCTTTTTCTATCCCTATCCTTATTTTATCCCTGTTGAACTCTTCCCTCTGTCCGTTCTTCTTAATAACCTTTATGGCGCTAAGTTCTATCTTTTCGTGTGTAGTAAATCTTTTGCTGCACTTTAGGCATTCTCTTCTCCGCCTTGTTATCTTTTCAACATCCCTCTTGTCCGTAACCTTTGTTTCGGCATTGAAACAGTAAGGGCATTGCATATATTTTGATTTCCTCTTTTGTAATTTTAGAGTTAATACAAGATATTGTGTCAACAAATCAAAAAAACACAATGAATTGTATTAACTTTGAAAAATAGAAAAAAATACTATTTAAATTTTCTTGTTCTCGAGAATACACAATCAGAAGCTTTTTAAAGGAAAGTTCGTTTATGAGTATATGGTCACAGATATTCTTACAGAAACTTACGCTCAGCTTGGTATTCCAGTATGGCTTCTTTTAATAGCGGTTGCATGGAGTCTTGTGTGGAAGGGCCTTGCTCTTTGGAAGTCGGCAAGAATAAACCAACCAGTCTGGTTCGTAATCCTTCTTGTTGTGAATACTCTTGGAATTTTGGAAATACTTTATATCTTCCTGTTCTCTCAAATAAAACTGCCTGAAGTGAAAGAAAAAGGAAAGAAGAAAAAGAAAGCAGGTCCCAAAAGAAAAAAATAATTCATCCTCAATGAACACGAAATTCAAAAGGCATCAGGAGGTAAGGCTTCTTATTTCCCCAGTTGCAGACGACATAGAGCCATACGCAGATCCTCCAAAAAAGATAGAGGCGGGAATGACAGGGAAAATAAATCTGGTTCTGCCAAATGGGAGATACCACGTAGAGGTTATAGAAGACGGGGAAACAATAGCTTATGTCGCAATGGATGAAGACCAGCTTGAACTAATAGGTGAAACTGTTCCTGATAATCATGACGAAGAAGTCGAAGACTGGGCATAGCGCATTATTTCTTAAGGGCTTTCATAATTTTTCTTTTTCTTCTATTCTTTCTTACTGCTCTCTTCATTTTATCTCCTGACTCGATTACCAGAAACATCTGGCTTTTAAATCTATCCCAGCAATATCTTTCTTAATTCTTTAAGGAGAAGGTCAACATGTTCTTCCTTCGTCTTCCATCCAAGAGTGATTCTTATTCCTGATTCAATCTCATCTTTTTTTAGTCCAATTGCCTTTAGGACGTATTCTTCCGTTTTTTTGCTGTCACAAGCGCTTCCTGTAGAAACATATAATCCTTTTAACGACAGGGCGAGCACAGTTTCTTCACTCTCTCTTCCAGGAAAACTAAAATGAATATTATTCCATATTCTTTTGTCCTTGCTTCCATTAATCTTGCTTCCCAGCTTTTCAAGCCCTTCAATAAGCTTGTCCCTTAACCTTTCTATCTTTCTCCAGTCAGCCTTTTTTTGCATTTCAAGGGCTTTTGCAAATCCCATTATCCCTGGAACATTTTCAGTCCCGCTTCTCAATCCAAATTCCTGTCCTCCTCCATATGTCCAGGGATCCAGCTTTGCGTTTTTCTTCGCAACTAAGATTCCAATTCCTTTTGGCCCTCCTATTTTATGGGCAGAAGCAGAGAGCAAGTCAAAGCTATTTCCAAAATTAACCTTTCCAAAGCTTTGCACCGCATCCGTATGAAACAAGGCTTTCTTTTTCCTGCAAATTTTTCCTATCTCGTCTATATCCTGAATTGTGCCAAATATATTGTTGACATGCATTACAGACACCAGGGAGTTTTCATCCGCCTCTTTTTCTATAAATCCAGTATCTACAAAGCCATTCTCATCAACAGGGATTATAACCAACTTTCCTGCCCAATTTTTTGCAGTTTCCATAACAGAAGGGTGTTCAATAGCCGAAACAAGTATTTTCTTTCTACCCGAGCATCTCAAAGCAATATTATTTGCCTCTGTTGCTCCTGAAGTGAAGATTACCTCTTCCGGCCTGCATCCTATTTCTAAGGCAATTCTTTTTCTCGCCTCTGAAATCGCCTTAAGCGCCTGCTGGCCCTTATCATGAAGAGACCCTGGATTCCCATAATCCTTTTCCATGAATCTATTCACAACTTTAACAACTTCAGGATAAACCGGCGTTGTCGCAGCGTAATCGAGATATACTTCTTTCATGAACAAAATAAGTAAGCAGGGCTTTTAACTTTTATCTTATCCAAAATATTTTAATATCTTCTATCCCAGGTAGCTCATGGACAAATACAGGGCGATAGTTATTTTTGGCCCTCCGGGGAGCGGAAAGGGAACACAGGCTAAACTTTTCCCAAAGAGATATGTGCATTTTTCAACTGGTGAGATGTGCAGGAATGTCGACACAAGTACTAATCTCGGGAAGCGGATAAGGGAAAGGATAGATGCAGGAAACCTTATTTCCGACGGGATGATAGTTGATTTATTGAAGCAAAATCTCAAGAAATCAATAGAATCAGGAGGATACGACCCCAATGAACAGATAATCCTTCTCGATGGAATCCCAAGAAATCCTGAACAGGCAGTGATGATTTCTTCTTTTATTGATATCACTGCAGTAATCTCCCTGGAAATTCCTGACGAGGAAATAGTAAAAAGGCTTCTTAAAAGGGCAAAAATTGAGGGCAGGCCGGACGATGCCAGCGAGGATATTATAAGAAACAGGATTAAAATTTACAATCAGCAAACCCACGAGGTGCTTGAAATGTATCTTGGGAGTGTAATAAAAATCAACGGCCTTGGGACAGTTGAGGAAGTCAGCGCAAGAATTTTTAGCTCATTTTCTAAGAAATCTTCTCACTGAAGAACTAAAATGTTTCCTCTTCCTTTTTTTATCCTCTTTATCCAGCCTCTGTTTTCAAGGTCAGCAAGCATTAGGCTCACCTTCGCCTCCGAAAACTGCAGCTCCTTTCTCAAATCAACCTGGTTCACTCTTCCACCTTTCCTTTCAATCATTTTCACAATCTCTTTGAGGTCCTTTGGCAGCTCTTCTTTAGGTTTTGGCCCTCTCTTCCAATAATAAAATGCAATGACTGCCGCAACGGCAATCGCAATCACTGCCAGAATAAGGAAAGAGATGCCCTCTGCTTCAATATCTGTGCTCACGTCAAAGTTATCAAAGAGCTCTTCATCTCCAAAACTTGGCAGGACAATTAAATCGACATTCAGAGCGACTCCTCCGACCTCTATTCTCTCCCCTCCTTCAAGGACAAGTATTCCGTCCCGATAAACTTCTGCTTTAACAATATACTCTCCTTCAGAGAGGTCAAACTCATATCTTCCAGATTCAGATATCTCTGACTGAAGAACATTTCCCCCCGTGGAAAGAACTTTGACAACTACCTCGCTGACAATCTCAAAATCAGTGCTGTAGACCTCTCCAGCAACCTCAACAGCGGAAACAAGATTAGCAAAAGCCACAGCAAGAGCAAGGAAAACAAGCAATCTTTTCATAGCATCAGTAAGGGAAATTCATTAATAAATCTTACATTATTCAGCAAGGCATCCTGAAATTTCTCCAAGCTCATCAATCTGCCGGACACCATAGTAGATATTTCCATTTATTTTCCAGGCAGGCACCCCTTTAAGTTCCCGGCATAAATAGGTATCAAAGTCACAATCAACCATATTTCCAAAATAGCTTAGAGCCTCTTTCCCTATTATTCTTTTTTGCTCCTGGCAGTGCGGGCAGTTCTCTGAAAAGTAGAACACGGCACCTTTCTCCTGCATGCATTCCATAAGCCTTATCTTCTGTGGCTCTCCGGTAAAATAGCCGATAGTTTTCGAAAACCAATCAGTAAAAAAATACATTCCCCCAAGAACTACTATTAGGACAAAAAAGCTGACTATTACTTTTCTTTTTGCATCCATTTCAATCAAATATTCTCCGACTTTTAATCCTTTCTAAGGGATATATTTATAAAATCCATTTCTTATCCATATAATGGAAGCCATCTTCTGGATAATAATAGCACTGGTTGTGCTGGTAGCAATTGTTTTCGTCTACTATTACAACAGGTTTGTTGTCTTAGGGAATAGGATTGATAACTCTCTCTCGCAGATAGACGTCCAGTTGAGAAAACGTGCAGACCTTGTGCCGAATCTTATAAATTCGGTTAAGGGTTATGCGAAGCATGAAAAGGGGATAATGACAGAAGTCACTAAAGCCAGAAATCTTCTTATGAACGCAAAAGGGTTTGAAAAAAGAGTTAAAGCAGGGGCCGAGCTTGAAAGGTCACTTGGGAAATTATTTGCTATCGCAGAGAATTATCCGCAATTAAGGGCAAATGAGAATTTCCTGCAGTTGCAGAATGAACTGTCAGCAATAGAAGACAGAATTGCGTACTCAAGACAATTCTATAACGATTCAATACTCACATACAACAATGCCTGCCAGTCTTTCCCTGGAAATATGTTTGCAAATCTCTATGGGAAAAAAGCAAAGCAATTTCTTCAAATCCCGCAGGAATCAAGGGCAGTTCCAAAAGTATCATTCTAAATGAAAAACAAAAAAGTAGTTCTCCTGTCAATAATCGCATTAGTCTGCCTGGCACTTACTTTCTTATTGGACTGGCTGTTCATAATTCCCGCAGTAATAATCTCTATTTACAACTGGAAACTTTTAACCAAAAAATAATCATTCAATCCCGTATTCAAAATCTTCATCAAGGCCAAGCTCACTGTCTATATTGCCTGTAGAGTCTATTGCTTCTCCGAAGTCATCAAGTTCTTCACTGTCTCCTGAGCTTTCACTTGCGTCCTCCTGGGACATGAAGTAGAATACCGCAGCGAGTAACAACACAAGGATAATAACAATTGCAATCGCCTTGCCTGAGACCCCTTTTCTATTCATAAATTATATAGTTAAAAGCCTTTTATAAATATTGCTAATAGTTTTAAATAATCCTTCTGGCTGATAATAAATGCAAAAAATATCCTTCCATGACCAAATCCAAAAAAACAAGCTGAAATCATTTTTTCTAATAATCCTGATATTCATCTTCTTTCTTGTTTTGGGATACCTCATCTCCCTGATTCTTGACCCCTCGTACTTTTTCATAATAATGATTTTCTCCATCATTTTCTCCATGTCATACGTCCTGATAAGCTATTACAATTCTGACAAGATTGCGCTTGCATCAGTCCGCGCAAGGCCTGCATCAAGATCAGGGCATCCTAACTTTTATCAGGCAGCAGAAAATATGGCTCTTGCCTCCGGATTGCCAATGCCAAGATTATTCGTGATGGAGTCAGAGGAAATAAATGCATTTGCATCAGGCAGGAATCCTGAAAAAGCTGTAATATGCATGACTTCCGGCGCTCTAAAAAAATTAAACAAACAAGAGTTAGAGGGAGTTATAGCGCATGAGATGTCGCACATAGCCAACTATGACATTCGCTTCATGACTCTGACAGCCGTGATGATAGGGATGATATCTATAATTGCCCAGATTTTCATAAGAAGTCTCTGGTTCTCCGGCATGAGCGACAGGGATAATAAAGCGGGGGCAATCCTTATTCTTGTAGGAATCATTTTTGCTATCCTCGCCCCTATAGCTGCCCAGCTTGTGTCTCTAGCGATTTCAAGAAAAAGAGAATTTCTCGCAGACAGCACTGCAGTTAAATTTACAAGGTATCCCCCGGGGCTGATAAATGCCCTGACAAAGATAAAGAACGAGCATGTTTCAGAAAAGGAAAAGCATAGAGTAGCTAAAGGTCTTGCGCCTTTGTTCATTTCAGACCCATTTAAGAGAAAGATTTCAGGCCTTTTTGCGACGCACCCTGACGTGGAAGAAAGGATAAAGCGACTGAAGAGCATGTAACATACAAATGTTTATAAATAATTTATCCTTCTGTCTTTTATGAATAGGTTACAATCCCAAATTATTTTTAGCAAGACTATTGTAACCAAGACTCTTATTTCTAAGACTAAGATTAACTAAGTCTTGGCCAAACCTTTTATTTTTTGACGATGGCCGGAATATACAACTTTAATTTTGAAAAGCTGCCGAAAAATGTACTTGGGCAGCCCTGTGTTCAGGCCCTGAAAAATTCACCTCTCCCCTTAGGGCTGAAATTAGAGGGATTCAATTTCATAAAAAGAAATATTCTTGAGGATTGCAACAGAGTTCCTCCAAGATGCCTTAAAGCACATCTGGTTAAGAAGGCACAGAATCTCGGATTTGGCGAAAAAGAAATGAAATCAGTCAAGTCTCTTTTCAGGGCAAAAATAGGATTTCAGGGCTATTATCTTGACAATGGAAAATTAAAGAAAGTCTAGTTTTTCTTTTCCTTCTGCTTTTCAACAAAATCTTTTATGAATCCCTGGTGTTTAGTCCTGTCCGCGACTCCCGAGACTCTCCAGTAATTGGCTTTCTTCTCAAATTTACCCACCCCAAGAACCTTTTTATGGAAAGTGTCAGACACGAGGACTTCTTCTTTTGCCTGGTTTGAAATCTTCTTAGCGAGGCTTATTGCATTACCAACAGATACAAACCTGACTCTTCCATCCCTAGATTCTGCGATTATTTCTCCGATATTGACTCCTATTCCATATTTTATCTGGTTGAAATGCCTTCTGTTATGGTCTTTCAGAATCTCCTCTATTTCTTTTGCTGTCCTCAAAGTTATTTCTGCATTCTCTTTCTTCTTAGTTAAGAGGGGGGTGAATAGCATTATCCTATGCTCCCCGTCAAAGTTGATTCCTGCTCCATTGCTTTTAGCAGCTGAAATTGCCCTCTCAATGCTTTTCATAGAAGCTTCATCCATCTTTGTAGGAGCATTAAGTAAAATAACTCCTGCTTCAAATTTCCCTCCGTTTGAGATTACTCCCTCTCCTCCTTCACCCTTCCTTTTTACAAGGCTCAATGCATCACTTATCCCTCTCCTATAAACGAACATAAGCAAAACTGCTCCTACTAAAAGAACTATCAGCATCCAGACTGCAAGATTATTTCCTATAATATCTCCCAATCCGTCGCTGACCTCTCCAACGTCAACTGCTTTTCCTGTCAGGGACACTGCCCCAAAGTTGACTTCATTGTCGCCTTCTTTTGCAACAATCTGGTAGCTTCCTTCAGGAGCAGATAATCTGTATTTCTTGCTCTCTCCGATGCCAAGGCTCACATGAATTATCTCGTTTTCAGAGCCTATAAGTATCTCAATAGGACCCTCAAAAGGAACATTTCCGACATTGGTGATAAGAAGAGTCCTGTTTATCATGCTGAACATCAAATCCTTTCTTTCTTCAACATAAAACAGCTTGGTTTCAGAAATTTCCCCAAACACCGCTTCAATCTTCCAGTACCCTGCGCTGAAATTTTGCTCAACTTTCAGATTTGCCTGTTCTCCAGAGTTTCTTATCTCCTGACTGTAAGCCAATCCGTTTGGCCTGAATATGGTAACTGCTACTTCCCCTTCCATCTGACTTCCGGCCTGGTCGATAAGCTCAACATTATATACAACTTCAGACCCGGGCGCTATAGAATTAGAGTCGAGAGTTATCTTTACATTCTTCAGGGTTTGCCTTATCTCTATAATTCTGTCAGATCTCCCTTCATTAGTCACTTCATTCCTGCTGTTCTTTTCATAGACCCTTACGCTCAAATTTTGTTCTCCGGAATGGGCTTCAGGAAGAATCAGGCTGGCATTAAATATCCCGTTTGAAACCAATGCACTCAAGGAAACACCTGCAGGCTCTATGATTATGTCAGCGATTCCTGAAGCGCCTTCTCCGTTCATTTTGGTCGCTGTACCAGAGATTGCCATAATCTCCCCTGGGTTCCAAACTCTTTTCACAACACTCAAGCCAACAGAAATCTCTCTCGTAATATCAAAAGTTCTGCTCTCTGCAACATCTTCCCCGAAGCTTGCCCTGATATAACAGTTCTCCTGCTCTCCTAACCCAAGGGAATTATCTATCAGAAAATTAATGTCTACCGTCCTCTCTTCCCCGGAGCCTAAGTTAAAGTAATTCCTGTAAATGTCAAATGTAATGTTATTGCAAATTAGCTGCGACAAAAGAAAATCATTTATCTCAACATTAGGCCTTAAGATTATCTGGATGTCCATGTTGTCCCTAAGGTTGTAAACATTTTCAGGCTGGCTCAAGAGTATCTCTGCTGAAATCGAAGGAAGAACAAGAATAAGCAGCAATATTATCAGTATCTCTCTTTTCATTCAAATCTTAATCGGATTTTATATATAAACCTTACCTGCCAATATATTGCGGGCTGTTAGGATTAAAGTGCCTGTTATAGGATTCCAGTGCTGCTGCAACTCTTTCTTGTTCCCTTCTTCTCCTGCCGGCTCTCACAATCCTTCCAATTCGGGAGTTATACAATTCCTTCTTTCCATCCAGAGCTCCTTTCTCAACATCTGCTTCTTCGTCAATTATTTGGAAGTCAACTCCAGTTTCCAGATTCATTCACTCTCCAGTCGCCTGTTTATTATAAACATTACTGGTTTGCTTAATAATCTTCCAAGAATCTTTATAAATCTCCTTCCCTTATCTTATTGATGAAAAAGCCATCAATGACACCATGGAGCGTTTCAGGGGACATAGACTATAATAAACTAACAAAAGAGTTTGGTGCGGTCCTGCTAGACTCATCAGACGCTGATAATTCTGATTTGCATCATTTGATAAGGAGAGGATTTTATTATTCGCATAGGGATTTTAATGCCTGGCTAAATGCAGCAAAATCAGGAAAAAAAGTTTCAATACTCACAGGCAGGGGGAGTTCAGAGAAAATGCATCTTGGGCATTTAATTCCATTTGTCCTTTCAAAGGCATTTCAGGAAAAGTTGAACTGCCCCGTATATATCCCTATATCTGACGATGAGAAATTCCTTGTCAAGCCCAAGCTGTCCTTGGAAGAGGCGCAAAAGTTTGCAGATGACAACATTCTGGACATAATTGCTCTTGGATTCAAACCAGGCAAGACTTTCATCTTCAAAGACACTTCATATCCAATTTATCCTCTTGCAATAAAAACTGCCAAGCTAATATCTTACTCAACAGCAAAAGCAGTTTTTGGGCTAAAGCCGGAGACAAATATCGGCTGGACTTTCTATCCTGCAGTACAGGCAGCACATATCCTTTTTCCCCAGTTTAAATCAGGAAAGCACCATACTCTGGTTCCCATAGGCATCGACCAGGATCCTTATATGAGGATAGCGAGAGACATTGCCCAGCACTCATCTCTTGGATTCCAGAAGCCCGCAACAATCCATTCAAAATTTCTCCCGGGTTTGAGGGGCAGTTCAAAAATGTCGTCCTCTGATGAAGGTCAGGATGTGATATACCTGTCAGATTCTCCATCAGAAGTTAAAAACAAAATTAACAAATATGCTTTTTCAGGAGGAAAGGATACTCTTGAAGAGCACAGGAAGCACGGAGGGAACCCGGATATAGACATGTCCTTCCAATACCTGAAGTATTTTTTTGAAGAAGATGACAAAAAATTAGCAAAGATAGAGTCTGATTATAGGTCAGGAAAGATGACAACAGGCGAGCTGAAAAAATATGCGATTGATAAGATAAATGCCTTTCTAAAAAAACATCAGGAAAATAAGAAGAGGGCCAAGTCAAGTCTGGGAAAGTTTATGCTGAAAAATTAATTACTAATGTTTATACCCAAAAACTTTATCATAATCCCTATGGTCAAAGATATCCATGACAAAAGTTATGATTTCAATTTGATTTCCTGTAATTGTGTAAACTAATCTCCATCTATCTGCTAGTTCAATTCTCCAGGCGTTATCTACATCAAATTTTTGAATATATCTTGGGGGAATCTGCCTTTTTGAAACTTGATCGCCTGCAAAAGGATTTTGCTTTAATAAATCTCTCACTCTATTTATCGACCTTAACAATGTCTGATGAAAAGAGCTATCAATTCCTTTTAACTTTTCTTTCCCAACTATTTCATTTAGTTCCTGATAAACCATATCTGCTTCCTCTGAAAGCCTCACACTAACTTCTTTTCCTTGAAACATTATATCTCTCTTGCGTTTTCAATTGCCTTCTTCAATTTTGGACTTGGATTATAAATCCACAAAATTCCCTTATGGCTGTCTATTATCATTCCTTTTTCTTCTAAATATTTTAAAATTAAATTTAAGGTCTGATGCATAACCTTAGTAGGCAACCTTCTCTTTAACTCTTCCCTATCTATCATTTTGTCAGCATCTCTTAAAATTTTCTCTACCATCAACATAGTTCTCAAATTAGGATAATGTATTATTTCCTTTTCATTATATGTATTCATATTGACCTTTATATAAACTTATATATAAATCTTCCGATTTTATCCTTTCAAAAATTGCAAGTACTTATCTATGCTGAAAGGTAATTGATAAATTGCCTGGAAACCATTCTGATTATGCTTCCCAAAAATCCCAAAAATTCTTCAGATAATGCATAAAACCATATTGTTAAGTTCATTTTATCGATCTCATTCTCTTTGCAAGCTCTTCTGCCCTATCTCCAGTTTGATTATACCACTTTGAATCTACCATCTCATCAGCTGCTTTCTTATAATCTTCCTTCCTTAGGGCATCCTTTAGCTTAACAAAACCTGAAAGCCTGTCTCTGCCAAGATTGTAACTCATATTTGCGAGTATTTCTTTAGCATCTCCATCCAGATTGTCCCAATAAGCTTCGCCGAGATATTTCCTAGCATCATCCACAGCTATTTCAACGCCATATTTTAACAGGGAATTTATCTGGTTATCATTCAGGGTAGTTCTTCCATTGTAAACAGACTCATAATTAAGACCAAAGGATTCTATTTTTTCTCTGGCATCAGGTCTTTCTAAATTAAACCCGGCACCTACAGACTTTCCATTGGCGTCTGAATAAGCTGTATTTCTAACACTCTCATGCCTTTTCAGGTCTTCATACAATCTCTCATAATTGATTTCATTCCTAAAATCTATTTCACTTCCAGAATCTGCCTCATTCAAAGGGTCTATTACCCTATCTTCCAGAGGGATATTACTTACATCGGCAGGCTCTCCGGCTACGTCTGTCTCTCTTGTTCCTACAGAATCAGCAACTGTTTTTGTAGAATTATCAATTTTATTAGCTATCAGTCCGAATCCTATAATCCCAGCAGCTGTCAATCCGAGAGCTCTTCTAAGTGGTCTCTGGTCTTCCTGGAAGCTCATGCAGCCCTCCTTCCCATCTGATACTCCATACCTGTCTCTCCTGAAATAGCATCTCCCTGTCTATTTACTCTTCCAGAAGATGTAAAATGCCTTATTTTCTCTATAGGAGAATCGTTCTGAACAGCATGTAAGAGTGCATGTCTTAAGGATGATTGTTCAACCTCGCTATACTGTCCATACCCTCTTAAAAGGACTGAAACATCTCTTCCTTTAACGGGTCCATAAGGCTCTGCTACAATGTCATTATCTATAACATAATCAAATGTCTTTTGATTGCTAATGCCTAGAGCTTCAGCTATTTTTCCTATAATTCCTTGTCTATAGATTCTCATTTCTGTTCTCTTTTCCATACATTTTCTGGGAAAAATGCCTATTTAAAGCTTTCTACCATGTTATCCCTGTGTTATAGTAACAAAATGACAAGATTTAAATATCACTAGTTTTTGGGATTTTCATGAATATAGAAACATTATACCACGCATTAAGGGGAAACCCTGGCGAAGCAGCAGAATCTTTCAGAGAAGGAGCTAGGTCAGACTTGTCTGATGGAAACGGACAAGGCAGAGGATTTTATGTCTGGAGAAATAGAGATTACGCCCTGGAACATCTCTCATTTTTGGAAGAGTCAGGAATACAAGGAGACCCAATTATAGTCCACCTAAATTCGTATCTCAATCCAGGGGAATGGGACATAGACCATGAGCTGCATCCTTCCTTTAGCGCTTCTTTTCTTTATGATAACCTTAATTTTCTCAGGCAGATTCCTGATGGGCAGGTAAAAACTGAAAGGGGAAGATTGCTTCCCTCTAAGACAAGAATATCAAATGGGAGCATTGTATTTGCCTTTGATAGGGGAAGGTCAATCGGAACTTTTGCTATGAGGCGCCAGACTCAAGGAGGGCATATTGGTGCAGCTGAAATCCTGGGAAGGGTTATAGAATACATGCAATCCACTTTTCCTGGAAAAATGATTGAAACAAAAAGAGAATGGTTGTCAAGCCCGGATGTTGTTGCCTTGGCTTATAGAGGGAAAACACCTCTTCCAGTAGAAAGGCTGGAAACCCTTCAGGATTAATCCAAAATCCTTTTATACCGCCCTTTCTTTAAGGATGCATGAAAATCATCACGCTTCATTGCGATTATATCCGCTTTAAAGCATTAAAGAAAGCATTCAAAGACGCCGAAGAATTAAAGGATAATAAAGAGCACGAAATCAAAGATCCCTTAGTTATTCTGACTGCTATAGAGAAAGGGGACAATGACCAAGCGGTTGCTCAATTAGTAGAAGCGGTGAAAAAGACAGCTTCAGAAGTCAAGGCAAAAAATATTGTACTATATCCTTATGCACATCTTTCATCTAATCTTGCAAATCCAAAAACAGCTTTGGAATATTTAGTAGAGGCAGAGAATGCATTAAGTAAATTTTTCAGCGTGACAAGGGCGCCATTTGGCCATTACAAATCTTTTGAATTAAAAGTGAAAGGCCATCCTCTGTCAGAGCTAAGCAAAGAGTTTAAGGGAAAGGCAGAAGATGTAAAAACAGAGCATAAAGTCATAGAGCTGGAAGATTATGACATTTCTCATCTTTTAAGAGAACTATCAAGGTCAAAACTTGACACTTCAAAATTAAAGGATAACGACCATAGAATTTTAGGTCAGAAGCTTGACTTGTTTTCTTTTAATGAAGCGTCTCCAGGTTCAATATTTTGGCATCCAAAGGGGCTTGTAATATTCAATGAATTATTAAAATTTTCAAGGAAAATTCAGGAAGGGTTAGACTATCAGGAAGTTTCAACTCCCCAAATCTATGACAATAAACTCTGGAAAATTTCAGGTCATTGGGGATTATACAGGGAAAATATGTTTTTGACAGACTATGAAGGAAGGCCTGCTGCAGTAAAACCAATGAACTGCCCCGGGCACATGCTTCTCTATCGTGCCAAGTCAAGAAGCTACAAAGACTTTCCCATAAGATTTTCGGAGTACAGCCCATTGCACAGAATGGAATTATCTGGAGTCTTATCAGGATTGTTTAGGGTAATAAGAATGCATCAGGACGACGCACATATTTTTGTAAGAGAAGATCAGCTGGAAGATGAGATAATTAATGTAATAAGAATAATTCAAAAATTCCTTGACACTTTTAACTTCAAGTATTATTTCACTTTGAGTACGAGGAGCAAGGAAAAGGAATCAAAGTATCTTGGTGATGACAAACTATGGAATAGTGCCGAAATGGCTTTCACGTCGGCTCTGAAAAAATTAAAGATTAAGGCAGATAAGATGCCGGGAGAGGCAAAGTTTTACGGACCAAGTCTTGACGTTCAGATTAAAGATTCTCTTGGGAGGGAGTGGCAGTGTTCAACTCTTCAATTAGACTTCAATTTTCCGGAAAGGTTTGAATTAGAATATACAGGCAAAGATGGAAAGTCACATAAGCCAATTGTCCTTCACAGGGCAATCTTTGGCTCTCTTGAAAGGTTTATTGGAGTCCTTTTGGAGCATCTTTCAGGAAATTTTCCCCTCTGGCTTTCCCCAAGACAGGTCAGGGTAATCAACTTCACAGACAGAAACACTAAAGCATGTGAAAAGCTTGTTGAAACTCTTAAATCAGAATTGCCTGAATTAAGAATAGATTCAGACCTCGAGTCAGATACAGTCCAGTCAAAGATAAGAAACGCAGAGCTTATGAAAGTAAACTATGTTATAGTTTTAGGAGAAAAAGAAGAAAAAAGCAAGACTATTGCTGTCCGTGCACGAGGGGAAAAGCCTAAATTTGGCATAAAACTGGATAAGTTCATCAAGGATTTAAAGAAAGAATTAGCTGAGCCGTATAAATCTTTATAAACCTCCCATTCCAGAAACTAATGTAAAAGAGAAGATGAAAATACAACCATATATAGAAAAATTGAGCAACTCCTCGGAATTTAAGGAATTCGAAAAGAAATATGGGGATGCGTATCTTATTGCGGGGTTCTTTGTCCTTGACTTTGAGGCAGGACAGAACATTCATCAGATAGACTATTATATTCCCGGACAGAAAAAAGTGGCTGCTTTCAGTCTTGACAATCATCAGGTAGATGTAAAAATTCTCGATATGCTTACAGACAAGACTCCTGAAAAGCTGGATATTAAGACAAAGATTGATTTGGAGGCGATAAGAGGCATATTGGAGGATGAGATGAAAAACAGAAGCATCACGGAAGATATAAGGAAGATTATTGCAGTAATTCAGACAATCGAGGGCGATAAAATATGGAATGTCAATTGTGTCCTCACAGGAATGGAAATATTAAAGGCGCATATAGAGGATGAATCAAAATCTGTTCTTAGAATGGAAAGGTCTTCAATAATGGATTATGTGAAAAAGATTCCGATGAATCAGTCTGTTAAAAGAAAGCCATCAAAGAAAGAGATTGATGCGCAGCTTGAGCAGCTGGATAAGTTGAAAGAAGCTTTGCAAAAAGAAAAAGAATCCATTGTAGAGAGCAAGAACAGCAAGCCCTTGGGAAAGGAATCAGGCAGCGAATCCAAGACTGCAAAGCCATCCAAGAAGTCTAAATAATTTTTTCTAAATAATTTTTATAACTATTCGCAATCCACTAATTCACTAACCTGCTCGCATGTATGCTCTTCGTCATTCGATATTATCACAGCAGACACCCCGACTTTTGAGGCAGACTGCAGAGAAGCTAAAATAATATTGGAATATGTCCTGCTTCCAAGGGCATCAGGAATCTGAGTATCTATAGAATCTCCAAGAATGTCCTTGACCTCAGTGTTATCCTGTGCATCATAGAAAATCAATTTTACATCTGATAATGTAACATCATCAGCCCCTCTTCTTACTGTCAGGCTGTAGCTTCCAGTATTATCGACGCAATTGGCTGCTTCCAGTCTCACCTGCAGGCAGTTACCTATTGCTCCAACCCCTGACGTTCCTTCGGTTATGAAAGGATTCAGAAAAGCCCATATGATCCCTATAGCAACAAGAATCAATAGAACAAACAAAACTACTGTAATTATTCCCGATAATCCTTTCCTGTCCATATTTTATACCTTAAGGAGTTAAACAACTAACTGGCTGGTTAACTATCTCGCAAGTGATAGGAGTCTCGCCCGGCTGTATAACTGCAACCACATTTGCCTGTGTAGGAGCGAAAGATGACAAGTCACCTGAATTATACAATCCTGTCTGAAGCTCTGTCAATGTGCTTCCGTATTCCACAACAGTGGTCTCATCATCTATATTGTAGAATATTATCTTAACATCAGTCAAACTTCCTGCCCCGGCATTCCTCATAAACCTAACATCGTATAATCCGTTCCCCATGTTAGTACAGCTCAATGCTTCAACATTCAGAGTCAGGCAATCTCCGGACAATCTGTCCCCGGTTTCCTGGATTGGAGGCCTTATTGCTGCCCATATGATTCCAATAGCAACAAGTACAAGTAATATGATAAGAATGACTGTGACAATCCCACTCAACCCTCTCTTTTTCATGGAAGCTATAAATCTATTTTGTTTATAAATGTTTTTATTTATTAGCTTTTCAGATAAAAGATTAGTTGTAATGAAAACCCTACTAAAATAAATAAAAATCCAATTAGGTTCCATTGTTGCCTGGGTGGTACCAGATGGTAAACTATAACTCTTCTATTAAGTTCCCTCTTCCATTCTAATGTTTGAGTATCTCTGTAAAAAGGCCTCCATCCCATCCACCAATATTTTTTCCACCATCTATCTTGATTAAAAATTCTCTGATGAGGATAATCAATAATTGCTACTAAAGTCAGAATAAAAACTCCAATAAGATCAGAAACTATTCCTAATATAGCTAAATTCATTTTATTTATGCCCGAACCAAAATTCCTTCACACCCTTCTTCTCTCCATCGTATCTGCAGAAGCCAAAGCGCTCGAACTGTATTATTTCATCTTTCTTTATTTTCTTTACACCTGAATCAGCGTACCCTTCAGTCCATTTTCCGTCGGGCATCAATACCCTGGCTTTAACCTTATCAGAAACCCAGTGTATCTTCGGAATTTTTTTGTTCTCTATAGAAGTGATTTTGCTCTCTTCATCCATTTTGATATTGAACAAATGAATCAGCCTTATCTCTTTTCCTTTCAGCTTGTCAAAGTCATCTTTAACAACATAAAAATCATTTTTTATCTTCATCTTCCTTGTCTCCTGTCTGTCAGGATGAACTTGGATGTCAAACTCTTTTTTCTCAAGGACATTCTCAATTTTTATCTTCACAGGGTTCCAGACAAAGAAATATCTGTCAGTCTCTTTGTCAAGCAATCTTCTGTTTATTGCATAAAGGTTGTCAATCGGAACAACGGTATCCTGCCTGTTCAGCCCAATCTCCCTGACAAAATCTTTTATAGCTTCGGATGTAATCCCTCTTTTTATAAGGCTCTGAATGCTCCATGTTCTTGGATCATCCCATCCGAAAAATCTTCCTTCCCTGACTTCTTTCTGGGACTTAGACTTGGAAACCTTTGCATCAAGACCTTCTATCCTTATCAGCCCAGTGTGGATTGTTTCAGGGTGTTTCCAGGCAAATATATCCCATACATATTTCTCCATGTCAGTCTCTATTCTCAAGTCATTCCCCCTCAATATATGGGTGATTCCAAGCAGATGGTCATCAATGGCCCAGGACATCTCCAGAGTTGGCCAGACCCTGTACTTTTTTCCCACTCTTGGATGCTCTCTGTCTGATATCTTGAAAAGAACCCTGTCTCTGAAAGCAGGATTAGGATGCATCATCTCGGTCTTTATTCTCAACACCGCGTGCCCTTCAGGCATCTTGAACATCTCCTTCCATCTTTCCAGCTGTATCCCATTTGGAAATTGCCTGCACGAGCATTCCACACCTTTAGCCCTGTTTTCCCTTAATATCTCCTGCGCACAATGGCACACATATGCCTTTCCTTTCTTGATAAGTTTTTCAGCATACTCATAATAAATCTTCAGCCTGTCGGACTTGTAAATCACAGGCTTCTTGTACTTGATTCCAAGCCAATCAAACGCTTCTTCAATTAAAGTATAGCTCTCCTTGTAGGGCTGTTTCTCTTCGCTTCCTATAGTATCATCCATAATCAGCAGCAGCTCTGCATTGTAATCTTCTGCATACAATGCATTAAGAAGGTAAGTCTTTGCATTTCCTATGTGCAATGCCCCTGAAGGAAATGGAGCCATCCTGAATCTCATTTTCCCGTCTACAGCGGAGCCCTTTAAGGAAGGAAGGCCTTTCTCCTCTTCGCTCCTTGCCTTAACAACATCCTTTAATTTCTCAAACGCCTTATCCCTTTCATCCTTAGACATAGAATTGACTTTCTTGACGGCTTCCTGAATCGCAGGCATAACATCCCCTATATTTTTCTTTTCAAGCCCATGCTGAAAAAGCTTTCCTATCAATTTCCCCGCATCAGCTTTTCCAAATTCAATAGCATTTTGCAGCGAGTATGCAAGAATCTCTTTTGATAAATCCTTCATGCTGATAAAAAAGAAATCAGATATTTAAAGTCTATGCAACACCAAAATGCTCGTCTTTTGTTTTCTTGGGTCTTTTCTTTCCCAGAAGCCCATAGGACCAATAAACTATAGGGGTGTCAAGCAAGGCAACCGCTATTTTTAGAACCCAGACAGAAAGCATGAACTGAATCAAAGGCCATGTTCCGGGAATAATTCCATAAAATGCAATCCCTATGAAAATTACAGAATCCAAAAATTGAGAGCTGATTGTGCTGGCATTATTTCTAAGCCATAAATGCCTTCCTTTTGTCTTTTCTTTCATCTTATGGAATGCCCAAACATCCCAATTCTGGCTTATAACATATGCAACTAAAGAACCAAGGACAATCCTTGGTGTGAATCCAAATACTAATACTAGGGCATCTCCCACACCAGCACTAATTTCTAAGACTTCTGCCTGCACAATTACCATAGCAATAATAAGAGCAAATGCTTGTGTGAACAAAGCCATCCAAACAACTTTTCTAGCTTCTTTTTTACCCCAATGTTCCGCAACAATGTCTGTAGCAAGAAATATGGATGCGTAAATTGGCAATGCCAAACTTGTTGTTATCCCAAAAACACTGACTAATTGAGGAGCAAAAATGTTAGCAACAATAATAAAAACAGGAGGGATAGCAATCAGCCATTCTCTTCCAAGCTTAACAGCAAGGAGGGTCATTGCAAAAGATACAAGAATAACAAGAATGAACAATAGCTCATTAATCATGGATTTTCACAAACTCCATACATTTATAAGGTTTTCTTCAGCAAAATTTTACATGAGAATAAGAAACGTAGCCGTAAGTGACGCAGAAAAAATAAAGAGTCTAGTGCGACTCAAGTATGTGACCTCCTCCGTGCCCTAAAGGTTTGCCCTTCGGGCAAATCCTCGCTTCGCTCGGAGCACGGCGTCCAGTTAGTCTTATCTCGACGCTGAATGATGAAGCTCTTGGTTTTCTATGTAGGTGTAAGTTGCTGTAAAATTGCTGTTTCCTACTCCATCACAAAAATATCCACCAGTCCAGAAATGTCCTCTCAGATATCTCTTTCGCAAATTCGGACAAATGCGAAAGAGCAGATAAGATGACCCTCCCTTGATTATCTGCAAAGCCAGTGCATCACTCATTGTCCTCGGGACATCAGCTATCAGATGAACATGCTCCTCCATCACCTTGATAATTTCTATTCTTATCCCATGTTTTTTGCAGGCTTCTTCTATTGCAACTCTGCAAAAAACTTTCAGTTTTTCGCTTCTCATCATGCGATATCTGTACTTTGGTGTTATCTGAACATGCTTCCTGTTTGCTCCGACAGAGCTCCCGCTATGTTTGTATTCCATTTTTTTACCTCCCGTTAAGTTTATTTAGTGAGAACCAGTTACAACTACAGGTTTGGTGCAGGGAGTAGCAAC
>MNVZ01000031.1 GCA_001872315.1 Candidatus Pacearchaeota archaeon CG1_02_39_14 | reverse complement strand
ATTTTTCCCTTCATCGTTCAACTGGCCTTCACTATAATCTGTGCTTTCATAATCACTTTCATGATTTATAAAAAAGAATCCTCCAACCGCCAGCACAATCACTATAACTACTGCAGCAATCACCCACTTTTTCATCTCTAAGACAAGAAATTAATTATTTTAAACCTTCTCAAGCATCCTTCCCGCTCGCCCCTAACTTCCTATTTTTAACAACATTCTCCATCGCCTGCCTAACTCTCTTCATTCTTGTCTCCGGCCTCTTGGCATGCAAAATCCAGCGGAAGTACATTCTCCTGTTGCTCGGAGACATTTTATCAAACCCTTCCTTTGCTTTCCTATTTCCCGGCTTATCTAATTCCATTTTCAATTCAGGTACATCTGAAAGGCTAGGATTTTTTGGAAGGCCATGATCATGTGTCTTCTTCTTGCTTCCCATGAGAAACATCTCCAATCCAAATTTGCTCATCTTCCCCAATTTGATCATCTCTCTGGCTCTGGCAAATGTATTCTCACTCCACTTACTTTTTTTATTCCTCTTAACAAAAGTCACCCCATATCTTTCATCATCAATCCTCTTTAATGTAGTATCAATCCATCCAAAACATATAGCCTCATTCATCGCCACACTCTGATTAAACATCTTTTTGCCAGTGTGTTTCTTATATCTGATTAACAATACTCTATCTTCTTTCTTATGATTTTTCGAAAGCCATGAACGCCATTCCTTGGGCGTATAGCAAGTTATTTCTTTCATCTCACTCATAATCTCTCCCCGAAATAAACTTCTTTCAAAGCCCCTTTGGAAAACACAATCTGCCACAAATTCATCTTTCCAGCCCTGAAAGCTCCCGCGCATGAAAGCAGATAGTAATTCCACATCCTGTAAAATCTTTCATCATAATTTTTCTTTATCTTATTCCAATTCTTAACAAAATTCTTATGCCACGCCATCAAAGTCTTATCATAATAAGGGGCAAAATTCTGCCAGTCCTGGATTGTGAAGAAACCTTCTGCAGCGGTTGTTATCTGTTTTGCAGAAGGAAGCATAGAATTAGGAAAAATATATTTTGAGAGCCAAAGCAAATCCGCGGAAGATTTGACTGAAGTATCTCTGGCAATAGTATGCAATAAGAACAGCCCTCCAGGATTCAGGCAACTATTAACAACTTTCATTATCTCCCTATAATTCTTATATCCGACATGCTCTATCATCCCGCAAATCAAAACTTTGTCAAATTTCTCCTTTACATCTCTGTAATCCATTTTCTTTATCTCGACATTAAGCCCTTGGCAGAATTTCTTTGCATATTTTACTTGCTCTTCAGATATGCTTATTCCAGTAACATGGCACCCATAATTCTTTGAGGCAAACTTGGCAAATCCTCCCCACCCGCATCCAATGTCCAAAACCCTGTCTCCTTTCTTCAATTTTAATTTTTTACATATCAAGTGAAGTTTCTGTTCCTGCGCCTTATTCAAATCTTTTGTATTCTTCCAATAACCGCAGGTATATTGATTGTAAGGATCAAGAAAAGACATGTACAATTCAGGGCTCAGATCGTAATGCTCCTTGGCAACTCTTTTAGCCCTACTCTTGCTCTGAAGATTAAGCATTCTTGCTTTTATGGAAGCTAAAAAGAAATTAAAACCAATCACTTTCTCATTTAATTTTGTTTCCAAAATCTTATAAAAAAATTCATCAAGCCTCTTGCAGTCCCACCATCCATCCATATATGACTCCCCAAGCCCAAGAGAACCCTTTGACAATACCCTTCTGTAAGTTTCAGGATTATGTATTATAATGTCCCATGGCCTTTTTCCGTTTATTTTCACGTCAGCAAAAGAAAGCATCCCCTGAAACGACTTTTTTAACGAGTCCGACATAGGAATAGCTGGAATTCTATTATTTTAAATTATTCTAAAAATCTTCCCCTATCATGTATCCTTCAGGAAAAGCAGGCCTCTCCGCAAAATACTTTCCTAAATCATCCCCGCAAAATTTCCTAAGTCTCTCTTCCCTTGTAACCGCAAACAAAATTTCATCATTGCTAAAAATGCCCTCTTCAGGCTCAAAATCCCTGAAAGCCCTTGAAGTACTTATTTCTGGCGAAACAAAGCTCCAGAGCAGAGTCACAATACTTCCATTATCTTCAGATAAAAACGCAATCTGATAAGAAGGACTTTCTAAAGAAGGATTGCTCAAGTTCAGGTTGCACGCGTCAAGGCCTATGATGTGATTTCTGATATTTTCTGCCCTCCTGTCCAAAACTCTCTCAAGGCCTTGGGAAGGATAGACAATTGTAGGGACCTCCAAAACTCTTGTAACAAAAGGATTGTAAAAAGGCATAAAATAGAACGATTCCAGAATAAATAAATTTAATCTTCCGGGAATCTATATATCCCAAGGAAAACTGCTTCCTTGCCAGGCTTGAAAAGGTGCTCTTTCAATTGCTCTGGATAAAAGACCAGCTCATCCAGCTCTTCCTTATCAACAAACTTCACTTCCTCAACTTTCCCGTCAGGATCGTTTATTTCCAGTTTTCCTCCGACAATCTCACATTCATATATCATGTCTAAAGAATAATATTCATCATTATACAATATCTTATAATAAGCTAATCTCCCGACTTTCACTTTAAATCCTGTCTCCTCAATAAACTCCCTTTCAAGGGCCTGTTGCGGACTTTCCTCATTCTCAAGCCCTCCTCCTGGAAGGACGTAATATGTCTTGCCTTCTTTGTGATGCCTAGCAATTATCAGTTTTCCGTCCTTGTAAGCAATCCCACCGGCACGGATTTTGATTATTTTATCCATTCAGTTCCAGAAAAAAAGAAGATTTAAACTCTCCTAAACACTTAAATACTAATAAAAACCAGCATTAAATAGAGATTGTCTGCAGTTAATTCTGGATTCGATTTTTAATAACAAGATGGCATTTAAGAGATTCAACAGAGACCTGCCTCCTAAAACTATAGGATGCAGCTGCGGGGGAGAAGCAAAGCTTTCATCCAGAAGGAACTATCCGTTCGGAGCAAAATCAGATCCGGTAACTTCTAAATTCTATAAGTGTAAATCCTGCAAGAAGATAAAACACTGGTAATACGCAGGTTTAAATAGCCATAAAATACGACTATTGTATAAAGTGTGAAGGAATAGTTTCAATTCGTTGAATATCTATTTCTATAAAAACATGAAGACATTTGAAGAACTCGGACTAAGCGAAAAGCTCTTGAGAAAAGTAAAGAGCCTCGGATTTGAGTCTCCTACTGAAATTCAGGAGAAGTCGATTCCCCTAGTCCTGCATGGAAAGGATTTAATTGGAACATCAGCCACTGGTTCAGGAAAAACACTTGCATTCGGGCTTGGATTGATAGAAAAGATTCAGGAAAAAAAAGGAGTTCAGGTTCTTGTGCTGACGCCTACGAGAGAGCTTGCAGGCCAGATAACCAAAGTATTTCATTCAATCACCCAGGATTATCCTATCAGGGTGTGCGAAGTCTACGGCGGAGTTCCGATGGACAGGCAGATAGACAATATGGGAAAATCAGAAATAATCATAGCAACTCCCGGAAGGATTCTGGATCATCTGAAGAGAAGGAACGTCAGGTTAACAATGTTGAAAACACTCATACTTGACGAAGCCGACAGAATGGCTGACATGGGATTCCTTCAGGATGTAAAAGAAATACTCAAGTACTGCCCTGAAGAAAGACAGACCTTACTTTTCACAGCAACTCTTTCGCCAGATATTAATTATATAGCAAAAAACTACATGAAAGCTCCTGTAACTATTTCAGTTGAGTCTTACGTTGATCCGTCAAAACTTCAGCAGCACTATTATGATGTTCCAAAAAACATGAAATTCTCTCTTCTAGTCCATTTGTTGAAAAATGAAAACTCAAAATTAGTCATGATCTTCTGCAACACCAGGATTCATACAGATATGCTAGCAAAAAATCTTGAAAAAAACGGGCTGGATGCAATGGCGATACATGGAGGGCTGGATCAAAAAAAGAGAATAAGATTAATGAAAGAGTTTCACAGAGGAGACATAAAAATTCTTGTCTGCACGGACGTTGCCGCAAGAGGATTGGACATCAAGGGAATTTCTCATGTATATAATTATGACATTCCGAAAACTCCTTCAGAATACATTCACAGGATTGGAAGGACAGCAAGAGCTGGAAAAGAAGGAATGGCAATAAGCATAGTATCGAATAACGATTATGATAATTTCAGAAGGCTGACTGAAAATGAATCCCTTAAAATAAAAGAGATTAAGATGCCTCAAGTTGAAAGCATAAGGGTAAATTTTACGAGGTCCGACGACAGAGAGGGATTTGGAAGATCAAGAGACTCATCAGACAGAAGGAGTTCGTCAGGATTCAGAAGAAGCTCTTCGGGATTCAGAGGGTCTGGAAGAGGAGATAGAGGTTCACGGGGAGATTCAAGGGGTTCAAGAAGAGATTCGCGGGGTTCAAGAAGATCATCAGGATTCAGAAGGTCAGGAAATCCAAGAAGATATTAATCAGATTCCTACATCAAGCCCTGTCAGGTGGGGCCTTAAATCATCAAATCCTGTTACTTCAACCCTGTCAGTTCCAAGAGATTTATTCCTTTGTTTCCAATCTGCTCCATATCTACCGTAAAAGCCAGCAACTCCTCCTCTTACAACTTGGGAATTAACAGGCCTCGGTTCAGGTTGGGTGTCCTGGGATACATGATGCATACAATTCAAGGCATACTCCATATGTTCATCGCTCTGGGGGTAAGCCACTGTCTTGCTATACTTTCCTGCAGTCAGAGCAGTATTTTTTGTAGGCATATAATAAAAATAAAAGACCAATCCTTATAAACATTATTGCTTCAGAATTTAAATGAAGATAATTGCTAAAGGCGCAGAAGCAGTAATAGAAAAATCTGAAAAAAAGGTAGTAAAAACAAGAATAGTAAAGGGATACAGGCATCCAATACTCGACGAAAAACTAAGAAAATTACGCACGCGTTCAGAAGCAAAAATACTGGAGAAAGCATCTCAAATAATCCCAGTTCCGAAAATAATCTCTGCAGATGAAAAAACAAAGATTATTGAGCTCGAATTCGTAGCAGGAAAGAAATTATCAGATAATTTGGAAAAATTGGATTATTCAAAATTGTGCAGGCAAATCGGCTCTTCATTGGCAAAATTGCACGACGCAGGATTAATACATGGAGATTTAACAACCTCCAATTTAATTTACAAAGAAGAAAATAAGACGCAACAAAACGAACAACGTCTAATTTCAAAAATAGGAAAGGTTTATTTCATAGACTTCGGCCTTGGATTCCACAGCAATAAGATAGAAGACAAGGCAGTAGATCTGCATCTGATAAAAAAAGCCCTGGAAGCAAGGCATTCCAAAATCCATGAAAAAGCATTCAGGTCTGTTTTGGAGGGATACAAATCCGCAAAAGATTACAAAAAGATAATAAAACAACTGGAAAAAGTAGAGGCAAGAGGAAGATACAAGAAAGGCTCATAAAAACCCTTAAAAAGCAACTACTTTTAGTTTCGTTATAGCCCTGTAGTCTAGTGGTCAAGGACGAAGCCCTTTGGCGGCTTAAACCCCGGTTCGAATCCGGGCAGGGCTATCAAAATGAAGTCAAAATTTTATGTTTTAACCGGGGCATGTTGCACAGGCAAGACTACTCTGATAAACGAATTATCTAAGCTAGGTTATGAAACTATAAGAGAAGGGACAGAGACTTATGCCTCAGAGGATTCAGGAGAAGATTTTGACAGAAAAATGTTTGAATATAGGAAAAAACAGATGGATCTGAAGAAGGATAAAGGCACAGTTTTCTGCGATAGGGGATTAATAGACACAATTGCTTACTATAAAATAAGAAACAGAAGAGTTCCTTCAGAATTTATAGAACATATGAAAAAGGTAACCTATGAAAAAGTTTTCATCCTTGGCGATCTGGGATTCTACAGGAATACTTCAGAGAGAAAAATGCTGAGGGAAGAGCAGAAAGAATTCGAAAAAAAACTGATTGATGCTTATCAAAACATGGGTTACGAGATTGAATTTATTCCAAAAGACACAACAACGGAAAGGTTGCATCAAATACTCTCTTTTCTGGATTAAACCCTGTAAATGTTTAAAGAAAACTCCTTGCCTGTATCGATAACTGCATACTCTCCTGAGGGTTTTCCTCCGTTATCCTCGGTCATGGAAGGGACTGTAAAAGTGCTTACTCCCTTGATCTTACTTTTGTTGTATTGATGAACATGCCCAAAAACAATAAGCTTAATTTTGGTTGAATATTTCCCAACCAGCCTCTGAACATCATCTCTTTCTCTTAAAAATACATCAATCTCTTTTGAGAAATATTTGCTTTTTTTCAAATTTTGATTATCGAAAGGGTAATGGCTATAGATTATGCAAGGAACATTAGAATTTTTTAGCTCTTCATCTAACCAGCCCAGCTCATCTTCAAGAAGAGTGTATCCCTTCTTGTCAACCCAATTTGCACTTAAAACAATGTGCTTCACTCCCATAATATCTGCAGAATAATAAGTTCTTTTCCTGTTAATCAATTTTGATAAATCAGAATGGGAGAGATTCTTGCAATCATGATTTCCTACGACAAAAAGGCACTCTGCTTTAATTTTTTTCAGAAAGGATATAACCTCAGCATACGATTTAAAATCCTCAGAAGAAGATTTGTCAGCTATTAAATCCCCAAGACAAACAAGAAGGTCAAAATCCTTCTCCTTCTTCAGGATTTTATTAAACAAAGAGGAAAATTCGTTTCCCCAAATATCTATTCTTTCTGGTTTGAAAACAGAAATATCTTTTCCTCTGTGTGGATCTGAAAAAACAACAATTTTCATCTTAAGAAAGAATTTGTTTGAGAGTCATCCTCACATTATCAAAAAGTTCCAATGATTGCATTTCCTCCAAACCAAACCATTGTAAAGAGTGAGACTCGGAGTCACTATTCTTGACTTCTGAAACAGGAATTCTGATTACTTGAATGAAGTCTAAATGATAATGCTCTGGATGGCCTTCTCTTTCATCAATTCTCTCTTCATAGATATGGTCTGGCAATGGCAACGAACTAGCACGATCATCTATCTTCTTTATGCCTGAAATAAAAGGAGAGATGTCTATTCCTGTTTCCTCAAGGACCTCCCTGATAGCAGATTCTATGTGATTCTCAAACTTCTCCTGATGTCCTCCTGGGGGCATCCATTTGTCTAATTTCTTATGATGCATAAGAAGGACCCTTTTAGGCTCTTCCTCTGAAACTAAAAAGACTGTAGAAGTATAATGCTTCTCTCCTTTCTGAGGGGCCTCTCTAAACATAAAAGAATTTCCTGAATCAAATATATAAACTTATTTATATTTCGTGTGCTGCTTTTCTGATACTTTGAATAATATAATTAATTTCTTCTTTTGTAAATACGGGAGTTATGGGGATTGTGGCCATATCCTCTATGAACTTCTCTGATCTTTTACATTTCCTCTTGAAGTTGGAAAAGATTGGTTTATTATAAGCAACATCATAGCCATATTTAATCCTGTCAGAAGAGATCCCTTTAGAATCAAGAATTTCCAGAAATCTTAAGTTCCTTTCTTTTCCCCAGGGAAGAATCAAAACTAGGCTGTAATAGCTAGGCTTGGATCTTTCTGGGAATCCGAGTTCCTTTATGCCCAAGCCCTTTATTCCTTTAAGAATCTCAAAAGCAATAATTCTTTTTTTCTCAAGGTTTTTTTCCATGTGACTGAGTCTGGATGAACCTAAAGCGGCTTGCAATCTGGAAATTTTGTAATTGACTCCATAATCTACACCGTTCATTGAACCAAGCCTTGTAAATTTCCTCAGTTTAACACTTAGAGTTTCATCATCTGTTAGAATAAATCCCCCCTCTCCCGTAGAAAGTAACTTCCTGTCATGGGTACTAAAACATCCCACCTTCCCAAAAGTACCGATGTATCTTTTTCCTATTCTCGCCCCATGTGCTTGGGCAGCATCCTCTATAAGAGGTATGCCCTTTTCATTCAGAATTTTTAAATTCTCATCATATGAAATAGGATAACCCCAAAGGGGAGCAAGAATTGCAGCCTTGGTCTTTTTGTTTATTTTTGAAACTAAATCTTCATTGTCGAAAGCCAATCCGTTACCAATATCGACAAAAACAGGGGTTGCACCAGCTGTAAGTACCGGCAAAATTGTAGGAAGGGGGGCTATTGCCTGTATCAAAACTTCATCTCCAGGTTTAACATCAAGGCAGTACAAAGCGGAGTGTAATGCCGCGCTTCCAGAGGAAACTGCGATGGAGAATTTAGATGAAAAAAATTTGCTCAAGGAAGCCTCGTATTCTTCAACAAGGGCCCCAGTCCCAGAAAGTTGAGCAATTTCAAGGGCTTTCTGAATAACTTTTAGTTCCCCATCAACGTTTTTAAACAGAAACTTGTCATTTATCTCAGTCATATTTTAAAATCACCTTTACAGTTTTATCTGGGTTTTCTCTAATCATTTTGTAGGCTTTTAGGCTATCCTTAAATCTTATTCTATGGGAGATCATAGGTTTAGTTTTTAAAATATTTTTACTCAGGAGTTCTTTTGCTAGAAGATTTAGTCTATGCAAATCCCATAAAGGGTAATCTCTATGGGGGCACCCATTAACGGTCATAGAGGATATCAAAGACAACCTGTTTCTATGCCACTCTTCGGCAAATGGCAGGGAAGCCTTTCCTGTGTTCCTATATGTACCAAGAGTCACTATTCTTCCACCAATTTTAGATGAACTCAGGCAATCCTTCAAGGCCTCAATCTGACCAGAGGTTTCTATAGAAAAATCAACTCCTGGGCTTATCAAAGAATGGATTCTCGAAGGCAAATCTGAATTTTTGGAATCAAAAGGAATAGCTCCTAATTTTTTAGCAATGCCTCTCTTTAATTTTGAAGGGTCAGAGGATAGAATCTTGCTGGCTCCTGAAAGCTTAGCTAGTTGGCATGAAATTAACCCAAGAGTTCCAAGTCCGGTGATCAGGCAATTTTCTCCAATCAGGGGTTTTGCATCATGGATGCCTCCAATGGCAACCCGGGTCATAGCCAGAAAAGCATATTTCTCAAGGTTTTTTTCGCTAGGGAGTAAATAGTAGGAAGAGTCTCTAGAATCTAAAACAAACTCTTCTGAATGCGGTTGATCAGCCCATAAAAAATCTCCTTTTCTTACGCCCTTGACCTTGCCTCCTATTGCAACAACCTCCCCAACACATTCATAGCCTAAGGAAGCAGGATACTTTTTAGATCCGAAATTAGCCGAGTAAAACCTTCTTTCCTTATCCCACGTCTTGTGGAACGAAGGAGTAGTCTCCTCCAGAATAGCCATTTCAGTCTGATGACTTATCCCAGAAAACAAGGACTTGACCCTGATACCATAATCATTTAGAGAAGGGAGACTGTAACTAACTATCTGGAGTTCTCCCTTATCCTTCGCAATAAGTTTCAAAGGCATTGAAAAAAAAGGAAAAACGGTTATTAAAACTATCTTCTTCCGACTTATCCAAAACCTTAAAAACCCATAATCCAAATCTTAAACATGGCAGAATCAAAATTATCATGGATGAAAATGAAGGCAGAAGATGTTGAAAAACTGGTTGTAGACCTAGCAAAGCATGGTACTCCTTCAGAGAAGATAGGACTAATATTAAGAGACCAGCACGGAATACCAAAAGTCCAGCTTGTCACAAAGAAAAAGATTTCACAGATTCTGGATGAAAATAACTTGGATACAGACTCTGAAAAAGTCAATATTACAAAAAGGATTGATGGCCTGAGAAAACATGTGGAAAAAAACAAACAGGATTACACTGCAAAGCAGAAACTGACAAAAAGGCTTGCTCGTCTTAGAAAGATGAGCAATTAAGTGAAAGGAAAAGGGGTTATGTTAGAGCAAATAAAGTTAGCTATTGAAAATCTGGACAATCTATCAAAGACCAAACCCATTAAAGTGATTTCTCATAATGATACGGATGGAATAACTTCTGCATCAATTTTCTCAAGAGCCCTCCAAAGATGGAATAAAAGGTTCTCAATAGAGATCGTAAAAAATCTTGAGAAAGATTACATCAAAGAGCTCCCTGAAGACTGCATTTTGATATTCCTTGACTTGGGATCAGGAAGCCTTCCTGAACTTGCTGAAAAAAAGACTGAAGTTTTTATTTTAGACCATCACGAGCTTGCATCAAGGGAGATTCCAAAGAACATAACCATGATTAACCCTCAATTGTATGGAAAAGAAAATATATCCGGGGCAGGAATCTGCTATTTATTCGCCAAACAGCTTTCCTCTGGAAATTACGATCTTGCAACTCTTGCAACAATAGGGATGGTTGGAGACCAGATGGAAAAAGAGCTGACAAAAACATATCAGGAAATACTTCAGGATGCCGATGTAACAATAAAAAAAGGGCTTTTACTATACCCTGCTACAAGGCCGATAGATAAAGTTCTTGAGTATTCCTCTTCCCTATACATCCCTGGAATAACTGGTTCGTTCGCAGGAACAATTGCCCTGCTAAGGGATGCAGGCCTGCAAAAGACACAGCATGGATACAAATCTCTCGCTGAATTTACAGAAGAAGAGATGTCCAATCTGATAACTGCTATAATGTTAAGAAAAATACACAAATCTCCGGAAGATGCAGAAAAAATGGTCGGAAATCTTTACCTTATAAAATTCTTCAACAAGCTAGAAGATGCAAGGGAAATTTCTGCCCTTATCAATGCATGTAGCCGAATGGATTCTCCTGAAATAGCACTTTCATTCTGCCTTGGAAATAAAGAATCAAGAAAAAAAGCTGAGAAGATATATCTCAATTACAAGCAGAATATAGCCGCGGCATTAAGATATATAAATGAGATGGAAAAAATTGAAGGCAAGAACTATACAATAATAAATGCCCAGGACAAGATAAAAGACACAATCATAGGGACAACCGCCTCAATAATGTCACATTCTCCATTATATCCAGAAGGGACAATAATAATAGCTATGGCTTACAACCAGGACAAGATAAAAGTTTCTGCAAGACTAGTGGGTAAAAAGGGAAGAAATGTCCGTGAGGTTCTGACAAAAGCAACAGTTCCATTAAAGGGAGAAGTCGGAGGCCATCCTGGAGCTGCAGGCTGTCTGATTTCCAAGGAGCACGAGCAGACATTCACCCAAACTCTACAGAGTATCCTTGAAGTTGATTTAGTAAAAATATAGTAATACTAAACTCTTAAAAACCCTGCCAAATATCACTTCTGATGCCAGAATCCAAATTCCTTAAGATAAAATGTCCGCGTTGTAGCACCCAGCATATAACATTTGGAAAAGCAACAACAAGGATTAAATGCAGGTCATGCAACAAGCTGCTTGTAAAATTAACAGGTGGAAAAGTGAAGATAAAGGCACCTATCAAGGAGGTAATATGATAGATTTCGAAGAAGATGACATAGTTCTCTGCACAGTCAAAAGAATTGAAGGCACAACTGTTTTTCTGGAAATGGACGATTACCCTGGGATTCAGGCAGCAATGATTTTTGCGGAGGTTTCAGCAGGAAGAATAAGAAACATAAGGGACTTTGTGTCCCCCGGAAAGAAAATTGTCTGCAAGATTCTTAGGATAAAAGGAAATAGTATAGAGCTGTCTTTGAGAAGAGTTACAGGAAAGGAGAGGGAACAGCTCATGGACAGGTACAAGAAAGAGAAGCAGTTCCAAAGCATGCTTAAGCCTGTCCTGAAGGAAAAAACCCTTGAAGTCTATAGAAAAATAAGAGAAGACTACGACATAGCCGAATTCATAGAAGAAGCAAGAGAGAACCCAAAGATAATAGAAAATTTCATGACAAAGAGCGAAGCAGAACAGCTGTCAAAGATACTCCTTGAAAAAAAAGAAAAGGCAAAAGAAGTTATAAGCACCATCACAATCAAGTCCACTGACCCAGATGGGATAAACAGGATAAAAGACATCCTGAAAACAAGCAAGGCTGAAATAAGGTACAAAGGCTCCTCGCAGTTTGCAATAGGGGTAAAGACGCCTGATTTCAAAACGGCAAACCACATAATGGATTCTGTCCTGGCGGAGATAAAGGAAAAGGCAAAGAAGCTCAATGTTAAAATTGAGATAAAGGAAAAATAATGCCGAAAAAACTAAGATACTACATCAAAGACAGAAAAAAGATTTACACTTTAAAAGAATCTACAGATAGGCAGCAGACTCACCCAGCGCACTATAAATTCGTCAAAATCAGGAACGCCCCAAAATCCTAAAACAGTGTCTTCTGCCCGACTTCCGTCTTTACAACTTCCATATCTTTCTCCCATAAAGGCAGTAGTTTTCTGTTATAGATAATAGCTGCCGGATGAAAAAGAGGAATAAGCTTGACCTGCAATCCGTTAATATTTATCATCCTGGCTTTCCCATGGACTGCAGTTATTCCAGGCATGTCCTTCATTCTGTCAACATCCCCTCCAGCCAGAAAAAACTTGGTAGCATAATTTCCAAGACTGCACACAACTTTTGGTTTTATCTCCGAGATCTGATTCAGCAGCCAGGGAGTATGGGCCCTTATTTCTTCAGGCAGAGGATCCCTGTTTTCTGGAGGCCTGCATTTCAGTATATTTGCAACATAAATATCATTCAGGTTCAATCCCACTATTTCAAGTAGCCTGTCAAGATTCTTTCCGGCAGCCCCAACAAAAGGAATTCCTTCCAGGTCCTCGTTTCTTCCAGGTGCCTCTCCGACAAATAAAATGTCAGCATTCAGATTCCCTTTTCCTATAACAATATTTTTGCATTTCCTGCATATTTCAGTATTCTTTGCAAGCTCGATGAAGTCAAAATCAGCCATATAATCAAAAAATCTCTGCTCTTATAACAATTTCTGTTCCCTCCTGTATAAGTGTATTCCAAAAGACAAATCTTTAAAACCCCTTTTTCATAAATCTTCTAATGGTTAAGGAAAAATCATTAATTTTGATAAAGCACGATGGAGTTGCAAGAGGCCTTATAGGAAAAATAGTATCCAGAATAGAGGATATAGGGCTCAAGATTATAGCGATGAAAATGGTCTGGGCTGATGAAAAGCTTGCCGGAGATCACTATAAGCTGGATGAAACCTGGGCTAAGAATGTCTATGAAAAGACAAAGAAAGCAAGATTAGAACAGGGTGATGAATTTCCTTTCAAAGACCACATGGAATACGGCAAAATGATTCAATCGTGGAATATTAACTTCTTAAGGGAAGGCCCTGTGGTAGCAATGGTCATTGAAGGCCCTCACGCTATAGAGATATTAAGAAAAATTGTAGGAACGACAGAGCCCAGGCAGTCTCCTCCAGGAACAATAAGAGGGGATTTTGCAATGATAGAGTCCTATGCTCTTGCGAATGACAAACAGAGAGTTACAAGAAATCTTATCCATGCTTCAGACAGCAAAGAAAATGCAGAGCACGAAATAGCGCTCTGGTTCGCAGAAAATGAACTGCACTCTTATTCAAAAGAGCTGGACAAGCATTATTAAGATGACTGAAATTAGGGGTGGAAGAGGATGCATGCCTCCTGGATACAGGCAGCTAATGCACATAGCAGGATTTCTCGGAATAGATGTCAGAGAATATGAATCTCAATATCAGGGCCCTCATCGAAGTATGGATGCCATATGCGCAGAAATAAGCGTCAGAATGCAGGCATTATTACACGATAAAGAATCCAGCGCAAGAGAAGCCAGAAACCCTTTGAATTGGTCAAGAAAAAGATTGGAAGAAGAGTATATGTGGGCGCTTTACGAGAAAGATAAACTGAAAAGAGTCTAAACCCTTTTAAACCTCGCCGTTTTTGTTTTTCAGTCCCCGTAGTTTAGTGGATAGAACAAAACCTTGCGGAGGTTTAGACCGGAGTTCAATTCTCCGCGGGGACGTTTCCCTCTATTATAACAAAACTGCCCTCTGCTTTATTATTCAGATATTTCACAAAATCATTCATCCCTTCTCTGCTTATAACACATAGTGCATTTCCAACAACGGGAAAAATCATCGGCTCGTCCGAGACATAAACTTTATACCCTCCCCATTCATCCTTCCAAGTTTCAGAAACAAAAAAGAAAAAATCAGCGCCCTTTCTCTCAACCTCGTCATGAATAAGAGTATAATCCTTCCATGAAAATTTCCTGAACCTGACTTCAAAATCATCCCTGCCCGTCAGTCCTTTGATAAAATCCCTGAATTCCCCCCTAAACAATCCAAGAAATTCATCTCCATTAATCTCTTCATAGCTAAATCTGTCAGCCACATATTTCTTCTCCCCTCCCGCCTTGAGTATCCCTTTAAGTCTGTCATACATTGCTCTATCAAAAAAATCATGAAGAACAATCATTCCAGATTCAGAATATCTGTCTTTAATCTGCTTAAAGACGTCCCTTGATAAATAAATTCCGTTTATCAATGCAGCCATCCCCCTATAGCATATCTCTTCTTCTCTGCAATGACTTCCTCAACTTCATGAAAACTCTCCTTGGAAACTTTGAAAGCCATAAAACCATTGAAATTCGCAGGATACTTTTTTATCTTCTTTCCTGGTTTTCCTGAATCCGAAGAAAGCAGGGCAAAATTTCCCCCATCCTCTTCTGAAAGATTATCCCCAAGATAGAAAATGTATGCAATCTTTCTTCCTTCAAGCTGGTCGTCATGGCATAAAAGATAATCAGTATTCTCATAGAGCGTTCCTGAAACATCAATAGCAGAAGGAATTACAGTAATTCCCGTAAGTTTCTGCATGAATTCAGCAAATTCTCTTCCCTGTAAAAAACCATAGAACTTCTTCATACCTTCGCTCCCGGATAAATCTTTAGTCTGCTTAAATTGAAATAAATCAGAATTTTTTTCCTCAAATTCCTCTTTCTTCAGAAGCTCTCTCAGCTCTTCTGCTTTTTCTTCCTTCAGAAAGTCAGCCAGGAATATATGCTGGAAAGGAAGGTTGCCTGCAAAAGTCCTGTGCAGATTAGAAAGAGTCCCCAGGTCAGTATATTTTTCATTTATCCATTCAATCATAAAATTATCCAGAAGCACCGAATTTAAACTTTCCCCAAAGATTTAAAAACCGATTTCATGAGGACAAAACACCAATGACAAGAGAAATAGTAGAAAAACTGATAGGCAATCCGGATGGAAGGAGATTAGTTGCGGATTTATCCCACCATATGCAGGACGATGACGGAATAGCAAGGGTGCAGGAAGCTCACGCCTTCGCCGGAAGGTATGCTATAGCAGAATTTAATGGAGATGTCAACGCAATGATTGAAGATTTCAAGACAAATGGTTTATTCGAGGCAATGCTGGCAAACTACGCAAAAGAATATTTAGGGTTTTAAGTCTGGTCAGTCACGCCGGCTTCTGTAACATAGAATACTGCCTCATTATCTGGCAAGTTCGGAGAGTCAATCATCTTTGCAACTCTGCTTCCCTGTTTTCCTCTTCTTAAATAAATCCTATAAGTGCTTGCATGCCCGACTATGTTCCCTCCTATTGCCGTCGTAGGGTCCCCAAACATCATTGCCGGATTTGCCATAACTTGGTTTGTGACATATATTGCAACATTGCTTTTTTCAGCAAGTTTCATTAAATTATGCAGGTACCTGTTAAGTCTTTGCTGTCTGTCAGCTAACTGCCCTCTACCTGCAAATTCTGCCCTGAAATGTGCCGTTAGTGAATCTATAATAACAATCTTTATTGGCTCTCCTTCTTTTATCATTTCAGCAATCCTATCAACCAAAAGTATCTGATGGTCTGAATTGAAAGCTCTTGCAACTAGAATGTTCTTCAAAACTTTTTCCGGATTGGCTCCCATTGCCTGAGCTATCTGCCTTATCCTTTCAGGCCTGAATGTCCCTTCAGTATCAATATACACTGCCTTCCCGTTAGATCCTCCCTTTTCTTTAGGCAGCTGGACATTGACGGCTAGAGTAAGCCCAAGCTGTGTCTTCCCCGACCCAAAAGCACCATAAGCCTCTGTAATTGACCTGCTCTCAACACCTTTTCCTCCAAGCAAGTCGTTAAATGCCTTGCTCCCTGTTGTTATATAATGGACATCCTTCCTTCTATTGTCATATTCGATTCCATCAGAAAAGCCAAGCTTCATCATGTTCCTTGCTGCTTGTATAGCTTTTCTTGCAACAGCCGCACCTACACCAGCCATTTCAGCCAAATCAGAAGGAGACATGACTGCCAAACCCATTAAATCATAAACTCCTGCAGCCTCAAGCTTGCTTGCGATTCCTGGTCCTATTCCCGGAATATCTGTCAATCCCGGCTCTTCTTCTTTTTTTTCCTCTTCTTTCGTCATTTCAATCCCTGCAAATTCAAGTTTATAAAGATTATATCAATCCAACTTATATTCTGTTAATCACGCTCTTGAACCAAGTTCTTTTATGACCTCACCCACATTCAACTCTTCAACCCCGTTCATGATGAGTTCAGCCCTGTTAAAAAACTGGTTCATTCTCACATTCCCCAGAAAGTATTTCTCCTCCCCAATTATCTCACTTTTCTTTCCCTCAAATTTCTCAATTTCGAATATCTCCTCTTCTTCAAATCCTATTTTCTTTATGTCTTCCCCAAAAAGGACTCCTCTGATTGCCTCGCTTCCATCGTCCAAAACAACGTTCATAACAGCCTTCTTCTCTCCTGTATTCTTATCATTGAAATATTTTGGCTCAAAAACCTGAACTATATTCGCCCTGACTTTTACTGTCTGCCCAACAGCGCAATCCTTCAGTTTCATCTCCTGATAATTCCTTCCCTCAACAACCGCATCCATTTTCTCCAAACTCTTTTTAATATCAGCAAAACTTGAAAGATGCACCTCTCCGTTCCTTATGCCTGCATTATTTATTTCAACAACGTCCCCTTCTTTTAGCTTTCCGCTTTCTATAAGCTCTATATGATGAGTATCCCAGAGTGCAACTCTTATGTTTCCTGTATCATCTGCAAGAATAAAGCTTGCAACCTTCCCCTCTCTTCCATTCTTGTTAAACTCTCTTACAGGAAAAACCCTTAATATCTTCCCCACAACATTGGCTTTTTTCATACCCTGTACCAGTTCGCTTATTTTCATCCTCTCATTATCAAAAACAACTCCCAATTCAGCGGCGACAATCTGCGCTGCCCCTTCTTTGCTTATCAGTCCGGAAAGTTTTGCTCTCTTTGCCTCTACCCTTCTCTCTATCTCCCCTAACTCAAGTCCGGAAGATTTTGCGACTCTCTCCAAAAGCTGCTCATAATTGCCCATAGCCATCCGTGTAAGCTTATCTTTAAAAGGATTTTGCTAGTTTTAGCCTACCCAACAACATTTATAAACAACCATAAATAAAAAACTAATGGCACAAGCCGCTGTAATAGCAAAAATAATGCCTGATTCTCCGGATACCGATCTGGAACAAATAAAGGAAAAAGCCAAGTCAAAGCTTGAGGCAGAAGGAGCCCAGAATATCTCATTTGAAATCCAGGATGTGGCGTTTGGATTAAGGGCAGTTATGATGAAATTTGCCTGGCCTGAAGAAAAAAGCACAGATATTATTGAAAAAAAGCTATCTGAAGTGGAAAATGTCTCCTCCGTAAACATCGAGGATTATAGAAGGGCTTTCGGATAATCCTCCTATTTTAGTTTTCTGAACTTATAGAAGGTCTTTTTCTAAAAGAGCTTGTATGAGGGTTATAGAAGGGCTTTCGGATAATCCTCCTATTTTAGATAATCCTCCAATTTCAGATAAACAAATTATTAAAACCCCTTCTTCTATACACTTAATGGCCTTAACCCAAAAAGAAATCAAAGAGCTTAAAAACCAGCTTCTGGCTCAAATACAAGACCTTCCCCCAGAACAGAAAGAAGAGGCGCAGCAGCAGATAGAATCAATGTCCCAGGAAGCTCTTGAGACCATGTTAAGACAGCAGCAGGCGCAGCAGGCGCAGGTCTTTAGAAAGATAGCTTCAAAGGAAATACCCTCAAAGATAGTTGATGAAAATCAGGAAGCCATAGCGGTCCTTGAAATCCGCCCCATTTCGGAAGGGCACACGATAATAATCCCAAAAAAAGAGATAAAAGAAACAAAAAATCTCCCCTCTTCAGTCCTTGCTCTATCGGAAAGAGTCGCAGAAAAGTTGACAAAGGCACTTTCAGCAAAAAAAGTGGAAATT
>MNVZ01000016.1 GCA_001872315.1 Candidatus Pacearchaeota archaeon CG1_02_39_14 | reverse complement strand
TCGCATCGAACTTGAACCAATATCGCTCGCCTATCCCTTTCAGAAGCTCCTTTACATATTCAACTGGAACTTTTTCAAGAAGGAGCTTCTTGCGATATTTGAGCACAAACACCATATGGTAGCGAATGCGATAGGTGCAATGTGATGCTCGCTCAAGCTCAATACTCATTGAAGAGCGATGGTTAGAAAGTAGTTAAGCTTGACGCCCAGCCACAGCAAGCTGTGGGGTAAAACGATTTAATATAGTCAAAGTTTAAGCCCAAAATCTTTGATTTTGTTGTTTAAAACTTTCTTATCAATCTTTATCTTTTATTCAGGGCATTCCCCTTTAGTGTAATAAAGCACGTCAGGGTTTGAGCATGAAAAGCAGCTGTTCCCAAAATTCTCAGCACAGGGATATTTAATGCAGTCAACCTTCTCGGGATTAAACCAGCCGCAAACAGGCTCATAAACTTCTATGCATGCCTCTCCTTCCCTGTCTTCAGGTACGCAATAAACTCTATTTTCAGTGCCATAGTTAACAGCAATTATAGCAGAGACCACAACGGCAAGCACAACAATGATTGCAATCATAAGAGAAGTTCTGTCTTTCATCATTTTATCCCCCTTAGTGTGCCGGAAACTTTAATGACTTCTATTTTTTCCGGATAAACCGCGAAGCTTGCCTTTACCCTATCCAGCTCTTTCCTGTTTACTGCAAGAATCCACTCTTTCCCCTTCTGCCCCACAAAATAAGGAGAGGAATTGGCCCACCCTAAAATTCCTATGTAATCAAGAATCGCATTTTCAATGTCTTTCTTGCCTCCCCGAATAAGGAGATACCTTCTTTTCATTTTAGCAGAGGGCTTTAGTTTCATCTTAATTTATTATTGTTGCATTTGCAAGCTCATTTATCTTTATTCTGACCACATCACTCTCAAGGGCAAACCCGAGGCTTTCGGCCCCTCCTATCTTGAAATTATTTACTCCTATAACTTTCCCTTCCTTATCAATCAGTGGCCCTCCAGAATTCCCGGGATTTAATGTCACATCTGTCTGCACGTAGGCCTTCAACCCGTTAGGACCTTCCCTATCAACCGCGCTTACAATCCCTTCCGTGACAGTAAAAGAAAGCCCAAGGGGATTTCCTATTGCTACAACTTTCTCTCCCACCTGCACATTGTCGCTTTCTTCAAGCTCAAGATGCTCAAAAATTCCGCTGACTCTCAAAAGAGCCAGGTCGGTAAATTCGTCCCATCCAACTATCTGCGCCTGAAATTCCTGCCCATTATAATCAACCACATTGACAAAACCCGCATCTTGTATGACGTGCCAGTTTGTCACCACAAATCCTGCAGAGTGCACAAAGAAGCCTGAACCGGCAGACCTGTCAGTCGTAACGCTCACAACAGATCTTATAGATTCATCAACAACTCCCGAAAAATCATCCTGTGTTAATTTCAGGAGGTCAATCTCCTGCCTTATGTTGCTTCCTTGCTCTGCAATCGCCTTTGTAAGTTCCTGCACACTAAACCTTAATTCCTGCCTTACATCTTTAATCTCTCCCTCAATCTTTCCTTCAAAATAATCTTTAATTTCCTCCTGCTGCGCTATGACTTTCGATGCCTGCCCTGAAATGACTACGAAACTGGCAGCCTGAAAGATAAGAAGGGCAACGACAAGAGTGTATAGGACATTTCTATGTATTTTAAGATTCCTGATGTGCCTATGCGTGGACATCATAAAAAATAATCCTCGCCGTATTTATAGTTTCCTAAAAACCTATTTAAACCGCCCTTTCTTTTATGTTCCATGTTAAAATTGCATACAATTGGGGGATATGATGAGGTCGGAAAAAATATGACTGCTCTTGAGTCTGGTGATGATGTTCTTTTATTTGACGCAGGCATTTTCCTTCCTGCCGTTGTGGGCGTTCAGGAAAGGGAGAAAAACCCGACTGAAAAGTGGATGAGGGAAATAGGGGCTCTTCCAGATGATTTATACCTTGACAGGAAAGGACTAAGGAGCAAGGTAAGGTCCATATTGGTGTCACACGCGCATCTTGATCATATAGGAGGAGTCCAGTACATTGCACCAAGATACAATGCTTCAGTCGCGGCGCCTCAATTCACTATAGAAGTCCTAAAAAAATTAATGGAAGACAATCAGGGCGAGATACAGAATCCCCTTATATCTGTAAAGCCCGACAATTCTATAATAGTAAAGGGCAAGGAGAACTATAAGGTTGAGTTTGTCAACATAACCCATTCAACAATCCAGTCAACCATGATTGCTGTTCACACAAAAGAGGGAATCGTCCTTTATGCAAATGACTACAAGTTTGACAATTCTCCTATCCTTGGAGACAAGCCGAATTATAAAAGACTAAAACAATTATCAAAGATAGGAATAAAGGCATTGGTTGTTGATTGCCTCTACGCTCCCGACGACAGAAAAACACCTTCTGAAAAAATAGCGCGTGGTTTGCTGGAAGATGTCCTCTTCACGACTGAAAATTACAAGTCTGGGATTGTCGTTACAACCTTTTCATCCCATATAGCAAGATTAAAATCAATAACTGAATTTGGGAACAAGCTTGGCAGGGAAGTGCTTTTTCTCGGTAGGAGTCTAAATAAATATGTTTCGGCTGCAGACAGGATTGGGAAGGCCCCCTTCAGTAAACAGGTCCAGATGGTCAAATACAGGAGGCAAATGGACAACATGTTAAAGAGAGTAAATGCTAACAAGAGAAAATATCTTGTTGTTTGCACAGGGCATCAGGGGGAGCCAGGTGCAATTCTCGACAGAATGTCCAGGTCCCAGTTGCCTTACCGGCTTTCTTCGGACGATCATGTAATTTTTTCGTCAAAAACAATCCCCACTCCCGTAAATGTGGAGAGCAGGGCGCAGCTGGAAAAAAGACTGAAGAAATTCAATGTAAGAATTTTTGACAATGTTCATGTCTCTGGGCACGGGGGGAGAGAGGACCTTAGGGATTTGATAAAGCTGACCCGTCCGGAAAATATAATCCCTTCGCACGGAGACTGGAAAAAAACAAAAGCAGGAATGGATCTTGCAATTGAAATGGGTTATAAGAAAAATTACAATGTTCATTTGATGGCAAACGGAAAGAGCTTGGTGCTTAAATAATATGGTTAGAGAAGATATCTTTGGTGGGTTGAAAAACGCCCTTGATAGGGGCGAAGATTTGGAAAATGCAGCCCGAACTTTCATCAATGCAGGATATTCCGAAAGTGAAGTCAGGGAGGCCGCTCACTCGCTTGTTTCAGGTTCTGATATAGATTCACAGGACAGACTTCCCAAGCTTCCGCAGCAGCCTAATTACACGAGATCTCCTGAAAGGGCTTCGGAAAGGCAGGTTTCTTCTCCCCGTTATCAGCCCAGCCGTAGACAAGGAATCGATTGGAAGCTGGTCACTCTTAGCTCGATACTTATAGTCCTTATTGGAATCCTCGCTGTTTCATTTTTCTTCAAAAGTCAGATAACTGACTTCTTTACAGGATTATTATGATATACGAGCCCTCGGACGATTCACTTCTTTTGGAAGAGTATGTAAAAAAATATGCAAAAGGAAAATCAGTACTGGATGTGGGTTCCGGCTCGGGGATTTTGGCTGAAGCGGCGGTGTGTAACAAGGCAGGATCTGTTCTTGCCTCCGACATCAATCCTGAAGCAGTAGCCCTTATAAAATCAAAAGGGATTCCAGCGATAAAGTCTAATCTCTTTGAAAAAATAAAAAGTAAGTTCGATTTGATAATCTTTAATCCTCCTTATCTGCCAAGGGACTCAAGAGAGCCAAAAAGCTCCCAATTAGTAACTACTGGAGGGAAAGGAGGGGATGAAATAATCTTACGTTTTCTAAAGCAGGCCAGGAGCCATATCAAGAATAATGGAATCATTCTGATTCTTCTGTCTTCATTGACTCCAAGAAAAAGAATTCTTAAATTGCTTGCAGAAATTGGATTTAAGCACAAAGTCGTGGGCTCAAGAAAGGTTTTTATGGAGTCTCTCGAAGTCTGGGAAATAAAACACAACAATCAATAAATACCTCTCATTTTAGCAATCTATATGAGATTTGCCCATCTTGGCGACTGCCATCTTGGAGGCTGGAGACAGCCCGAATTAAGGCAGTTGAATATGGATGCCTTCAGGTCAGCCATAGCAGAAATAATAAAAGAAAAGCTTGATTTTGCCCTCGTAGCAGGAGATCTTTTTGATTCAGCCTATCCTCCAATAGAAACAATAAAAGAAACCTTTGAGGAGTTTAGGAAGCTGAAGGATGCAAAAATTCCCGTATTTCTCATAGCAGGAAGCCACGATTATTCAGCAACAGGCAAGTCATTTCTGGATGTATTGGAAAAAGCAGGTTTTGTCAGAAATGCATTTCAGCCAGAGGAAAGAAATGGGCTTATAATGCTGCATCCGATTGTTTACAAGAATGTCGCAATATACGGTTATCCGGGGAAAAAATCCGGCCTGGAAGTGCCAGAAATAGAAAGGATCAAGCTCCAGGATTCTCCGGGATTATTCAGAATTTTAATGCTTCACACAGCCATAAGAGACGCGGTTAAAACCCTCCCGATTCCTGCTGTAAATCAGGAAAATCTCCCAAAGGTTGACTATCTCGCTCTTGCACATTTACATATTAACTATAACAAGAACAACAGGGTGTATTCAGGCCCAACTTTCCCAAATAATTCAGAAGAGCTTGAAGAGCTTGGTGGCGGCTCATTCTATATAGTTGATACAAAAGGAAAAATAGAAAGGAGAGAAATAAGGCTCAAGGAAACGGAGGTCTTTAATTTCACGATAACCAATGCTGTATCCGCGACTGATGAAGTCATTGATGAATTAAAGAAGCATTCCCTTCAGGACAAAATCGTGATTCTCCGGCTTTCAGGCTCAATAGAGGTCGGAAAGACTTCTGACATAAAACTAAATGAAATAGAAGATTATGTTAAAAAGCAGGGGGCCTACTCTTTTCTCAAAAGCACTTCAAAACTATTTATTACACAATCAGATATGGACATAGAGATTGAATCAGGAAATCTCGAAGAGGAAATAATAAAAACATTTCAGGAGCAGAACCCGCATGTGCTTAACGGGCTTGCCTTAACCCTGATATCTGCCCTTCAGGTTGAGAAAAAGGAGGAAGAGACCTCAAGAATATTCGAGGACAGAATGGCTTCGGAAGTGAGAAAGATTCTGCCGCTAAAATGAGACTGAATAAACTTTCACTAAAAAATATAAGAAGTTATAAATCGGAGACGATTGTATTTCCCCAAGGGTCAACTCTTCTTTCAGGGGATATAGGGTCAGGAAAGACAACAATTCTTCTTGCAATTGCCTTTGCGCTATTTGGTCTCCAGCCAGGCCAGAAAGGTTCATCTCTCCTATCCAACTCTGAAGAGGAAGGAAAAGTTGACCTTGAGCTTAAGGTTCAGGACTCAATCATTCTGATAGAAAGGACTCTGAAAAGGACTTCAAAATCAGTGACACAGGATTATTCAGCAATAACAATAGATGGGGACAAGCAGGAATTGTCTGTCACAGAGCTGAAGGCAAAACTACTTTCTCTTCTGAATTACCCTCCTGAATTTTTGAAGAAAACAAATATACTCTACAACTACACTGTTTATTCCCCGCAGGAGCAGATGAAACAGATAATACTCGAAGACCCTGAATCAAGGCTAAATGTTCTTAGGCATGTTTTTGGAGTTGACAAATACAAGAAGATAAACGAAAATCTTTCTCTTGTCACAGCCAGGCTTAGGGAAGAGTCAAGAATTCTTCAGTATGATATAAGAGACCTAGATGAGAGCAAAACTTCTCTTTCATCACAAAAGGAATTCCTGAACATGCTTGCTGAAAAGATAGCCTCAAAAAACGCAGAGCTTCAGGAAAGAATCAAAGAAAGAAAAAACCTCGAAAAAGAAATCCACGAGCTGGAAAATAAGGTTGAAGAAAAAAGGAATTTTGAAAAAGAGATAGAAAAAACAAAAATTGCCTTGTCTTACAAATCTCAGGAGAAGGCAAGGCTGGGCAGGGAGATAATGGAAATAGAGTCCAAAATCCAGCAGTCTCCAGATTTTAATCCTGAAGATTTAAGGAAAGTTGAGCTTGAAATCAGCAGGCTCCATGACAGAATTGAGTCTCTCTCAAGCCAGATAATCGCCCTGGCTGCAAAAAGCTCCTCTTTGAAGAGCAGGCAGGAAGAAGACCTTCAAAAGAAGGAAAGGATTTTCAAGATAGATATCTGCCCGACATGTCTGCAGGATGTCTCGGAAAATCACAAGCATAATATTCTTAATGAAACTGAAAACTCGGTTTCAAGCACAAAAAAGGAGCTTGAAAAAATTGATTTTGAGATAAAGCAGATTTCAGAAGAGATGGTTTCAGCAAAATCTTCCTTTTCAGAAATGCAGTCCAGGAAATATAATCTTGAGCTGATTAAATCAAAATTTGTTGACTTGGACACAATGAAAAAAAATCTTGGGGCAATAAAAAAGCACAGGGATGATTTGGAAAAAGATTCGGAACTTCTTGAAAAGCACTCAACTCTTCTGAAAAATTCCGTGCTTGAGTTCGCAAAATATGAAAATCTCCACAATATCAAGGATTCCGGGCTTAAGGTTGCTTTCCAGAAGGAAAAGTCTGCCGAGATAGAAATAGCAGAGTTCAAAAAAGAGGTCGAGCTGACGCAAAAAGAGATAGCCGTCCTTGTAAAAAAAATATCTGCAAAGGAAGATGCGAAACATAAGCTCTCAAAGCTTCTTGAAATAGAACAGTGGCTTTCAACAAAATTCTCTGACCTCATATCTTTCACTGAAAAGAACATGATGCTCAAGCTTAGAAAGGAATTTTCAAAATTTTTCAACAAGTGGTTTTCAATGCTTACTACTGACGCCTTCTACGTGAATCTGGACGAGACTTTCACACCCATAGTAACTCATGAAGATTACGAGCTAGATTATGACTTTCTTTCAGGAGGCGAAAGAACTGCCGTCGCCCTTGCTTACAGGCTTGCACTGAATCAGATAATCAATTCCCTGTTCAGCAGGATAAACACCCAGGATTTAGTAATCCTTGATGAGCCGACAGACGGATTTTCAGGCCAGCAGCTTGATAAAATCAGGGACATCCTGCAGGAGCTCAACATAGGTCAGTTGATAATAGTCTCCCATGAGCCTAAGATAGAATCCTTTGTTGACAACGTGATAAGGATAAAGAAAGAGAACGGGCAGTCAAAGGTAGCCTAACAAAAACTTTAAATACCTCATATCCTGTAAAATCCCATAGAGGTTTATTCTAATGGACTCTGACTTAAAAAATTCGGTGCTGAAAACTGGTACAACAGTATTAGGAATAGTATGTAAAGATGGAATTGTAATGGGTGCAGACAGAAGAGTTACCGCAGGTCATCTTGTAATGAGCAAGAAAGAGAGAAAAGTCAAGCAGATAACTGACTATCTTGTCATGTCATGGACAGGCGGGGCTGCAGACGCGTTTCTTTCCGAAAAGGTAATTGCCGCAGAACTAAGGCTGAAGGAGCTAAAGACAAAGATGCGCCCAACCGTGAAAGAGTCCGCTCATCTGATTGGGATGATGTTTTACAGGAACATAAGAACTCCTTCTATGATTCCTCATATAGTCGGGACACTTGTAGGCGGGTATAATGAGGATGGGACCTTTGAGCTTTACACAATAGAGCCCGCTGGAGGGGTCTATAAGGTAGAGGATTATGACGCTAACTTCTCATCAGGAATGCCTTTCGTTCTTGGATATCTGGAAAGGCAGTACAACAAGAATGTAACAATAAAGGAAGGCGTTGAGCTTGCCCTTGAATCGCTTAAATCTTCAACACAGAGGGATGTTGCATCTGGAAACGGAATCGATATCTTTACAATAAATAAAGATGGAATAAAGCATGCTGTTTCGCAGGAAATAACTGCCACATACTCTTAAATTCTAAAATGCCTGATATTTTGAAACAAATCGAAGAGGAACTACCTAAGGGAGTAGTCAGTGAATCAATTTTCGAAGGGGCAAATATAGTACTTTACACAGATAACAAGGAATTTTTCAAGACTGGCGAGGAAAAAGTCAAGGAAGTGGTCAATAAGATAAAGAAAAGGATTGAATTGAGGGCAGACAAGAAGATTTTAGCTTCAGAGGAAGATACAGACAAAACAATCAGGGCGATTGTGTCGGAAGAGGCAGGAATTGAAAATATAATTTTTGACGTTCAGAGAAGTACAGTAATAATCGAGGCAAAGAAGCCAGGGATGGTTATAGGAAAGGGTGGTTCGATTCTCGCAGACATAAAAGCCTCAACAATGTGGTCTCCTGTTATTCAGAGAAGCCCGGCAATCCATTCAAAGATAACCGAAAAAATACGCTCGGTTTTATATGCAAATAACAATTACAGAAAAAAGTTTCTGCATGAAATAGGCCAGAAGATTTACAAGGACTGGAGTCCTGAAAAGATGGACATGTGGGTTCGTGTAACCTATCTTGGTTCAGGAAGGCAGGTTGGCCGTTCTTGCTTGCTTCTGCACACCCCGAATTCAAAAGTGCTTTTAGATTGTGGGATAAATCCTGGGATAGCAGAAGGCCCTGAAAGATTCCCTTATCTTGACGTCGCTGAAATCGGAGACCTTAATTCAATAGATGCCATAATCCTTTCACACGCACATACAGACCATTCAGCTTTGATTCCATACCTTTACAAGATGGGATACACAGGTCCTGTTTATATGACTGCGCCTACAAGAGATATCTCTGCTCTTTTAGCCCTTGATTTCGTCGGTGTTGCATATAAGCAGGCTGAATCGCCTATATTCAGAGCAGAGCATATAAAAGAGGCCGTGAGGCATTCCATCTGCCTCAATTACAATGAAGTCCATGACATAACTCCTGACATAAGAATAACCTTTTACAATGCAGGCCACGTTCTCGGCTCTGCAGTTACTCATGTCAATATAGGAAATGGATTGCACAACTTTGTTTATTCTGCAGACACAAATTATAGAAAATCAAGGCTGCTTGATCCTGCAGTGAACAGGTTTCCGAGAGTTGAAACCGTAACTCTCGAATCAACATACGGGTCGAAAGAGCAGGTTCTGCCTCCAAGAGCTGAAGTCGAGGAAAAGTTCATAGAGCTTGCCAAAAAAACAATAGAAAACGGGGGGAAAATTCTTCTTCCCGAGTTAGGATTGGGGCACGCACAGGAAACTGTTTTGAGAGTTGAAGAAGCGGTAAGGACAGGAAAGCTTCCGGAAATTCCTGTTTATCTTGACGGGATGCTCTGGGACATAACCGCCATTCACACAGCTTATCCTGATTTTTTGTCAGCCTCTGTAAGAAGCCAGATATTCCAGGATAATAATCCATTCACCTCTCCAATTCTAAAGAGAGTTGGAAGTCCGGCAGAAAGAAAGCAGGTCATTGAGGGAGGGCCGTGCATCATAATAGCTACATCCGGAATGCTTGTAGGCGGGGCTTCTGTTGAATATTTCAGGCATCTGGCAGACAATCCAAAAAATCTTATGGTTTTCGGATGTTATCAGGCATCAGGTTCTCTCGGAAGGCAAATACAGGAAGGCACTAAATTTGTTAAGGTAAATGACAACGAAACTGTTGAGATTAAGATGCAGACAGAAACAATGAACGGTCTTTCAGCCCACTCTGGGAGAAATGAATTAATGCAATATATCAACAGAATGAGCCCAAAGCCAAAGAAGATAATAATAAATCACGGCGAGGTCTCGAGGTGCCTGGATTTGGCCTCTTCCTTATACAGAATGAACCGCGTGGAGACAGTAGTTCCAAGGAATTTAGAGACTATCAGGCTGAAGTGATTTTAATTTAGCCATAACAATTAAATAATCTTCTTTCCAGGAACATCCATGAAACACACAAAAAAGGTGACCTTTATCCTTCTCGGCATGTTTCTCATCGCACAGCTAATAGGCATATTTGTTGCAAATGCTTATGCTCCTGAAATCACATCTGTAATAAATGAAACGACAGGCGAGGTGACAACTGTAGAGGAATATCCAAGCCTTCCAGGATTATTCCAGCCTCCCTCTGATGTCTCCCCAGCATCAGCAACAACTTCAATAGTCATAGCCTTGATAGTAGCAGTCTGCCTGATGCTTCTTCTTATGAAATTAAGGGCGGAAGTATTTCTTAGGGCTTGGTTTTTTGTGGTAATCGCTATAGGAATAGCTCTTGCAGTAAATGCATTTGTCATAAGATTTCCAAACTCATTCATAATTGCTTTCATCATAGCAATTCCTCTAACAATAATAAAAGTCTTTAAGAGGGACATTATAGTCCATAATCTTACGGAGCTTCTGATTTATCCGGGCATAGCTTCAGTCTTCATTCCTCTGCTGTCAATCTGGACAGTAGTCCTTCTTCTCATATTAATCTCTCTCTATGATATTTACGCAGTCTGGCACGCAGGATTTATGCAGAAAATGGCAAAATACCAGATGGAGCAGGTCAAAGTATTTTCAGGATTCTTTGTTCCATACATAAGGAAGAAAGACAGGCTGGCAATTAAGAAGGCACAGCAGTCAAAGTCAAAGGCAAAAGGGGTAAAAATAAGTGTTGCCATTCTTGGAGGAGGAGATGTAGTATTCCCCATAATCCTGGCCGGGGTTGTACTTCATACTTTAGGCCTTGCCCAAGCGCTCATAATTGCGCTTGGAGCAACAATAGCTCTGGGATTCCTGTTCTATAATTCAGAAAAAGGCAAGTTCTATCCTGCAATGCCTTTCATAACTGCCGGGCTTCTGGTAGCTTTAGGAATCGCTTACCTGATTTGACTGCCTCTGTGAACTGGCATATCTTGCTTCGGCATCTCTGACGCTTCCTTCTGCAGGCCTTAATATGAAGCTTCCAGTGGGCTTGATGACTCCATTTTCCACTGACCTATATGTCGCATCTCCGTTGTTGATAACATGCTCTCTGAAGATTATAGCGCCACTTATAGTGGTTCCAACATACTCTCCTGTTATCCTCAAATCTTCACTCCAGAATTCCACAGGCTTTCCTTTATGCTGGCCGAGAGGGTCTTCCGATTCGGGAATCAATCTAAGTCCTTCAAAGGCAGGCCTTTCATCAGGTTGTCTGTTAAATCCGATTGGCATATTTTGTTTCATTAAAGAGCTTATTTAAATCTTATCTTTTTACCATCCGTGAGGTACAACAACCAAAACCTTTATATATGGGAATTTTATCCTTTTTACATGATAATATCAGGAACAATAAGCAGGAATCCTCTTAACAATAGTGAATTAGAAATCTTAAATGAAGTTCTGGGCGTTTATAGTTTAGATTCATATGCAGAAATCAGAGATATAAAAGCTATGGATTTCTGGGCGAGAACTAACGACCCTCAGGAATTATATCGTGAGATAGTTAAGCAGGGGCTAGCTTTATCCTCAGAATTAACAGTGCCAAGTTCAAGAATTAAAATGGCCCAGGTGGAAAAATGATAGTAAAACCAGAATTAGTTAAGAAAATAAAAGACCACTTTAACCTTAATATTTATGAAACTAAAGTTTGGCTGGCATTGCTTTCAAAAGGAGTTGTTTCTGTCGGAGAAACTGCCGAGCTTTCAGGCGTTCCGAGAAGCAGGACCTATGATGTCCTGGAGTCTCTGGCAAAGAGAGGATTTGCAATAATCAAAATAGGAAAGCCTGTAAAGTATATAGCCGTAGAGCCTAAAGCAATCATAGAGAAAATGAAGTCAAATGTTCTTACAGAAGCTAATGAAAAAGTGAAAACTCTTTCCGGCTTGAGCGAAAGGGAAGAGTATAAGGAATTGGAGCAGCTTTATACCACAGGAATCTCACCTGTAAGGGCAGAGGATTTATCCGGAGCTTTAAAGGGAAGAAATCATGTCAGCTCCAAGATAAAAGAGATTTTTGGAAATACTAAGAAAGAAGTATCTATATGCACATCAGCTTCAGACTTTGAGAAAAGGTCAAGAATGTTTCTTCCTGAACTTGAAATCCTGAAGAATAGGAACATAAAAATAAACATCGCTCTTTCAGGGCATGAGTCTGAAATAAAAAAGATAAACTCAAAATACGGCATAAAGGCGAGGCCCACCCTAAACAAGGGAAGATTTGTAATATCTGATAAAAGGGAATCTCTGTTTATGATAACACATGAAAACACAGATGAAGAGATTGGATTGTGGGTTTCAGCCCCATTCTTTTCAGAATCCCTTCATAACATGTTTGAGATTAGCTTGAGGTAATTGAAATGGAAGAAAATCAGGAAAATCAGGAAAAGAAAAGAAGCCATATGAGTAAATGGGTTAAGAGAGTCGGAATTGGAGCTCTAGCTACCGGTTTAATTTCAGGAACTTTTTACAATGGTAATCACGACCTGCCTCCACTATATGTAAGAAAGACAGAGGATGGCGGAGGGATAGCTGCAGGTTTAATAGTAAGAATAGACGAGGGAGTCAACTTCTATGGGGCAGTTGTAGCCCCCATTATACATATTAATGGAAATTTATATGGAATCAACGCAAATTTGGTTGAAACAGGGGATGTTGGAAAAGTAAACGGATTAGAAATTGGAGCTTTAGACGCTGCCTTAACAAGTAAAAGAGAGTACAATCGTCAGGTTAATGGTGTAGATATAGGATTCTTTAATTCCTCTAAGTCAACAGATGGATTAAGGATTGGGTTATTTAATCTGGCAGAGTATGGAAGGTATCTTGATGTTGGGCTTGTTAATATAATATCAAGAATTGATAAGGATGGGGAACCTTATGATGTTGATTCTCTCTCAATACCCATAACAATAAGTTCTTCTGATAGAAGAGAAGAATAATTACCCAACCTTCATCTCCGTTATCCCCATCTCATTCAGCTTATCTTTATCCCTGTTAATTTTTTCTATAAACTCTTTTCCGGAAAAATCCACGGGAATCCTTGCGTATATCATATTATCCTTCACAAATGTCCTGCCTCTATGCGCCTCTTTAAACGCCTGGATATGCTTTCTTAACCTCTTTGTATACATTGGAGGCCCAAGCTGTATTATCTCCTTTTTTGATTTAACAATCATGTAAAAATCTGCCTCTTGCTTTCCAGAATAAACGAATTCATGCTTCAATAATTCAAAATATTTCTTGATTTCGGATTCGACATAATAATGAAATTTTTTAAGTTTCGTACCGGCAATATCTCCCGCTTGTCTGTCCGTTCTTATATTGACGTGAATAAATTCAGCTTTCTTCTTTTCAGCTAAATCCTTTAACTTATCTAAGTCAATATCATCTTCAGAAAAATAAACCTTATCAGGACTCTTAAGAAATTTTCTTGCCGCTTCCTGGAACTTCTCAAAAGTCTCTCTGGATAAGGAAGCCAGGGCATTTCTGTCTTTGTTTGTTGGATCAACAAGAATTACAGGGCTCTGTAATTTCGCTTCATTAAGCTCAAAGAGGACATCATCTTTTCTTCTGTAATGCTTCCCAGGATCTAAAATAATTCTTGTTCCCTTTTCAGCTTTCACAAGCTCTCTAAGCATCTTTAGGAAGCTCCCATAATGCAGTACCATCAGCTCCAGGGAATATCCTGAAAATCCCCTGACGTATGTTTCAGCACCATAAACTTTCTGTGCCTGGCAGAAGGATTTAGCAAGCAATACCTGATTTTCCAGGCCCTTGATTTTCTTCTTTACATATGAAACGTGGAAATAACTTAAATCGGTCACATTCCTTTCCTCACTTGGCTTTCTTATCTTGGTAACCGGAATTATTTCAAAATAGGCATTATCGGAAAAATATATCCTGAAATAATCCCTGCTCCCATGGAGCTTTTCCATCTTCAATCCAAGTTTTTTAGCCAGTTTTTGCAGCACTTTCTCAAGCAAGGGAGAGATATCATCATACTCCCACGGAAACCTGACAAAAACATCGACGTCATATTTGCCATCCTTAATGAGGGTATTTTTAGCAAAACTCCCTCCGACAAAAACATCTCCACCATGTTTAGTTTTGGCAAGTTCCTGATTTAATCTTTCAATAAAAACCTTAACATCTTTCTTTAATTGTTTGACTTCTCTCTCGTTAGGCTTTATCTCTTCAATCTTTTCTTTAAGAATTTTTTTCAATTGCATTATCTATCAAGAATCAATTATTTTTAAACCCTTAGCACAAGTATAGAGAGCCCTGGGCGTTGTTCACAATCAGCGACCATTTATCCCTGTTGTTTTGCGAGAGAAGGTCATCATAAAGATTTACCCTTCTCCCATCGAATAGTTCAATAGAAGCGATTAATTCCTGATTTTCTCCATTCCTTCCCAAATTAGCAAAACCGACTATATCTATGTTGCCTCTATTTGCTCCTTCAGAAAGCCAGTCTCTTCCTACCTCGGTCCCAGGAACATCCTGAATATATCTGAAACTGGCAAAAGATGACGCGAGCGAACTTACAAGAATCAAATCACATGGCCTGCCTTTACATCTTGCAGGAACGTCGATAACAAGTGGAGCTGACTGCCCCGAACTTCTGCTTCCAATAAGCTCACAGCTTCCTGACAATCCAGAAGGGCAATTAGTCCCATCTTTCTGGCATAGTTTTGCCTAATGTATCATTCAAACTGTTCTCACCTGTAAAGTATGCCTGTATCGAAGTTAAATTATGCCCTGGATTAGGAGTGGGTGCATTAGGATTGGGGGTGTAAGCAACTGCAAAGATAACGCTTGCAAGGACCAAAACAGAAAGGATTACGCCGAGAGCATATTTCTTCTCAATATTCACCTCTAATTTCATCCTATCACCAATTTATCTTTATTTAAATAGTTTTCTCATCTGACCTGTTTAAGCTGGCAACCAGGTCGACAATATATTTGCCGTCTTCAAGCTTATACACTAAAGGTCTTTCCTTGCTGAAAAGATTTTGTATATCAAGCAGATATTTTCCGGGTTTCAGCACTTTAACACTCTCAAAGTCCATCACAATTGGGGCTTCATCTTCCTTAATTCCTACAATGTCTCTGACATCTTCCTCTATCTGCCTTTTTTCCTCACTTGAGAGCTTTATTTCCTCTTCGCTTGATTCTCTTATCTTCTTCAGCTTGTCTTCGGAAATATAAAAAAAGAATCTGCTTCCGCATTTACTGCACCCTTTCAGGACCTCTTCAGAGCCATCCCCATAGATTTCAGAGCAGTGAATGCATTGATTTGGCATTACAGGTACTGACAATGGACCTTAATAAAATTAGTTGTTTTCCAGTATTATCCTAAATAAATCTCCAGCTTTTTAGGATCTTTCTTTATCTCTTTTACAATTGTTGCAGGACCTATTATTGTAAGTGCATTGGCTCCTCCAGATAGCTTGTTTGCAAGCCCATGTTTCATCTTGTCAAGGATGTTTGCTTCTTTCAAATTTGGCTCAATCACGGCAAGCTCTATTCCCTTGAACTGCTTCACATGGTCTATCATTGCCATGGTATCCTCAACGAGCCGTATCTCTTCTTCAACTCTCAACCTTCCCTGAAGAATCACAACTTTGTTTCCAAGAATCAGCTTCAATATCTTTTTTATTCTGTCTGTGATCGACAAATGCTGGATTTCAGAGAACGGAAGGACATGAAGGCTTAGGCCTCTTGTTCTGGTAACCCCTCTTTTATTGGACATTTTGTTTTTACTCATTTTATCTTTTTAAATTTTCTTAGCTAACCTAAACAGGGCCTCATAGAAATCGTCCATATTCTTCTTTTTTCTTGCTGAAATTCCAACAACTTCATAGTCAGGGAAAGCGGCTTCAATCTTCTTCAGATTTGCTTTTCTCAAGTCTATCTTATTCCCAACTATCAAAACTGGCTTCTTTCTTGCAACTATATTCCCGACAACAGTTATATTCACTTGCGAATAAGGATTTTGGGAGGCATCAAGAACAACAATTATTGCATCCATATCATCAAGCCACTTTATGCTTTCAATTATTCCCTGTGTGGCTTCCTTGGCCCTCTTTTTAGCAGTGCCCTTGTTCATCTTGTACTTTAGAAAATCTTCATAGTCAACCTTTGTTGCAATTCCGGGCGTATCTGCAATCTTAAATGTCAGTTTTTTGCCCTTATAGTCTATCTCGACTTTCTCCTTCACCTGAACGTGTCTGGTTTCATGGGGGACATCACTAACTTTTCCAATATCCTCTCCTGTCCAGTCTTTACATATCACGTTAGCAAGGCTTGTTTTTCCGGCATTAGGCGGGCCGTAAAATCCAAGTTTTATATCCTCTTTCCTTCCAAAAAGGCTATTCAATATCCTTTTTGATAAATCCTTTAGTATCCTAATCATGAGATGATAAGAAATATTCTTTTAATAAATGTTACGCCCGGGATTTTCCTGCCTCTTCATTATCTCTTCCCTGACTTTTTTCCTTTCAGCAAACCTGAACAAGGGTATTTCAAACATTCCTGTTCTTTTGCCTTCAAGCTTCTTCGTGGCATATTTAATCTGTTCGGCACTCCATTTACTCTGCTTAAGCTTCAGCTTTATCTGGCCGTCATTCAGTCCAGTTCTTCTTGCATTATATATGAAATTTATAAGGTTGTAGAGGTCTTCATCGCTCTTAAACAGTGCAGCCTCATAATTTCTCTTATACCACTCCTGCATCACTATATAAACCACAAAAGCAAAAATCAGCAGAACAACCATTCCTATTGTGAAAAAGCCCCAATTGAAACCCCTCTTTTCGGCCTCTCTTATTTCTCCTGCATCATAGCCAAGATTTCCTATCAATGGAGAAACATAAAGTCCAAGTTCTGCAGGAGAAATCTCATCTGCTATAACAAAGGCAACTCTTCTCCTGACATCAGATAGGGGAATATAAGTGCCCCCTTCAAGAGATTTCTCGTTATAGTTGCTGTCAAAAGTCACTCCAGCCAGGCTGTATCCTATGATTAAATATGACTCCTCCGATTTCGGAGTCACATCCAATTCAAACTTGCTTACAATCACTTCCGCTTCACTGTCATAGAAAGCTGAAATTTCCTCATACTTTATATTCCCATCCACATTCTCGTTCATCCATCCGGCTATCGCTCCCCTTATCTCCTCATCGTCCCCATCCTCGGAACTTAGCTCCTCAATGTAAGAAACATCAAAGTTCTCAAACCCTATAACAAGGGGAAATTGCCCGCTTCTGCTTGTATTTATTGACTTTGGAACCTTCAAATCTATCAAATCAAGCATTATTGCAGTAAAGTTCTCATCATTTTCGGCATCATTATATCTTCTTTCAAGAATATCAAGCTCACTTTCTATTGCATCAGGGTCAATCTCCTCCTCTATAACATTTCTAATCCACGGAGAGTACCCATCAAGGGCATTTTTGATTTTGTCTATTCTGTCCCTGTATTCCTTTATTGTCTGGTTAGCGGCTTCTTCAGCATTCCCAACTATAATCCTGAAGGTTCTTGTGCTTGTTACATTGCCTGCTTTCTTCAGAGTGACTTCCATATCAAACTGGCCCTCTTCGGTATATCTGTGAGTTGCCTTGTTGTTATTTGAGATTGCCTCTCTTTCATCCCCAAAGGCCCATTTGCTTGTTACATTACCTGTAAATCCGGTTGCCTCAAAGGTTGTATCAATTCCTATAGAAACAAACCTTGGGTTCACATCAAAAGTGAGGCTCTTGCTTATATTAATCGGCTGGGAAAACGCCTGCTCTCCCTGGATATAAAGCTTAAAGTTTTTTTCATTTGTGTTCTCGGGTATTGTAAATCCAGCGTCTTCAAGCCCAACCAATAATGAATCTGAAGTCAATGTTGCTTTCTCTTCCACTATTCCATGCATCTTATTGGAACTCTTTAAGATATCATCTGCAAAATATTCCACAAGAACATTTGAAAAGCTTAGGGTCTGCCCCCCTCCTGAATACTTTATTGGGATTACGCACCCCCCTTCACAATCTCCAAGATATCTATCAAGGATATAATCATAAATATAGTCCTTCAAGGCAATCCCATTTGAATTTTGAAAGCTTGAATCATCAATGACAAAGTTTACATCATCAAACTGAAGGGGCTGTGCAAATATCTCAAAATCTGTTGTCCCCGCAAGACATCCAATGCCTGCACACCCACACGAATTGCTTGTCTCTGTATTTATCTTATAATTTCCTGCGCCTTCTGCCCTGACACATAGGTAATACTCTTTTGTTTCAGCTGAAGAATATTCTAGATTGCATTCTAGCTCCTGGACCTGCTGGGTATGTTTTGGAAGAGTGCATCCTTTTAAGAATTCCCAGTCCCCGTTATACAAATCAATTTTTATATTTCCCGAGCCGGCTGTGCTGTTTCTTATTTTTGCTCCTGCTGAATAGGCAGGCCCTGCAGGAAGAGTGACTTTTTCACAATAAGGATTTGTCGTCAGCGTTGCTTCTTCCAGTTGGGAGTTGCTGTCAAAGCATCCGTAAGCTCTCACACCACACTTAGTATCTGTGTGGGCTGTATTTATCACTCTCTTTTCACCATCATTCAGGATATCAACAAAAAGCTGTCCGAAGCAGGAAGCCCCTTTTGTGCTGTCAATTGTGAATTTAACCGAATTAATGCTGTCAATATTATTTCCGGTTATGAGAATCCCTGAAATCCCCTCTCCATCCAGCGCAAGCTCATTTATCTCTCCTGTTGAAGAAAAATCAGCTTCACATCCAGGTATACTGCACTCATAATCCTCCCCTTCAACAAAATCATTAGTTCTGAATAAATCAATCAGGGATATATTTCCCTTAAAATTGCTCGTAATCATGCTGTCCGCCTCTTGTTCATTAAAGCTAAGGTTTACCTTTCCGGTTATAATATCCCCTTCAGAATATTTCTTTATTATGCTGTTTCCGTTATACTCAAAGTCCGCAATAACGCCTACTGCTAAAAAAACT
>MNVZ01000019.1 GCA_001872315.1 Candidatus Pacearchaeota archaeon CG1_02_39_14 | reverse complement strand
TTGAAGGAAAGAAAAAGCTGATTGTCTGCCATGCTGTTGCCAACTGGACTGATAATCCTCTTGAGTTTATCGGGGAGCTTTTGAAATTGTCTGATGAAGATACTTTCATCTCTCTTGTGATTGGAGCAAGCATAGGAAAATCCCTAAGATTTGCCCATCAGGGGATGAAGTTATATGGCACAGGGTAAGGGCAATACATAAACTAAGCACCATAGCAGGAAGCCAAAACAGCCTTATGTGCGGCGCCTTATGAGATTTAAAAAAAGATTTATAAATATTAATTGTGTTTTGTGGTTATGAAGAAGAGGGATAGGAAAAATTATTCATTTATCGCTTTGGTGATTATCATCTTTACATTAATCGCTCTTTTTGTTTCTTTTAAGCCTTTGGGATTATCTCCTGAAGAATCAGAAGAGGGATTGGTTTATGGTCTGCCTCATCTTGGGATGAAATTTGAAGAAAGATTGAATTTAATAATTAATGAAAAGAGCAAGAGTGTTGATTCTGGAATTCAGGAACCGGCACAAATATTGGCCTGCGGACAGAGTGATTGCAAATCTTTTAAGTCAAAGGAATTTGAAATTGAGGATATATTTGACAAAGGGCCTTTATGGCTTAAGGATTTTCTTGAGAGCCCTGAAGTGGAGAACGAGGTTATCAGAATCGCAGATGAAATCAAAAACTTTATTGATAGTGTAGAATGCGAGGAGGGGTGCGAAAAAAAGGACTATAGGAATGCTCGAATTATTATAGAGCCAGTTGGCGTAATAGATGATAAGAGCTGTTCAGGGGGAGCTGGCTCATCAGTAATCTCCGGTCGAGGCGAGAGTCGGGGAGCCGATACAGGAGGATGTATTGTTGCTGGAGTAAGAGCTTTCAATGACTTCAAGAAAAAACTTAAAGACTTTATAAACTCGGTTTGTGGAGAGGAATGTTCTTACTCAGTTTCACTCTCTGAGTTTTTCTATGCTGAAGAAATTCTGCAAGGAAATAGGTGTCAGGTTGATCTTGAGGCAAATGTAAATGTTGTATGTTCCGAAGGAGAAAAGATTACAGGCAATAAGTATAAACTTTGGTTTGAAGCTGATGTTTGTGTAGAATGCCTTGCGTGTGGAACAACTGATAGGACTGAGGAGTGTCCTTATCCCGTTTAATCACTCAGGATATATCCTCTTTTAATTTCTTCATAGAAGTTGTTTAGGTTTTCTTCCTTATCTATTTTTTTATGTATCCTTTCAAGATTCTCAAATGCCATGATAAGCTGGATGCTTGCATTAAGTCTGTCTTCCAATATTTTACCAAAATGTGGCAGTCCATAGACTCTATCAGGAGCTTCTTGATTTTCAGCCAAGTACCAGACATAGACTTCGCTCTGTGCTTTTGCGTAATCAGAAGCTTCTTGTGAAGAACAATCAATGAAATCAAATACTCTTTCTATTGTATGTTTTTCTGGTACTCTGCTATTCTTTGCCGAGGTATAAACCTCCTGCTGGAACTTGTCATCTGCCTGTCCTTCATATGCCTTTGAGAATGCTTTTACTATTCCGGGGCTTTGGCATCCAGCGATTACCAGAATGCTTCCTGCCAATATAGTGCTTGCTAGTCCTTTAAGAGGCTTACCCATAATGTAATAACTATCAAGTGATTATTTATAAAGTTTTCTTTTTTAGAAATTAGCTTAAGTTGTAATTTCTTCACCGAAATAATTCCACTTAATACTTAAATCCATAAAGTCAATTTCTGCGAATCTGTTTAGATTGGCCCTACCCTTCCCGGTTAGATACTTGAATATTTCCATTACTTGAATATTAGCTATGGCCCCTGCAATCGGACCAATGTTTCCTGTTGATTCTATATCCTTTATTTTATCAAGATTGCTCAGCACATCATTTTCCTTTTGATGCCGCAAAAACTCCGCGAATGTCGCAGTTTTTCCAGGGATTATTATCGGACCCACCATTCCTAAGTGAAGATTATATCCTCCTGAAACTAAATAAGGAATATTAAACCTTGTAGCATAAGAATCAATTATCTCTGAAGTTCTTTGAACTGAAGGATTGTCTGCGCAATTTACTATAAAATCGGAACCTATAATCATATCTTCAAGATTTTCTTCCTGCGAGACAAATCTTTTATGTTTTTCTATCAGAACATCAGGTATCCTTTCTTCTATAACGTCAACCTTGTCTCTACCAACGTCCTTCTCAGAAAAAAAGAGCTGCCTATTCAAGTTTGATATTTCAACTTTATCAGGGTCGCATAAGACCATGTGACCGATTCCTATTTGGTAAAGCCCGTTAGCCATCCAACTTCCTATTCCGCCAAGACCGAAAATAGTTACTCTTGTGCTTCTGAGTTTTTGATGTAATTTTAGAGTTTCCTCGTATGATTTTGTGAACTCATCCAAAAATTCTATCTGCCTCTGGAATTTTGGCTCTATCCCATCATCACTGAATATCCTCAATAATCCTTGAGATTCCATAGATCTTAGACACAATTCTACTTCTTCTCGAGGGTGTTTTTCAGCTAATTCTGCAACTAATTCAGAATAATCTCTTTCTTGCATTAAGCGGCTTATAACCTCTGTCACAACAGAATTAACTTTATAAGTCAAAACTTTCCTGCGACTTGTCAGGACAAATTTATATCTATCTCTTTCTTCTTTTAGGACGTACATTGAAGGCTTCAGTTTAATTCTTTTTTTTGCCATATAATACCTTAATCTTCAAACCAACTTTTTTCGAATCAAAATTTTTGGGAGGGGCAAACAACTGATTTCCCGAATAAATAGGATAAATTATTACATAATTCTCCTGAAGATTAAGAAGAGGTGAATCTTTTCTTAGATGAAATGCTCCTGTTGTAGCAAATACCTTCTCTCCCATTTTAAGATTTTTTCTTATTATTTCTGCTTGTTTTTTTTCACGCTTAAAAATTATTTCTTTCTCGATCCTTAATTCCTCTTTCGTTAATTTGCTTTTTGCCAAAATTTTTTTATCTTCCCACCCCATATTCTTAATATCATTTCCAACTATTGGTAAATTGTACTTGCTCGCAAGAAAAATTGTTTTTTTTAGATCCCCAAAAGTTGAGATTAGCGAAAATTCTTTATTGTCGGGATTATTTAAAAATATTTTCTTTTCTTTTCCTGTTAGTAGTTCTGTTTCTTCTAGCATTTCATATAAGAATTTAGTTGGATTGAAAACTTTTATTATTTCTTCCTGTATCTGAGAATCATCCAAAAATCCATGCGTTTCGCCATAAATTATCAAGTTTATCTTGTTCTTTTTCAAATATTTTTTCAAATCTTCAATCATTTTTCAAGTGTTTCTAAGTAGCGACTTATCTCGTCATTATATTTCATTAATATACTTTGTTGTTTAGGGTCTCTTCTCCTTAAAATTCTTCTGGATTTTTCAATGTTTTTATGTATGTAATCCAAGGTTCTTCTCAAAGCATCAGAATTCAAAAAATATTCAACTATCTTCTCCGGAGATTCATTTAAGATGGACGGGTTAGATTGATGTAAATAGGATAGGGGCAAGGTTGTTTTTCTGCCTTTCAGATCTTCCAACTTGATTAAGTCTATTAAATCATCGATTGTTGATAGGGCTAATCCCGTTGTTCTTGATAGGGTAACAATCTCTAAATCTCCTTCACAGAGATGCGCTATTTTTTCAGAAGGAAGACCCGCTAATTGGTTTTGAAGTTCTATGGCTTCATTTGGCGGCAATATCTTTGGGAGATTTCTCATTTTATCTGCACTTAGAGTTAAAGCATACTGCTCCTCAGCTATCTTTGCAGCATTCGGTATTCGTTCTTCCAAATCTCTTGCTAACCTACGAAATATCTGCTCACAAGCATCCTTAACTCTTAGTGTCTCTGTTATCCCATGTGCTCCCAGAACAGTAGGCTCCCCGTTTCTGCTTATATGACCATCACTTATTTGATCGTAGAGAGAAACTGCATAAGTTTGGAAAGCTTCCAGTAAAGAAGAGGTTTCCTTTAGGTTAGTCTTTCCTCCTAAATCACAAAGACAATTGGCCAAAATTTCAGGAACACAAGGTTGTTCCAAGTAATCTTCAAAAAATCTTAATGGCGGATTCAGGCAATTTTCACAAATTAATTCTCTCTTTTTATCTAAAAAAACTAAAGAAACATCTAAAGATAATCTTAATACTGAGTTACTTGCCCAGCTTTCAGGGATTTCCTTAGGATCACATCCAGTATTTGATACTTGTTTTTCCATCGTAGTTGGCAGATTCTACGAGAGTCAAACCTTCATAGACGGCAGGGGATTCAATTTCTCTTGCCTCGCCTAAGGGCCTCTCCTTTCCTATTGGAACCTCACCAACTTTTGTCTGTAGGTTTTCCATGTGATTGTAGGGCCGAATTAGTATTTAAAATTTTCTAAACTTTTTGGGTATAGTTGAGATTAGAGTTTCTGAAAGATTTAATCGCTCTTTTTTCATTACTTATCTTGGGGAGGGGAATTTATAAATACTTATCGAAGGATTAGTTTTGGATGGGTTTTGATTGTAATTTCATAGATAAAGAAAAGGAGATGGAATGAGTTCAGAAATATTTATTAAAAAACCAAAAGTCTTTTTGGACAGCATATATGCAAATCCGCTTGGGGAGATCAGATTTGAGAATCTGACTGATGACCTAAATAAATTTCTTGAAGAACAGGAAATAGAATTGATTGTAGATATAGGCGCGGGAAGTGCCCCAGTTACTTTAGGATTATTGCACACACATGGGGATATGAAAGCGGTTTTGGTTGAACCATCCAGACAGCTGCTTGAAGATGCAAAATTAAACCAGAAAAAATTAGGCATAGAGGATTCAAGAGTGGAATACATAGAAAAGAGTTTTGAGGAATATGTTCTTTCAGGGCATATAAACCAGTTTGAAGGAAAGAAAAAGCTGATTGTCTGCCATGCTGTTGCCAACTGGACTGATAGTCCTCTTGAGTTTATCGGGGAGCTTTTGAAATTGTCTGATGAAGACACTTTTATCTCTCTTGTGATTGGAGCAAGCATAGGAAAATCCCTAAGATTTGCTCATCAAGGCAATTTAGATGATATGATCTCTATGGTAAGAACTCCCGGAAGCGCTGTTGGAAGCTTGTTAGAGGCAGAAAAAGTAAGACCTTTAAATCCTATTCAGGTAGAGGAACTAATAAAAATCTCTAATAGAATAATCTATAAAGCAGGCGTCAGGATATTTGCGGATTATATAAAGCCAGAACTGCTGGAAAATTCTGAAAGATTAAAGAAAGTAAAAGAAGCAGAAAACGCCGCCAGAAGAAAAGATGAGTACTGGATGCTTGGCCAACTTGTCCACTATATAATTTCTATCTAAATCCTTAACAACAAGATTTAAATTATATGCTTCTTTGTATTGTTCATGTTTGAAAAGAGGTTGTTGGCTTTTGCTTTTGTAATTGCTGTGGCTTATGCCGGGATTGCTGGGGCAGTTTCTGTTTCGTTGGTTGAGATAAATGATACATTCGCGAGAGTGGACATTTCAAATGCTGTTGATCTTTATAGTTATGAGATTAATTTAGATTATACAGGGACCATAGGGAGTATAACTTTTTTTGATTTTCTTGCCAGTGATGGAGCGAGTACCACAAAAGGGTCAAGCACAAGAAATAGCATATTAAGTGTTTATGAGTCAAGGATAGACAACAACCAACAGGGCATAACTGGTTCCGGGAGCCTTTTCAATATCAGCCATTCAGGAGAGCTGGATTTGAGGTTTGCTTTATTTATTTCAAATGACAGCACGGAAGAAAATGTTTATTATAATGGGACTGTCAATGGGGGCTCTTCAGGGGGAAGCACCGGGGGCTCTTCAGAAAGTGGTGGAGGCGGGGGTGGGGCAACTTTTACTCTTGACAAGGATTTAATTGATATCAAGATTAAGCAGGGCGAGAGACAGAGGGAAAGCTTTGTGATAAATAACCCTCTTGCAAGCCCTCTTTCGGTTGCATTAAGTGTTGATGAAATTTCAGAGTTTGTTGCTTTGAGTGAGGAGAGCCTGACTCTTCCAGGAGGGAAGGGGAATGAGATAAACGTTGACTTTTTTGCATCTGAAGATGAAATTCCGGGGATATACACAGGGAAAATAAATGTTAAAGCAGGCTCATTGACTAAGAGTGTAAATGTAATCCTTGAAGTCTTGGATAGGGAGCCTTTGTTTGATGTCAGGTCAAGTTTGGTAAAGGATGAGCTTGTTAAAGGAGAGCCATTAAGGGCAAGAATTTCTCTTATCAATATAGGGGACTTTGAGATGGTTGATGTCAAGCTTGAATATTTTGTAAGGGACTTCGACGGCAATGAGCTAATACTTGAGGAAGAAACCATCGGAGTGAACGGAGGAAATGATATTGACAGGAAGTTCAACCTGCCAAGGGACCTGCCTTTAGGAGAGTATGTTTTTGCTGTCAGACTTACAGATTCAGATGGAAAGATAGCAACCAGCGCCAATCCTTTCAGTGTTGTTGAAGGGACTTACTTTTCTCCTTATATCGGGGGAGTCAATGTTCTTGTATGGCTTTTTGTGGGAATCCTAGTTGTTGCAATCATAATACTTATAATCATCAAAGTAAAGGGAAGAAAATCAAAGAGGAAAGTAGCAAGTGCGAATAAGAAAGTTAAGAACAAAAAGAATAGAAAAAATTAGTATAAAATATTGTTCTCTTTATCCTGTGTAAATCGGTCCTTGGACACCTGCTTTTGCGGGCTTAAGATAATGTTCCTCAATCTTCTTGTATCTTTGCGCTGTGTTCTCTGATACGGATGATTTTACCCTCTTCAATGCCTCATCAAAGTCATCCATTGTGACTGTTTTTGAATTCATATCTTTTCTCAATGCATTTAATGCCGCTTCCCTGCACAGGTTCTCAATGTCTGCACCGACAAAGCCTTCTGTTTTCTTGACGAGAACATCAAGCTTGACTGACTTGTCCAGTGGGATATTCTTGATATGTATTTCAAGTATTTTCTTTCTTGATTCGGCATCAGGGACATCTACCAGAAGAATTCTGTCGAATCTTCCCGGCCTCAACAAGGCTGAATCCAGAAGGTCAGGACGGTTTGTTGCTGCAATAACCATTACACTCTTCAGGTCTTCTATTCCGTCCATTTCAGCAAGCATCTGGTTTAAGACACGCTCCGTGACTTTTGTCCCGTGGTCCATTCCCCTCTTTCCTGCCAATGCATCTATTTCATCAAAGAAGATTATGCATGGAGCAACCTGCCTTGCTCTTTCGAATACTTTTCTTACTCCCTCTTCTGATTTTCCTACCCACATAGACAATAGAGATGGCCCTTTGACTTGTATGAAGTTTGCTTCCGATTCCTTTGCAACTGCCTTTGCCAAGAGAGTTTTACCTGTTCCAGGAGGGCCGTATAACAAGAGTCCTCTTGGAGGCTTTATGCCAAGCCTTTGGAAACTTTCAGGATTTTTCAAGGGCCACTCAACAGACTCTTTCAGCGACTGCTTTATTGCCTGCAGCCCACCAATATCTTCCCATGAAACGTTTGGGGTTTCAACGAGCACTTCACGCATCGCTGATGGTCGGACAACCTTAAGTGCTTCCTCAAAGTCTTCTGCGTCTATGACCATTTTATCGAGGATTTCTTGGGGAATTGCCTCTTCCTGGTCCATTCTTATATCTGGAAGAAGTTTTCTTAAAACATTCATTGCAGCCTCTTTTGCTAAAGATGCCAAATCCGCTCCGACAAAGCCGTGGGTTTTTGCAGCAAGATTTTCAAGCTTCACGTTCTTCTTCAGGGGCATATTTCTCGTGTGAATCTTCAGGATGTTTAACCTGCCTGCTTTGTCTGGGACTGAAATTTCAAGTTCCCTGTCGAATCTTCCTGGTCTTCTCAATGCAGGGTCAAGAGAATTTACACGGTTTGTGGCGCCTATGACTATAACTCTTCCTCTTGCATTCAACCCATCCATCATTGTAAGGAGTTGTGAGACAACACGCCTTTCAACTTCTCCCTGGACATCTTCCCTTTTGGGAGCAATGGCATCTATTTCGTCTATAAATATGATTGAAGGCGCTTTCTTTTCTGCGTCTTCAAATAGGTCACGGATTTTCTTTTCAGATTCCCCGTAGAATTTACTTATTATTTCAGGACCGTTAAGGAGCATGAAGTTTGCTTCTGATTCATTTGCAACTGCCTTTGCCAAAAGAGTCTTACCTGTTCCTGGCGGCCCATGAAGAAGAACTCCTTTAGGAGGCTCAATCCCAAGCCTGTCAAACACTTCAGGGTGCTTTAATGGAAGCTCTACCATTTCTCTTATCTTCTTTATCTCTCCTTGTAACCCGCCTATGTCTTCGTAAGTCACATCAGGAACTGCTTCTTCCGTGACATCGACGGCTTTTGAATTCAGAACAACTTCTGTATCTTCTGTTATTACGACAGGCTGCCCGGGAGAAGTTGAAACCACTATAAATTTAATTTGCTGGAATCCCGAAAACCTAAAATTTCCAAATAACTCTGTTAAATCGCCGAAAATATCAGGCATCTCTTCACCCATAAGATCCTGCCTTCTTTTTGTACCACCTAGGGAAATCACATCTCCCTTTGTTACGGCTCTTCCTAAAAGTCCGTTCTTGAACATTTCAGGGTCGCCTTGTATCATAACTCCCTGCTGTGCAGGAGCGATAGAGATTTTCTTTGCGGGCTTTATCTTGGCTTTTGAGATTGTGACTTGCTCCCCTATGCTTGTCTTCGCATTTCTTCTTATCAATCCATCTATCCTTATTATTCCCTCTCCGACGTCAGCGGGATAAGAGCGGTCAATTATTGCAACTGTTTCCCTTTCTCCTTTAATAGAAATTATATCTCCCCTTCTTAGCCCTAGGCCCTGCATTATTTCTGTGTCAATTCTTGCTATGCCTTTGTAGGCATCTTCCTGAAGGGATTCCATTACCTTAAGTTTTATTTGTTCTACCATCATTGTTCTCCAAACCTCAAGCTTATTTTGTGCATGTCATCAAAGCATAAACGTACCATATCATCCATAATTTTTTCCTGCTGTTGGATAAAATCAACTATTTCTTTGGGTATACTGACTGCATGGCTGTTTCCTACAACCCGAAGCTTAACATTATAAGTCTTTCCCTTTAATGAGTTAAATTGCTTGTATCTTTCTATATCGCCAGGGTGGAATATGATTTCCTTACATTCAGGGCATTGAACTGCTCTCAATGCGGCGCCCGGTCTTTCAACTATCTTGCTTGTCATTGCCTTATTACATTCCTTACATAAAATCGTTGCGTCAAATATGTCTTTCATGTTACAAACCTCCAGCGGGTTTCTAGGAGTTCCAGCAACCATGTTTTAGTTATCATCTTTAGTGTATACCTGTTGTATATACTTAAAGTATTTAAATGTTTTGCTTGTGCTGGAGAAGTAAGATTGAAGAATATTTATTGTCCGCTTTGTCATCTGTCAAAAAGCTCGCCAATTGCAGAATGTATTTTTCCTAACTTTTAAATAACCTCAAAACTAATTTGTATATGGCTGGCATAAAAGACGGGGCGAAAAGATTCTGGAAGTTTCTTAACGAGGATACGTGGCAGAGCTGGCTTGTTTCTTTAGTGCTGGCTTTTTTAATCATCAAGTTTGTATTCTTTCCTGCAATGAGCTTGGTTACTGCTACTCCTCTTCCTCTTGTTGTTATTGAGAGCTGCAGCATGTACCACAATACTGATTTTGACAATTGGTGGGAGCAGAATGAGGCGTGGTATAAGAACAGAAGAATAGACAAGGCAGAATTTGAAGAGTTTTCTTTTAAGAACGGATTGAATAAGGGAGATATCATTCTACTGTGGGGAAGAGGAGATTATAATCCTGGAGATGTTGTCGTCTTTCAGGCAGGCTTGAGGAATCCTATAATCCACAGGCTTGTATCTGAAAACCCTCTGTCGACGAAAGGAGATAATAATGCAGGGCAGCTGGCTGTCGAGCAGGATATTGACGAAGAACAGGTTATTGGAAAATCGGTAGCCAGAGTTCCGGGGCTTGGATGGCTGAAGCTGATATTCTTTGAGGGAACGCGGACAGAGGGAGAGAGAGGCTTCTGTCGTTAACAGAAACATTAATAAAGTTTAAAAGGCACGGAACAGGATTCTCATAAAATGGAATTTTGTCCAAAATGCGGTAGTATGATTGTTATGGCCGACAACAATAAGGCTGCTTGTGCTAAATGTGGGTATAAGCCAAAGGGCAAGTTCAAGATACAGTCTTCTGAAAATATAGAGAAAAAGGAAGGGATTAGAATCATTGATGAGAAGAAACTTAATACCTATCCAATTGTTAATCATAAATGCGCAAAGTGCAAGAATAAGGAATCATATTTCTGGACAATGCAGACTAGGGCGGCAGACGAGTCTGAGACTAAGTTCTATAAGTGCACAAAATGCGAGCATACCTGGAGAGAGTACAGGTAGAGCTTAGCTAAGTTTTTTAAAGGGTTTTCTTTTATCTCTATCATGAATTTCCGTAAGGAAGTTTATGGCTCCGTAGCTCAGTCTGGCCAGAGCACTGGACTCTTAATCCAGGTGTCGTGGGTTCAAATCCCATCGGGGCCATTTAATCAGGAATTTGAACACTGCACGAATCTTCGATTCGCTGGCCTTCGCTTCTCACGAAGCTTCAGGAATCCCATCGGGGCCATTTCTTATATGGATTTGAACACATTTCTTCTTAGATATATTTTTATACGAGAAAATTGAAGAATTGTATGCCAAATAGTAGCACAGTCATCGAGTCTGTTGGGGTAAGCCTGGGGAGGAACAGGGTTACAAACAGTGATTTAGCAAACCTTATGGAAACAAGTGACGACTGGATTTATTCCCGTACTGGAATCAGGGAAAGAAGGATTGCAGACCCGGATGAAAACAATTATACTCTCGGGGTTGAGGCAGCTGTTGACGCGATAGAGAGAATCGACAAACCAAGAAGAATCAGGGCGATATTTTTTGCAACAAATACAAACGAGACAATTATTCCGACAGGGGTTTCAGGAATCCATGCCGAATTAATCCGCAGATACCCTTCACTGATTGGGGAAGAGACTTTGATAACTGATGTCATCGGGGGATGCCAGGGCGTGAACTCTGCTTTGTTCTTAGGGGATATGGCTGTTAAATCAGGATACTTTGGGAAAGACCACGTTCTTGTCATTGGTGCAGATACTCTTAGCAGAGTGGCAGATTTCAGGACAGAGGGAAGAGATGTTGCCGTGCTTGCTTCTGATTCGGGTTCTGCTTTTGTACTCGGCCCGACGGATGAGAAAAATGTAGGTTATGCAGGCCACAGGTCCAAAACCTTGAGTGGCGACAGGGATCTGATAAGGTTCGGGATAGAGGGGAAGGTGGATTTTTTTGAAGCAACAAGAGCATGGAAGGATTCACGGAAACCCAACCTGACTAAAGGCCTTAGGATGTTTATGAACGGAAGAAGATTATATGGAAAGGTCATTGATTTTTTCACAGAGGCGCTCGAAGGATTTGAAAATGACTCGGAACTGAACCCTGCAGGCATGCCTTTAGGCAATATTGGATATCTTTCTCCACACCAGGCAAATGCTCGGATGTTTGCAGGAATAGGCGGCAGGATTGCAGGGATTTATGAAAAATTTGTGGTTACTATCAAATATCTTGCAAATAGCTCCGCGGGGTCCCAGGGATTTCCATTGAGATATTCCCTGTTCAATATACCGGAGGGGATGGCAATTTTGCAGGGAGGATTTGGGGCAGATTTAGGGATGAGGCTTAACCTCTATGTTCCTGACAGCAGACATAATGAGAGAAGGCATAGATTTGCTATCAGTTCAGATGAGCAGTATTTATTTGAAAAGCCAGATTTTGCGAAGGCTAGTTAAGGAAGGTATCACACTTTTATGGAATCAAACGCGAAATTAAGACAGGAGATTGAAAGATTCAGGGACTATACCGTGATTGTTGAGGGAAAGAAGGATGTTCTTGCTCTTGAGGGTCTTGGGTTTAGAAGGGTTTATGCAATCCATTCTGAAGGCGTATCTTTAAGGGAGAGAATTGAGGAGATTGCTTCCAAGATTTCAAATAAAGTTAAAGTTTGTATCCTCACTGATTTTGACAAAAGAGGTCAGAAGATGCATGAATCTGTCAGGAGTATCTGTCAGGAGTTAGGACTTAAACTGGACTCAAGATTCAGAGAATTATTATTAAAATCAGGAGTTTCACATGTAGAGGGGATTTATAGATTTATAAGCAGAATTGATTCTTTGTAAATCATATAATAAATATCTCATTGGGGCTATTGTTCCCCTCTGTATCATGGCTTCAATCTCTTTATGTTTTTCAGCAGGTTCCCCTTTAAGCACTCTTGTGACTCCTCTTAGTTCTACACAATCAATTAGTCTTAATCCTCTTTGGCACTTTTCCATAAAAGGTTTCTTTTTTATTAGTTTAAAAATATTAAGGAAGAAAGTGAAACAGGTATCCAAGAATCATTAAAAGTATTCCAATGAGACTTAGATATTTTTCATGCTTTATCTCTGCCAGAACTATTTTATCTATGCCTTTTTCCTTAACTACTTTGTTGTGTACAAGAAATACAGTGAGACCGAGCATAACCTTTCCCACTAAATCTAATGTGAAAGCAAGTGTTTCGTATGGCATTTATCCTCTTTTTGAATATATCAGTTTAACTGATAAGTTTTTTAATATTCTCTATGTCGTTAGCTACTTCTGTCCCTTTTTTTGTCAGTTTGATAAGCTTTATTCTTCCTTTTTTCTCAAAGACCACAAGACCTAACTTTTCTAATGTCTGAAGTATTTTAACAGCATGAGAGTATGTACAATCGACTTCTTTTGCGAGTATACTTCCGTATCTTGCTCTGTTCAGCTTTTTCAGGGCAACTAGCATTAGTGCCGGTTTTCTTCTGAAGAATACGTCAAAATTGTCTTTCATTTTCTATTATATGTGTCCCGTTATATATATCTCAATCGGTATATTGCTTTTAAATCTTTCTGTGGTTTTGTTATCTAAGTAAGTAGTTAATTTACAGTTACCGTTTTTTTGATTCCTACTTAAAAGAAGTAAATTTAAAAATAGATTAAAATTTGGACTTTATGGATGAACCTGAAATTAATGGGTTTTCCCTATATATGAGGGGAGTTGGAAAGAGCAATTTGCTTACCCGGAAGGAAGAGATTGAACTTGGCAGCCTTGCTTTGTTTTACTGGGATGAAAGGGCAAGGCAAAGGCTTATTGAGTCAAACCTTAGATTTGTGCACAGCATTGCTAAAAAGTTTAAGAGAAGAGGAGTTCCTCTTCTTGATTTTATTCAGGAAGGCAATGTAGGCCTTGTTGAGGCAGTAGACAGCTATAACCCTCTTGAAGGAACAAGGTTTTCTACTTACGCAATTCATAAGATAAAAGCAAAAGTTAGGAGAGCGATAGCCCGTGATGGAATAAAATCTATCAGGCCCCCTTTTGATGTTTTTCCTTTGATTCCAAGCTTAAGAAAATATATCTCTTGGTGTGATGAAAATGAAGTTAGCCCTGCGAGAGATGATTTTTATGATTCTTTAGATAGAGAGTTAAAAACCAAGATTACTGAGAAGAGGTTTAAAGACGCGGTTTATTTTGTGAGAAGGATTTTTTCTGGAAATATGAACGACCATGAAAATATCAATGGCTCGGATTATGAAAGGGATTATAGGGCCAGAAATTCAGTTGAGGCAGCAGCCAGTGAAGAGGAAAGAAGATTCTTTCAGGATGTTGTCTATGGGGTTGAGAAAGGAATGTTAACTGATGTTCAGAGAGACTTTCTTTTAAAAAAATATCTTATGAATATGACTTATGCCCAGATTGCCGAGGAGGTAGGGCTTACCCCGCAAAGGGCGGCCCAAATAGTAGGAAGTGCGAGAAAAATAGTCGTCAGGCATTTAGAAAGGAGGATTAGGGAAGATTAAGGCGTTATGGTTAAAAATGCCTTTTGCCTTACAGAAAGATGAAAATACTCGCTGCCGCTGATTTGCATGGGGACAGCAAGCTTGCCAAGGAACTGGCTAAGAAAGCAGAAAAAGAGAAAGTGGATCTTGTTGTGTTATGCGGGGATATAACTGGATTTGTTGATACAAAAGGCCTGATAAAGCCTTTCAAGGACAAAGGACAGAAAGTACTAATCTTACCTGGGAATTGGGATAATTTTGCAACAGTTGATTTTCTTGCCCAGGTCTATGGAGTGAGTAACATACATGGATATTCTGCGCAGTATGAAGGCGTCGGATTTTTTGGGGCTGGAGGGGCGATAGATGTCGGGCCCAGGTCAAGTGTAAGCGACAAGGAGATTATGGACACTTTGGAAAAAGCGCATTCTGGATTGAAAGGGATTGAGAGAAAAGTAATGCTTACCCATATGCATCCAAAGGGGAGCAAGTCAGAATTTTCAGGAGTACAGGGAAGCGATGCAATAAGAAAAGCTATCAAGAAATTCAAGCCTGATGTGTTATTGCACGGGCATATCCATGAGGCATCCGGGATGGAAGAGACAATTTTTGGGACGAGAGTTATCAATGTCGGAAGGGCTGGGAAGATAATAGAAATTTAGCATCTAAATCTTTAATTATCTTTGATGCATTTTGTTTTTATGCTGTTGGGCAGGAAAATTTTGTTCGGTAGTGAGGAGAAGCCCCTGATGGTTTTGGAGAGATATGCGGATGAGAGTGACTCTTTGTAACCTTGCATCCTGATTTTATAAATTGCCTAAATAATTTGTTCCGGGAATCCAGAGTGAGGCGCGTAGCGCCGAACGCGCGCGAGGGCACCAAGGTTCCCTACGCTTTACCCTCCTTTCACAACGGGAAAAGGGCGTTTAAGGTATATTAAAAGAAGTTTATCTGGGATACGCATTATTAAGTATTATTTAATACATATTAAGTAAATTTATGAGTCTTATACTTAAAATAGAAATGTTTATAAGTTAAAGTTAATACAAATTAAGTATTATTAGTTGATTCAAATGTCTGGCAAAAGAGAGGAGATAGAAAGAAAAGTATCTGAACTGGATAGAATGATTCGTCTTCTTGAACAGGCAAAGAGAGAAAAGAAGACCAAAGCAGAAGAAATTCATTCGAAATATAAAAGGGGAGAGATTACTTATGGAAACTATATTGGCTCGCTCTCCGTGCTTCTTGAAAACAAAACCATTGAAGAGTGGATGGACCATTACAATCGGCAGGTTTTGAAATACAAAAATTATTCTGACTTCTACAATTATAAGCTTGGAAAAATTAAGGAGAACAAGGGAGAACAAAGACAATTTAAATTTAATTTGAAGGTTCTTCCAATTGCGATTGCATTTCTTCTTATTGCATCTTTTGCTTTGATTTTTTTTGCACTCTTCCCTTTTCAGAGAGATGTTGTTTCTCTTGCTCCGGAGGAAATTTTTTCGGAGAACTGCCAGGAAATGAGCGAGTGGCAGGGAGCATGGAGTGTTATGAATCTTCTTGGAGACAACAGATGTGCAACAAATCTGAACTCCTGTGGGACAGGATGTGCTAAAGACATGGGAAGACAGGTAATTTCCCCAACTGGAACATACACTTCGGTCTATGTAAATCTGACTTATGTAATTGCGAATGCTCCCGCAACTTCTAATGTAACTTTGTATGTTGGCAACGGAACTGATGAAAGAATATTTGCAACTCTTCCAGGGAATGGAGGAACAAATTCAAGACTTAACAGAATATTTGTTTTACACAATGTTATTTCTTTTTCTGACAGGATTATCCTTAGATTCAGCTGCCAGGCAATATCTAATGGAGGAACCTGTGCAGTAGATGATATTCAGTTAATCGCTGATGATGGTTTTGTTCCTGACTTGAGAGTCAATATCACCTCTCCAGAGCCAGCTACCTATACTGCAAGTGATTTGCCCATGTTATTTAATATCACTCTGAATCATAATGGGCTTACAGTCAATTACACCCTTAATGGGGGGGCAAATAACTTTACAATGTCCACAGGCAATAATCTCGAATACACAGCCTATCATCCTTTTCTGACTACTGGAAATCATGAGTTCAGGATTTATGCATGGGACAATGAAGGAGGATATAACAATACAGAAAAAATTAATTTCTTCTTCAATGCCAGCCTGATTGACATGTGTTCCACAATAAACTATTCAGGGACATTTTATCTTAACCAGAGCATTAACGCCCAAGGCACCTGTCTTAATTTCCTGGCAGACAATGTTATTCTTGATGGTTCAGGATTTACTATTACAGGCGATAACTCTCCGGGAAGTGTAGGAGTGAACCTTTCTAAAATGAGTGTATACAACCTCACTTTAAGAAATATTGATATCCTGAATTTTGCGACTACTGTAGGCTCTTCTGTTGGCTCCGCTATAGGGCAGGATGCCGGAAACATAATCCTGGTAAATTCAAATGTTGAAGAGATTATAGCTTTTGGAGAACCATCAGGAGGAGGCAATGGGGGAAATGTATCTCTTTATAATTCTTCTGCATCATTGATTGATGTGCATGGCGGGGATGCAGCGAATTTTGAAATCCCCCCGGGAAGCGCCGGGAATATTTACATTGAGAACGACTTTATCAACATAACTAATTCGGGATTGAATTTAGCTCCGGGCTATAATACTTTAGGATTTGGAAGAACAGGGCTTCTGACCCTGAATTATACCTATGGCTTTGAGGATTTAGGAACAACAAGTTATGGAACAAAACTCCTCTTGGAAATATCAAACAAGTCGGTTGGGGGAGGAATAATAAGATGGATAAACCAGCTGACTCCAAACCCTCTAACTTTCAGAAATATAGGGGGGAATTCTGAAATAAGCAGGAACTATGCCTATGTGAATCCTGCAGGAAGCCTGGCAATACTGAACTCTCCTGCCAATGTAACTTTAAGTGATATGCCTGGCAGCTTCCAGGATCCAGAGGTGAAAAAGGACGGATTGTCGTGCCAGAACTGCAGAAATCATACGTCTTTGAATGCGCAAACTGTCAGGTTCAATGTCACGGGCTTCAGTGAGTATAGTATTGCTGAAAGATCATTTGCTAACCAGAATCCTGTCGTTGTTGATATTTCAAATATAGGGAATCAGGATATTGTTCCTGCGGGCCTGAAGAGATTGACCTTCAGTGTTATTGCCTCTGATGGAAATGGATGGCAGGACATAACAAATGTGAATGCCGGTGGAAGGCCACCTTCAGATCCTTTGCAGAGGGAAAACTCTACATGTTTATTTGTCAATTCTTTAAGCCAGACGGAAGCTAATTATTCCTGCAGCATTGACATCTGGTATTTTGATGAGCCTGGAACATGGCTTCTCGGAGCAAGGGCAGAAGACAATCAGGGAGCTATTTCACCGATTCATGCTGAAAATTTTGTTCTTAATGGAATGTTTTATGTTGTTCATAATTCAGGCATAGGATGGGACAGCCTGGCTCCTGGAAGCCAGAACAATCTTGCAAGCACAAGCATGCTGCTGAATAATTCGGGAAATCTTGATATCAGTTTAATTCACATAAACAGCTCACATCTTATAGGGCTTAGCGACCCCAATTACTTTATTCCTGCAGGTGGATTCAGTGTTAATGTTTTAAATCAGTGCGAGGGGAATGGGCTGATAGAAGGGGAAAATATTCTGATTGCGGAGGCCAGCATACCGAGGGGGAATAATTCAATTAATACAGGGCAGGGAAATGCAGGCCAGGAAACTCTTTGGTATTGTGCAGAAGATGTGCCTTCTCCTCTTCCTTCCCAGGTTTACTCAACTTCCGGACAAGGAACTTTCCCATGGGAGATAATTTTTGCTCTTGTTGTAGGGTGGATAAATATCATATTCGTTGTTCCTGTTTCAATAAGAAAAGAAGACCTGAAGAAAGCAATTAGTTCTCTGTCAAATGAGGAGATTTTAGAAATTCTCAAATCAAGACTGAATGAAAAGCCTGAATTGCTTGTTCCCATATCAATATTCAGAAGCAAGCTCAGCCCGGCCGAAGCTTTGTGCAGGTATCTCAAAGATGAAGGAAAGAGATTCAGCGAAATTGCAAAACTTATAGGCAGAGACCAAAGAACTGTCTGGAATAATTACATGAACTCCAGGAAAAAGGTTAAGGTAAAATTGAAGACAGAAGAGGGCGAAGGAGTTCCAGTCGGGATTTTTGCTGATAATAGGTTGAGTGTCCTTGAGTCAGTTGTATTTTACCTGAAAAAAGCAGGAAGAAAAAATAATGAAATCGCAGAAGTTCTTGGCAGGGATTCAAAGAATGTGTGGACACTGAATTCGAGGGCGCAGAAGAAAAAAAGAAATAAACTCCATTGAATAAAAATATTTATAAAGACCCAAGCTTTGTGTAAAACATAAAGATGGTGAAGGCATTAGTTTTTTTTGCGGTGGCTCTTGTTTCTGTAGTTGTCCTGATGGGCTCGGCTTCGGCTGGCTTTTTTGACTTTTTTAAGAAGGATGTGAGACAGGGACCTGTTGATGTCGGGGTTACTGTTGAGAGTGTTGCTCCAACTATTGTCTTCGTTAGCAATGTTGCAGGTGATGTCCTTAATATTCACGGGACTGTTTCTCCAAGAGGAGGGGGAGGAACTACTGTTACTAGAGTCTCTTTTATTGCTGAGGACCTAAATGGGGCAGGGGATTTGAATGATGCGAGCGCAGGAATGAGATATAGGGGTCCTGGAGGGACAGCTTTGGCAGGCACTTGCGGTGTTGCACCAACCTGCAGTGGATGTGCTGTGACCCAGAAGAACTATTCGTGTAATGCTGATATGGAGTATTATTATGAGCCCGGGACGTGGACAGTCAATGCAAGTATCAAAGATAATTCTGCTAATCTTGCTGTTGATACCAAAAGAACCTTCCAATATCTTTTGTATAGGGAAATCAGCCACGCTGGAAATGTTAACTGGGCAGGTATAAGCCTTGTTGATTCAAATCAGCTGTCAGACTCGAACCCTTTCCTTTTAACCAATCTTGGAAATGCAGCCCTTTCGGTTTCTGTAACCGGATATGGACTTAATGGGACCGGCGCTAATCCTGAAGACCAGATTCCTGCAAGTAACTTTAGCGCAAGCGGCAATACCGGAGGAGATCCTCTTGCAGAATGTGATGTTCCTGCGCAGGCAGTTGCTCTTTCACAGGGGGTTCCTGTTACAGTTCCTGGGGTGAGCGTTCCAAGAGGCTTGCCTGGAAATAATCAGGATAATATGTACTTCTGCATATATCCTTCACTAAGCAGCCTCAATCTGAATCCGGGACAGGGTTATTCAACATCAGCAACTGGGAATCAGTGGGCTATAACAATAGTATAAAATGAAAAGCAATAATAAAATGAAAGGAGCAATGCTCGTATTTGCACTCGTTGTATTAGCTGCAGGAGTGATTGCTGACGGATTTGGAGTTACTTCTGAATATTATTCTGAAAGGCCTTTGGAAATACGGGCAGGAGAAAGTATTGATACCTTCTTTGTGATTCAAGATAATGGAGGGAGTGATTTGACAATTGAGGCCATCCTTTTGGAGGGCTCTGAAGTTGCTTCCTTATCAGAAAATATTTATGAGGTTTCAACTTCAGCAACTGGACAGGTTAATGTAAGAGTTTCTGTTCCTCAAGGAACTCCAGTTGGGACAGAATATAATGTAAAAGTCTTATTTGAATCAGTTTCAGAGGGGGAGGGAGGAGAGAGTGTTAATTTCCAGACGAACATTGAAAGTTCTTTCCCGGTTATTGTAGTTGAAGGAACCTCTGAACAGCTTGGTAGTGGAGAGGGCTCAAATTTTTGGATTTGGGTTCTGGCAGCAGTAATAGTCCTTATTATTATAATCTTTGCTGTTTTGAAAGCAAGGAAGTAAGGTTTTAATAATCCCCTGCTTTATTTCTGTTATGAATGAAAGAATCCTTGTGCTTTTTGCGCTTCTTATAATGTTCATCTATCCGGCAAGCGCGGGGTTTGGGGTATCAAGTGAATATCATAAAGCTAATCCCCTTTATATTGCAGCAGGAGAGACAGAGATTACCATCATAAAAATTTACAATACTCTTTCTGATTCTCCGAGTAAAGTGGAAGTTTCTGTTATCGAGGGGGAAGAAATTGCGAGAATCCTTAATCCTCAAGTAATTTATGAGATTTCTGCAGGAGAATATAGGGATATAGAGCTCCAGATAAGCATACCTAAAGAAGGGACGGATGTTAAAAATGTTGGCTTGCTTTTCAGGGCGGTTCCGGACGGATCAGGAGAGGGCAATGTTCAGTTCTCCCCTAATTTTATCAATTCTTTTGAAGTTATAACTGGCTCTCTTCCTGGAATTGAGCCGAAGCCTGAAAAATCGGGGGAAGGCATCTTTCT
>MNVZ01000032.1 GCA_001872315.1 Candidatus Pacearchaeota archaeon CG1_02_39_14 | reverse complement strand
TGGCAGCCTATTATTCCATTGCTTCTCTGGATATTGCTGAAAAGACTTTTGCATTCCTGATAATTGTAGTCGTCTTCATAACAACGGGAATTCTTTCTTTGAATAAATAATAAAAAAAGAAAAAGAACAAATAGCTAAAAAGAAAAATAAATTCTAGTGTCTAGCCATCGTGAATGTATGCTTTATAGCAACAATCACTACAGCCGGAACAAAGATCAACAATAGGGCTTGCAACACGTTAGCCAGTAAAGGAACCGCGTTTATCGCCTCGCCACCAAATGCGCTGGCAATGATTAATACAGCACCTGCAATCAGGAAAGGATGCGTCTCATCATCAGCCACATTCAAGAAACCTACTATCAAACCAATGACAACAAGAATCCATGTCCATGTTGCATCAAGCAGGCCCAGGAAGCCGAGAACAACCGCTAGGATGACACCTATAAGAAAAGCCCATCCACCTAGCCCTCTATTGCCTCTTTTTTTTGGCATAGTTTTTACCTCCTTTTAATGAAAATATTATGCATTTATCATTTAAATAGTCTTTGTTTTTCCTACCATTTAGGAGGAATTTTTTATTAAAACCGAACTTTTGGGTTTATCTTCGACAGTGTATCCAAGTTCCAAGATTCTCTGCCTCAATATATCTGCCTGCGCAAATTTTCCCTGCTTTCTCAATTGTTCTCTCTGCTCCAAAAGTTTCTTGACTTCAGCAGGAACTACTACTTTCTTTTCTTTCATTCCTTTAATATTTAATCCTAAAACTCTGTCAAACTTCTCAAGCAGAACTATCTTCCTGCCTGGAGTAAAATCAAAGTCATTTAAAGCCTTCCAGAAAATATCAAGAGCCTTTGCTGTATTCAAATCATCATTCACCGCCTTCAAAAATTCAAGCCCATACTCTTTCGTCCTGTCAACACCCTTATGTTTTTCTTTTCTTAGCTCAATCACTTTCCTGTTGATGCGTTCCCACGCATTTCTGGCAGCATCTAAATTCTCCAAAGAAAAATGCAATGGCTTCCTATAATAAGTTAACAACAGAAGGTATCTGAAATGTTCTGGCTTATACCCTCTTTCTTCCAATTCAGTTATAGTATACAAGCCACCTTTGCTCTTGCTTACCTTCCTGCCTTCTTCATCCACTAAAAATCCATTATGCATCCAGTAATTAACAAACTTCTTTCCTGTAGCTGATTCTGACTGCGCAATTTCATTGGTATGATGCACAGAAATATGGTCCTCTCCCCCTGTGTGGATATCGAGTGTGTTTCCAAGATATTTCATGGCCATTGCGCTGCACTCTAAATGCCATCCAGGAAATCCGACGCCCCAGGGAGATTTCCATTCCTGCTGCCTTTTTTCCTGGGAAAATTTCCACAAGGCAAAATCTGTCTTGTGCTTCTTTTCTCCAACATCTACCCTTTTGCCAGCTCTCAATTCCTTGATATTCAGCCTGGCAAGTTTCCCGTAATCCTTAAATTTTCTGGAATCAAAATATATTCCATCCTTAGTTTTGTATGTATATCCCTTGTTTTCCAGTTTCTTAATCAATTCAATCTGCTCTTTGATATGTTTTGTCGCCCAGGCCCATTTCCATGGAGCCTCAATATTTAGCTTTCTGACATCTTTTTCAAATTCCTGAAAATAAAATTGCGCAATCTTTCCCGCAGTCTTGCCCTCTTTTTCAGAAGCCAGTTCCATCTTATCCTCGCCTTCATCAGCATCCGAAGTCAGATGGCCGACATCAGTGACATTTATCACATGCTTTACTTTGTACCCATTATACTCTATTACCCTTCTCAAAATATCTGCAAACACATAAGCCCTCATGTTTCCTATGTGCTGCCATGAATAAACGGTAGGTCCGCACGAGTACATCCTGACCTCTTTTTTTATAGGCTTAAACGCCTCTTTTTTCCTGGATAATGTATTATAGAGTTCAATAGCCATTATATGATAAGAAAGAAGATATTTTAAGGGTTTCTGACATACCCTTTTTCATCAATTCTTGGGAGAGCCTTCAATCTTGGACTGCTTATTTTTTCGGCCTGGCGAAGATTGACAAATTCCCCATCCAGCGAATAACCCAGCTTAACAGGAAAGGTCTCGCGGAGATGCATCTCCGAGAAAAGATTCAGGCCTCCCTCAAGGCCAGATTGGTAGAATGCCCGCGAATCTTCAGGAACAAAAATAAAATCATAGGTCCTCATTATTCTTGGATTATTTCCCATGCTGAATTCTCTTGCCCTCCCTTCAAGGGACTCAAGCAAGTCACCGCATTGGCCGAATGTAGGTCTCTCCGAAGGGCTCAGAAGATTATGCAGATTCACATATCCTGAAAGAAATCTGTCAACAAGCGCAGCCCCGTGGATATTTGCAAAAATCCCAATCGGCTTTTTGCCTGTGAATCTTATCTCAACAATAGCAGAAGTCGCGGCAATTATTTCCGGATGCACCGCGGGCAAGTCTATTGTTCGAATCATCTTCATCTCCTGAATTTTCCATTCCAGCATTTAGAAAACGCTTATTTAAAACTTTCTAAAACCCAAGCTTGAAAGATATCAGATAACTGATAAAATAAAGAAAGGATACCATCAGGACAAGGAACGCAAAGGTCAGTCCGGTCCTTACCATTGCCCCAAGCTTGCCAGGAAAAGGGTTTGAAAATTTATTTAAACTTACAGTTACTAAGAACATTGTCTTTTTAGACCGGAAAAGGCAATCCTTACCTACGAGTTTGAGTTGCCTTTTCTGTAATAATCATTAACCTATTAGTCTGCCTCCTCTTCAAAATCTTGATTTTTTAGAAAAATAGCTTTTTAAAGATTGCGAGCGATTTCATTTCAGCGACGATAAAAATTCATTTATTCTTCCATCATCTCTTTTTTGCATTAGTTCTGCCCTAATCTTTCCGGCCCCCGGAAATCCCTTCATGAACGCAGAACCAAGATATTTTATCCTTCCCATATCAATAACATCATGCTTCTTAGCCAGATTCAGATATTCCTTAAAAGCAGAAATCCTTTCCATCCTTCCAATTTCCTTCTCCTTGCCCGTCTTAAAATATCTTAAAATTTCCCTAAAAATAAACGGATTTCTTATAGCTCCACGCGCAATCATAACCCCATCACATACATCCAATGCTTTCTCAACATCTTTGCCTGAAAATACATCCCCGTTTCCAATTACAGACATTCCAATTTCTTTCTTAATCTTTGCAATCCATTTCCAGTCAGCAGCTACAGAAGAGCCCTGATTAGCCATCCTGGCATGTACAGTAAGCAAGTCAGCTCCTGCTCTCTCAACCTCTTTTGCAACCGCAAGAGCATTATTCTTCTTGTACCCAAGCCTTATCTTTGCAGTTGTAGTATGGCCTGCATCTTTCAGAATCCTTATCATCTCTCCAATTTTGCCCGGATTGCGCAGCAAATAGCTTCCTGCCTGATTGCCTGTAATTCTGATGCTTGGACATCCGCAGTTAATATCCACTAAATCATAATTATGTAATTCATCCAATTTTGCAAACTTCTGAAACTCTCGAACACTGTTTCCAGTAACCTGCAATCCCAAAGGAGAATCCTTCTTGCATGTTTTCATCAGACTCTTCGTCCTTGCATTTTCATGTAAAATAGCATCAACATAAATCATTTCGGTATATGCCATTCCAGCTCCCTGCTTTCTGCATAATAATCTGTAAGCCAAGTCCGTAACATCTACCATTGGCGACAGAAAAAGACGGTTCTTTACAACAACGTTACCTATTTTCAAAGATTGCGCGACTTTCATCTATGCAGAGTAGCAATATACATTTTTATATTCTCTTTCCATAAAAAAGCATGGTCGCTATTAAATATATCAGCCCTATTGACGGGCATGTTCACTTAAGATGGACAGAACATCCGGAACCATTTGCCCTCTGGGCATTTATGGACGCGAAGGCAGTTGGACTTAGGGCAATAGTTGAGCAGGTAAACACCAGACCTGCCTTGACATCCCTGGATATAATAAAGGCAAGAAGAGATTACATTAATATGATAAAGAAAGCGGCTGGAGCGGAAGATATAGATTACAAAGCTTATATTGGGATGACAGATGACGAAGAACAGGTAAAAGAGGCGTTAAAAGCAGCTATGGAACATCCCGAATTTATAGCTGGAGACAAAACTTTTTATGTGCATTCAACAGAAAGAATGGGATTATTAAGACCATCAATCCAATTGCGTAACTGGGAAATAAGGGGAGCTATTTTATACAATAAGGCCTCAACATCTCATCTTGAAGATGAAAAAAAATTTGACCAAGACAATAAATTCAATCCGGAAGACCCTATAACGCATTCTCTACATCAGACCGAGTTAGCAGAATTAGTACAGGCTCAAAGGCAGGTCAGATTCGCGAGAGATTCAGATTATAGAGGTATTTTTGTTGCACATCACGTATCAAGCCCAGAGACCATTGATTTTCTCAATGAGGAGAAGAAAAAAATGCCCTTCCCAATAATCATTGAGACTACTCCTCATCATATGTATCTGAATACTGATGATTACAGAATTCATGGTAATAGAGTGAAGATGAACCCTCCTTTAAGAAGCCCGGAAAGCCAACATGGGGTCCTGGAAAGAGTGGTAAATGGAAAAACAGACGTCATAGGATCAGATGATACAGCGCATGGACTTGACAAAAAAGACTCTGATAACCCTCCTTCAGGAATAAAAGTAATCCCTATATATCCATACATGATGGGTAATTTAATAGAACTTGGAATGAGACCAAACCATTTGAGAAAAATAACATTTGATACTCCAAACGAAATCTTTTTCGGTGGAAAACTTGACCCAAGAATAGTTGAAGTAGAATATAATCCAGACTTATGGACTAAATATGGATACGGACATGGAAAGAATCCATTTTCAAGAATAGACGGCACACTTTCTGTCTGATAAAGCGCTTCGCAAACATTATAAATTCATATTTCTTCGCTATCGTATGAAAAAGAGAGGGTTGTCAGGCGTAATAACTATCATACTCCTTATACTCATTGTCCTTATTTCTATATCAATAGTCTGGCTTTTTGTAAGGCCCGCAATAGAGAAGATTGTCGGGACAAATGATGAGAACCCTGGAGAGATATCCAAATTAGTTAGTTGCCTTGATATTTCTTTTAATGTGGGAAGCTGCGATTTTCTGGGCAATGATACTTATGAGGTAACTGTGAGAAGAGGGGGAGATGAGCTGCAAATTACAGGACTGTTCTTCAATTTCAAGGCCAGCAATACAGAGTTCACAATATTCAATAATTCCTTTGTTCCTGAGCAGTTTGGCTCTGCCCGCTATAAGTTCAATCTTTCTGAAGAAACAGATGCCAGGATACTATCAGTAGACGTCGCTGCTCTGCTCTCAACAAATAACACCTGTGGCTTCACAGGCATTTCTGTATCATGCAACCAGCAGGGCCCGCAAGGAGGAGGAAATATGATATATGAGCCGGGAAGCCTTTCAACCTATGCATTGTCATGGGATGGCACACTCGGCCTGAATGAAAACATAATCCCTATGTTCCAGCTACGGGCCTGGGAAAATTCTAACACTGCGTTCCAATATACCAGCCAGCCTTCAGAATACAAGGCAATAATAGACAGAAGTAGGTACCAGGGAATAAACACCAATATTTCAGACCGATGCATGGATCCTGTGACTCAAGTTTATTACGACTGCATCTGGTGGGACAATGGAGTTGAATCTGCAAAGGCAAGATACAATACTTTTCTTTCAGAATACCAGCAGCTTGGAGGAGAGCTTGATTACTGGATCCTGGATACCGAAACATGGCTTTCAAACTGGGCAATCGGCTCCAATAAAAATGATCCTGTTCAGCAGGCCAGATGGAGAGCTATACAAAATGACCCAAGAAATGTAACCTTATTTGCAGAGCTTGCCGACAGAGGATTCATAGGCCAGAATCTGACAACTGTCCATGACTGGCAGAGCGGTGATAACTATCTTGTCTGGAATGCTTTGATGAAAGAAAAAGTGGCAGGGTATTATAATGAGCTATATGATGTTGTCAGGCAATATTATCCTAATGTAAAGGTGTCGAACTACGGTCTTTATCACTGGAGCCAGCAATATGAAGTTCCAGAGCAGAACGGGCACAGGCAATATAAGTACGGCCTTGGAAGTCATGTAGGAAACCATCAGAGCCAGGACGGTCTCTATGGAGATTTAGGCCAGATAACAAATTTTGAAAGGCTCTTCCCGGGATACACTTACGAGCCAACAGCATTCAATGCCTTCAGATATGAAGTAAACAGGATGCGCTCTATGCAGCTCTCAAATATTGCAGGAATACAGCCATGGGTGATATACAAGGCATGGAATAAAAGCCTCATGCTTGGCTCTGACTATTATGAAGAACTGATGATACATATAGCCCTTGCAGATCCGGATGTCATGTTATACTGGAATCCACATTCATCCGGAAGCCCTCCTGCAAATGACACAGAAGACATTTTGTTGAGCAATGTCCTTCTAGAAACAGATTATTTTACAGGATTCCCTGGAAAGCAGGCAATAGACTCAAATTATCAGGAATTCACTAATGAATCATGGTGGATGTCTGATTATGTCCTTTCAGGAGCATCTGTAGGAAACAGGAAAGCCTGGCGCTTCACTCCTGATACAGAGATTGCGACAACCATTGTTCAGCTCCCTGACTCTGTAGCCATAGAGACGGGAAAGTACAGCATAATAATCCCCCTCGGAGTCATAGAGCCAAACCAAGTCTCCACAATAGGCACATGGATTATCCAGCCCCAGGGGGCCGGAGACCCTATAATAGTGGAAATATGAGCCAACAATCTTTATATAATCAGAAAAATAAGGAATATCATGGAAAAAGACATTGACAGAATACCAAAAAACCAGGAAACAGATATTGTAATCAGAATTGATGACTTTGGCGGCAGGGTTGGATTGACGATAAGAGAGTTTGTAAAATCAGAAAAATATACCGGCTTCACAAAAGCAGGAACAAGAATACCGGCAGACCAGTTCAAGAACTTCAAGGCAGCAATCAACTCAATAAAAGAAGAAGATTTCCAGCAGGAGCAGGAAGCAAGTGAAGAGCAGGAACCACAAGAACAAAGGCCAAGTCAAAAACCAGCTGAAGAGAAAAAGCAGCCTAAGAAGAAATTGCAGGACGCTCCAGAAGAAATGGAGATGTGATTAACACAACCTCTTCTCATCCTCGCCCCGAGGATCTTCCCAGCCATCACTAAAAGTGACAAGCCCTGTCAAAGGCTGCATGTCAACAACTTCTTTATCATTGCAAACAATCAGAAAATCCTGGCACGAATTACCGGAGCAGATTGCAGTCGTCCATGAATATTCATAGCTGGATTCTTGATTATCGAAGCCATAAGCATAAGATATTCCTGCAAAAGCAACAAGCATCAGCATCCCAATCAAAATAAGTTCAATCTTCATCTTCATCCTTTATGACAGGCATCCCATTAAATGCCCTCCAAAGATTATACATCCCCACATCATAGGCATAAATCCTGCTTCCATTTGGGTCAACCCTCCCAAGCTCATCAAAATAAGGCAAGGCGTTCATGTCCTCATCTTTTTTCCAGGAGCCATTATCCCTCCTAAAAATATCCTTAGCATCATTAAAGGACATAGTGACTTCATGCCTGCTAAAAGAAGATGACGGGTTAGTGAGTATTTTAAACTTAAATATTCCTTTTTCTTTGTTCATTCCCTCAAGAAATGCATAATATTTTCCACTTTTAAGGTTGTTTTTCTCACTCGCCTGGCTGTCAACATTTTTCTCGAGTCCCTTTCCAGTATCAGCGGCATTTCCTAAGCCGGACTCTTGCCCATTTCCGCCTTTAACCCCATATTCATCAGTCATATAAAATCAACAAAAGAATTGCTTAAAAACTTTACTATTGACACTATTTAAAAATTACTACAATTATTTCTTCTTTGCCGAAGCAACCCCAAAACGCCTAATCAAGAAAAAGAGGATGGCCAAGAAAAGAGCTATGAAAACAAACAAGATTTCTTTAGGTAATCCTTCAAAAGGCAATATTTCTTCCTCATCATCTAAACCTTCAGAAGATTCCTCTTCTTGAGCAGGAATTTTTTCATAAATTGAATTAAAGGAGATGCCCGCTGATCTCTTTGAAGCAGATATCTCATTAACTTCAATCCGTAGGTCGTAATAGCCATCATTATTGAGGTCAAATTTCTCTGGCTTCCCCAAAAAAACTTCTTCTGTTATTGGTTCGGAAGAAATAGAGACAACAACAGACTCATTCAAAATCTCATCAATAATCAGTCTATGTTCCTCCTCGCTCACAAAAAAAGTTATTCCCCAATTTTCATAAAAGGTATTTGTATAACCCTCTTCCAAACTGGTGATTTTTATATTGAAGACAGGAGCGCTTCTCCCAGGGGAATTTGAACTACCTGCAGCAGATACAGAAAGATAAGTAATCGTAATGTTGTTGCTGCCCTCCGCCGGCTCCAATCCACTAACATTTAAAGTGACAATAGAATCTGAACAGGAATATTCACTTGAAGAATAGCTCTTGGTATAAGTCCCGGTATGAGAAGCATAAGAAATAGTATCAATAGTTGAACAAGAATCCACATTAAACAAAACAGTCATGTTAACCGTGTCAGTTAGATTTGAAGCGATACTTTTTAAAGAAGTCGTTGCAGAAGAAAGCCAGACAGGGGAGTTATTTCTCTCAATGCCCTCTGTAAGATTAAAGTAATTCAGGACATAGCAAAAATGATTCGAAGGGACAGTTATATTGAATTCATCATCGTTTGAATTTATATCAGATGACGAGCCAGAACAAATATCTGTTTTATTGAAAAGCAAAGCATTCGTAAGCCCACTAACTTCTATAGAACCAGATAGAAATCCCGTATTGTTAAGGCTTATTGCCTGATTGCCTAAGGAGTGATTTGAAACTCTGTAACTATCAGATATCCAGGTTAGTCCATTCATTGTCGCCGTTGGGTTTGACAATCCTAGAACTATTTGGTCCCAAAGGGTTTCAGCAAAGTAAAGGGCCCCATCCTGGCTTGGATGAATCCCATCGCCTGTATAACTCGAATTCCATTCCATCCAGCTGCCATTAGTATCATTAACGAACTTTCTAAGATTGATAAATCCTATCTGGGCATTTGTAATAGTGTCATTTACACTAAGATTTGTGAGGGCTTGTTCAAGGGCGACATGTTTAGAATTGTCTACATTCGTGTCATAAGTGGAAACCAGAATAAAATACGGCTGGCTGCTGGATTCAGTTACATTATAGTAAGCATCTGTGTATCTGGTTATAATATTCCTTACATTCTGGCTGTAATTTCTCGCTAAAGCCCCGTTCCACTCATCTCCTGCCGAGTTCTGCCCAAGCCAGATTAAAAATGTATTAAGGTCATTAATATCAACCCATCTTTCCAAGGCTTCTTGCGAATAAGAGGTGTTAATCCTCTCACTATCTATGGTTAAAAATTCTCCCTCCCTTGTATGGCTCTTAGTCGTATATCCCCCGCCTCCAGAGTACCCTATCTGCAGTCCTGTATCAATGTCATTTCTAAAAATTCTTGTCGCCAAAGGATAAAATTCTGAGTCATCTAAAGACTCATTTCTTGTCCCGATTGTAAGAGTCATATAAGTTGGACTGCTTCCATCAGAGTTTGTAAAATTGTTTTCAAGATAATAAATCCCAAACGGAGTGCTATTCAACAAAGTTAAGGGCTCCACTGCTGGAGCAAGAGTTCCGTTTCTCCAGTGATTCCTTATCCTGACCTCATAAGGGCTTGAAGCTGGGCTTGAAAGATAAATGAACCTCGTTGTTAAATTGGTCATATTTGTCCAGTCATTGCTCCACACATTATAAGGAGTGTTTACCCCCATCCTGATTGCAGTTCCGAAACTCCCCTGATTTGAAGAGAAATTATAGAAAGCCACCTTTCCTAAATTCCACCCTCTTATGATGGAACCATTTGGAAGAGTGTAATTCTGTCCTGCCTCTACGGTGATTTTTGTTGAGGCGCTTGTGGGCTCGTTTGTGATGATAGTGCCCTGGTCTGAAACCCCAGAAGACCCTTGAGTAATAATCCCTCTCCAATTCAATGGGCTCCATTTTCTTATTACTCCATAAAATATTCTCGGAGTTGCAGTATTAGTTGTGATTGAGTCCCCTATGAAGAGAACATTGGCCTCTCCAGAATAAATCCTCTGGGATATATTGCCCATATTAACGAAATAATCTCCTTCGTCTGATATAGAAGAAACCAATCCAATTAGAAACAGCAAAAATATAAAAAATAAAATCAAAAATCTTCTCCTCATTTCAACCAACAGTGCATTCTTATTTTTATAAAACTTGTCCTTCCAGTGCCCTTAACCTTTTTAAACACCTTTCCTTTCAATAAAGTATGGCAATTCGACAGCCAATAATAACAGTAGCAGGTCACGTAGACCACGGAAAAACATCCATCCTGGATTGTTTCAGGCAGTCAGCGCTCCAAGAGCTTGAGTCAGGAGGAATTACACAGAAAATTTCATTCACAAGATATCCGAAAGAGCAGATATTGAAATCATGCCCTCTGATAGAAAAGTCAAAAATCTCTCTTGAAATCCCTGGATTTTTATTCATAGACACCCCCGGGCACGCAGCATTTACAAATTTAAGAAAGCGCGGAGGCGCTCTTGCAGACCTTGCAATTCTTGTAGTCGATATAAAGGAAGGTATTAAGCCGCAGACAGCAGAAGTGATTTCAATCTTAAAGGCAAATAAGACTCCATTTGTAATCGCCCTGAATAAAATAGACACAATTTCAGGATGGCAGAAAAAAAATTCCATAAAAGAAGCAATAGAATCACAAGCACAGCATGTTTATCAGGAATTTGAGACTGCCCTCCTGACTTTTCAGGGCTCCCTACACAGTCACGGATTTGAATCAGAATTATATTTTAAGATAGATGATTTCACCAAAACGGTAGCTCTTGTGCCCTGCAGCGCAAGGACAAAGCAGGGAATAGATGAGCTCTTATTTGTCCTTTGCGGGCTCTCACAGAAATTCCTTACAGAAAGGCTTGAGCTCTCCAAAGAGCCAAGAGGGGTTATTCTGGAAATAAAGAAGGAAAAATCACTCGAGTGGGCAGAAACAATTTTGTATGACGGGCAAATTTCAGAAGGTGACGAAATAGCTGTTGCAACTCTTTCAGGAAATCCTTTGGTATCAAAAATCCGTTCTATCCAGGAGATTCAGCCTCTTTCAACCAAATTCAAATCTGTAAAAAAAGCCACAGCAGCTACAGGATTGCGTTTGCAATTGACAAACAAAGATGACCTTGTATCAGGAATGCCATTCCAGAAACTTCAGGATAATATAGAAGAGATAAAAGAAGCTTTCAAGAAAGAAGTATCTGAATCTATAAGACCTGATAAAGAAGGGATAATAATAAAAGCAGACTCATTAGGAAGCCTTGAAGCCCTGATAACTCTTCTAAAACAGGCAAATGTAAAATTCGTAAAAGCAGGAATAGGACCCATAAGCAAGGCAGATGTGATAAGCGCAAAGGCGAATCTCAAGATTAATTCTCTTGATTCCATGATTGTAGGATTTAACGTTGAAGTTGAAGAAGGTCTGGAACTGGACAATATAAAAGTTATCACAAATCCTGTTGTGTACAGACTGATTGAGAAGCTGCAGGAGTGGAGAGCAAAGAAGAAAGCAGAGATGGAAAAAGAAAAGCTGATGGGCCTAGCAAATATATGCAAACTGGAAGTATTACCGCAATATGTCTTCCGCAATTCTAACCCTGCAATCTTCGGTGCAAGAGTGCTGGCCGGCAAGTTAAAAACAAACATGGCCCTGATAGATGAAAAGGATAATAATATTGCAAGGGTCAAGGCAATACAGTCAGAAAGGCAAAGCGTCCAGGAAGCATCTGAAGGCCAGGAAATAGCCCTATCACTACCGGGAGTAAATTATGAAAGGCAGATAAAAGATGATACAAGATTCTTATACGCAAACATAAGTGAGAGCCAGTTCAAGACATTCAAGAAAAACAAAGACCTTCTGTCCTCCAGCGAAATTTCAACCCTTCAGGAAATCGCAGACATCAAGCGCAGGAAAACAGAGGACTGGGGGAACTAACCCAAATCCTTAAAAACCCCAAAAATAGAAAAATTTTATGTTCGGATTCGAAAAAAAGAAAGGCAGAGAAGCAGAGCCTGCGCCACAAGAAGATGCAGAGGCAAGAGCAATAATCTATAGCAGTGACAATTCTAAAGGATTTCACCTTCCAAGAGGAGAGTATGAGTTTCTCAAAGGAATAACTGTAAGTGTCCCGTCCACTCATATAAAAGGGAACGGAATCAGTAACTGCCTGGACATAGGGCATTCGCAATCTGTAAGTTCAAGAAACGGGCCTCACGCCTCCCTACATTTAGGAGACGAGTCATATGTGAGAGACAATGATTCAAGGTTCGGCACATATGTTGATGGGGAGAAATTAAGGCCAAAAGAGCCATATGTAGTCTCAACAGGCGAGCACATCCTCAAACTGGGAGATTTAGAATTCAGATTGGATATTCTCTGATTATTGAAAGGTTTAAAAACCTTATTTTTCTCATCTCAACATGCCATTCAAGATAAACATATCAACAAAGGACGGAAAGAGCTGGAAGCTCGACCTGGATTCAGAAACACTTGTAGGGAAGAAGATAGGAGACATAATCCCCGGAAAAGAAATTTCAGCTGATTTAACAGGATATGAATTAAAAATAACAGGAGCATCAGACATAGCAGGTTTCCCTCATAAAGGGGATATTGAAGGTCCTCAATTGCGTGGTGTTTTGCTGACAAAAGGATGGGGAATGCACAAGAAGCCAAAGAGGGAAGGCAAAAAATATGTTCAGACATCAAAGGGCTTAAGATTGAAGAAATCAGTAAGAGGAAAAGAAATTTCAGACAAGACAAAGCAGATAAATCTGGCTCTTGTCAATGAAGGCCCAAAAAAACTCAAGGATATTTTTCCTGAACAGAATAAGGCTCCTGAAGTTCTTTCGGAAAAACCAGCAGAGAATCCTGCCGAAACACCGGCTACAGAAGCTCCCGCCCAATAGGCAAATCTTTAAAACTGCTATTTCTAGGTATCCTAATGGATAAAGAAAATATAGAAAATCTCCCAACTCTGAATATTGCGCTAGTCGGGCACATAGACCACGGAAAGACAACTTTGCTGCAAAAATTATCAGGAAAATGGACAGACACACATTCCGAAGAATTAAAGAGAGGAATCACAATCAAATTAGGATATGCTGACGCAATACTATACAACGACAAGGATAATTATAACATTGAAGGGAAGGGGAAAGCTGAAAGATATATTTCATTTGTAGACGCTCCAGGACACGAGATGCTTATGGCGACTATGCTTTCAGGGGCAGCGATAGTTGATGCTGCAATTCTTGTGATAGCTGCAAACGAAGGGATAAAACCACAGACACAGGAACACCTGATAGCTCTGCAGGCAAAAGGAATAAAGAATATAATAATCGCCCAAAATAAGATTGACCTTGTCTCGAAAGAAAAAGCTCTGGAAAATTACAGGAAAATCAAAGAGTTTGTAAAAGGAACAATAGCACAGGATTCTCCAATAATTCCTGTTTCAGCCCAGCAGTTAATCAATCTTCAGGAAATCTTTAAGGCAATCGCAGAAATAAAAGTTCCCGCCAGAGACAGCACAGGAGAGGCCGTTTTTGTTGTCGCAAGAAGTTTTGACATCAACAGGCCGGGTACAACTCCTGAAAAACTTCACGGGGCGGTTCTCGGGGGAGCTTTAAGAAAAGGGACATTAAAAATCGGGGATGAGATAGAAATAAAGCCCGGGCTCACAACAAAAGAGCAGAATCAAATGCATTACAAGACCTTAAAGACAAAAATTGTAAACTTGTTCAAAGGCACCCACGAGCTCAAGTCAATAACTCCCGGGGGTTCAATCTCTATAGAAACAGAACTGGATATGGCTTTGGGAAAAACGGACATTCTTTCAGGATGTGTGGTTTCGGAAAGCGGAAAGCTTCCTGAAATAGAAACCTCTCTCAAGCTGAAATACTCTCTGTTTGAGGAACTTTTTGGGATGGGAGGCCATCAAAAAATTGACCCTTTGAAGGTGTCCGAAATGGTAATGCTTTCAGTCAACACCTCAACAACTGTCGGGATTATAAAGAAAATCTCGGGGAATGAAATTCAGCTATCCCTGAAAATTCCTGTTGTTCCATTCAGAGGAGACAATGTTGGAATTGCAAGGAATGTTAACAACCACTGGAGATTGATAGGTTACGGGGAGATATTATAAAAATCACCACAAATCAGGCCTGACAGGGTCCGGCTCTAAAAAAGATTCCGCCCCTTGTAAAGCCAATCCAATATCTATATCTTTATCAGGCTCAATCCCATAAGCAGAATGCCTCCATCCCTGATAATGTGCAGATCTAGTCAATTCTTTATCTTCTATTCTTTGGTCCGTAGAAGGATTGACAAAAAATCTTCTGTCTCCAACTACCATTTCAGTAGGAAGCCCATGCGAAGCCGCGTAATCCCTGATTATTTCCAATTCATCCATGATTTCATCTGAAAAATTTGGTATATAAACCTTTATAATAATCCCTGAATAAAATAAAAAATGTCCTCTGTAATAAAAAAAACAAAGGGTCCTTGCGCCATACTTGCCGGGGCAGGAACAGGAAAGACTTACGCGATTGTAGAAAAAGTAAGATATATTCTTCAGAATAAGATATATCCTCCTGAAAAAATAGTCTGCCTGACCTTCTCCAATGAGGCCGCAAACGCCCTTAGGAGCAGAATTCTTGGAATCCTGAAAGACGACAGGGAGCCTGCGGTAAAGACATTTCATTCATTCTGCGCAGATTTATTAAGGAAATACGGGGAAAAGATAGGCATCAATCCTGACTTCAAAATCCTGCTCCCCGAAGATGCGAAAATCATTCTGCACAAGAACTTCAAGATACAACCGTATTATTGCCATAAATACACTGCGACAATAAGCACTGCCAAAGATCTTGGAATATCTATCCAGGACCTGCAGGAATACATTGATAAAAATCCCCATGAGGATCTTGACAAAAAAATAGAGGATCTACAATTCAAGTTAAAGACTTTCTATCTCAAGGATTATGACAGGGAAGAGAAAAGAAGCTTGTCAGATACCCTTGAAAAACTGGAGAAAATAAATAATTTAAGCAAGTTCGTGAAGGCCTGGAGGGCCTATGAGAAGATAAAGGCAGCAAGGAACATGCAGGATTATTCAGACCTGAACAGCAAGGCTATTATTTTATTGGAAAAACATCCTGAAATAGCCCTTGAATACAAGTATGTCATAGTAGACGAGTTCCAGGACACGAACAAGCTGCAGTTTGATTTTCTCAAGCTCCTTGCTCCTGAGAAGAATATCACTGTCGTAGGTGATTTAAACCAGTCAATCTACCGTTTCAGGGGTGCATACAAGGAGAACTTCAACATTTTCAGACAGTATTTCCAGACCGGAGATTCAGACATATTCACTCTTGCGAAATCTTTCCGCTCCCCTAATTCTGTTCTGAAAACAGCCCATAAGCTGATAGAGAACAATTACAGCAACAAGCAGGAATGCTTTTTTGTGGAAAATGCCCATAACAGGCCAGGAGAAAAGATAGAAGCATATGAACTGAAGAATGCCAAAGAGGAAACAAGGAAGATAATAGAAATAATAAATAAGGAATTAAAAAAAGGCACTCCTGAGGATGAGATATGCGTGCTCTTCCGCACTCATCAGCAGTCCAGGCTCCTGAAAAAATCCCTGGAATACCAGAATATAAATTACACGGCCGTAGCTTCCAGGTCATTGTTCAAGTCCCCCGAGATAAAAAAAGTCCTTGATTATCTAAGGATACTGGATTCAATAAGAAACAACAAAAAGGGCTCTGACAATCCATGGTGGGATCTTTTTCATTCCTCTGGCTTTTCAGAAGAAGACCTTCTCAGGCTGGGAAAATTCCTCAAAGATAACAGAGACATGAACAATCTGGGCCAGCTTGTCCTTGATGAAGATATCAATCTCTCTGAACAAGGAAAGATAAAGCTCGGGCTTATAACAAAAAGAATAAAATCTCTTCTACCTCCGGAAGAAAACCTCCCAAAACTCATACTCCGAATATATGAGACTCTTGGGCTTGACCCTGAACAGGACAAGGAATCCATGCTCTGCATGCACAAATTCCATGAGCTGGTGCAGAAATACAGCCAGATAGAATCACACAATCTCGGAGATTTTCTTCACCATATACAGATAATGGAAAATCTGGGTATAGAGATAGAAGCGCCATCTGCCAAAGAATCAGGAATAAGGATAATGACACAGCATGCCACAAAAGGTCTGGAATATAAGGCAGTCATAGTAAGCAACCTTGCACAAAAGAGATTTCCCATGGAAAGAATAAACTCAAACTCACTTATCCCTGCAGAGATCTCTCCAGAATTAAAACCTCTCTTATCCGAAGTTCCTGAAGCAGAGAAAGATTATATAATAAAAGAATATGAAACCGCTAATCAGCTTCTTGAGGAAAGGAGATTGTGCTATGTTGCATTCACAAGAGCAAAGGAAAATCTTTATCTAACATATGCACTGGATTATGGTAATAAGAAACACTATCCCTCGCAGTTCCTGAATGAGATAGACTATAAGAAGAATCCTGAAATAAGCTTTGTCCAGGATTTAGATGACAGGTATGAAGAGCCCAAGCTCTCAATAAAGCCTGCAGCGTCTGAGATAAGCAAGGAATCTCCGAAGATAAAATTCTCTCCTTCTTCATTATTGTTATTTGACGAATGCCAGAAGAAATATGAGTACAAGTACATCTACAATATGCCTGAGCCAAAGCCAGTTTCATGGGAAGCCATAAAGCTTGGCTCATTCGTGCATCACGTCATAGAGCTTGGGATAAAGAACAATTACAGGACAGAAAATGAATTCATTTTACTGGCAAAATCAGAGCAGGCAGAGGAAGAATGGGATTTCATAGAGCTTGATGAAGCCCTGCCATTGATAAAGGTCTTCTTTGAGAGAAACAGGAACAAATACAACTCATCTTCAAAGACAGAAATAAATCTCTCGGCGAACATCTCAGGATTAAATTTCATAGGTTATGCAGACAGAGTGGACTTCACTCCTTCTGGAGTAGAGATAATAGATTACAAGACAGGAAACTCGTATATCCAGCCAAAAGCAAGAAACTGGCAGCTCGGCTTTTATGCTCTGGCAGCCCAGGAAAAATATGGGAAAGTCTACAAGCTCACTTTAGACATGTTAAAAAAAGAAAAGCCACTGGAATTCATTCTTGATGAAAAAGGAAATGCCACTGAATCCGGAGGCAGGATGTCATTCAACCTCCACGAGGTCAAAGAGGAATTAGTATCGACCGCACAAGCCATATTGGGATGCTATAAAACAGGATTCAAGCCATGCCCGATTGAAAAGAACTGTGATTTTTGCAACGAGTACGTCTGGGGATTATAAATCCAGGCCTTCCATGAATTCCTTTACTCTCTCATTCGTTTTCCTTTCACTTTTGACAGAATGATGGATTATCTCATGCACAAAGGTATCTAACAATTCCCTGTCAAGTTCCCTGCCCTTTAATTTGAGCAGGGGTTTTGTATAGATATCCATGACAACGACATTGCCTGAAACAATATCATCATACAGGTAATAAAACCCTGAAAGCTTCCCACGACCTTCCCTAAAATTAACCATCACCTCTTCGGGAATGCCACACTCATCCATTAATTTCTCAAGCTCATGAGAAAAATTGTCAACCATTTTAAAAAAAGAATTATAAACCTTGACATTACATTTATCTGAACACCTCACTCCCAAAATTCTGTTTCCCAGAACAACTCTTTTTTCAATCATCTTTCTCTGAAATAGACAATTATGCCCGCAGCCACAGCTCCTAATGTATTAAAGACAATATCCCATGCGGTATTATAGTACCCGCCTACTCCTGTGTTTTCCAGGGATAAAACCATGATGAATTCAGCGACCTCGTTTAGTCCGCTTATCCCTATGCTTACCAAAGCAACAGCAACATACACAAGCCAGTGCTTCTTTTTTATATTTCCCTTCAAAAGATGCCAAATGACAAAAACCATTACAAAATATAGGTAAAAATGAATGACCTGATCCATCTTTAATACGTAAAAGTTCTCTGTCACCCATAAAGGTATTAATTGCAGGGCATATAATGTGCTTCCATTTATTATTAATCCGCCTCCAAGCATATGCAATAATCCCCAGGCGGTCAAAGCCCACAATATCCCATAACCAAAATTAGTTTTTCTCAAGGTTCCTGCAACTACCAGGAAGAGAACAACAAGTACAGCAATATATCCAAGGAATTCATAATCTTTGATGGAATAATAATAGATTGTGAACCCTATTATGTAAGCCAGATTGAATAAAGTCAGCAGCCACTCTCCTTTTTTCATAAGCAGTAAAAGAAACCCCGGCTTAAAAATCTAACTGCCTTATTTGATTAGATAGTTTTTTAAAGAAACCTTTTCAAAAATTATTGAGGTGTTGTGCCTCAGACACTTAATTCTGAATTGCAATGGGAAAAACAAAGTTTGATTATCATAGGGTAGAAGCAAGAAAAGACCTTTTAGATTTTATAGTGGAAAACGGGGACAAGAAGCTATACGAGCATATTGGGGAAAATCCATCAGCATGGATAGACGAGCTTGACATTCTAAGCGCTGCCTTAACAGGACAGCCATTGATTGGAGCAATAGGCCTGAATCCAGCGCCAATTGGAGATCCTGGATTTATAGAATTGGGGAATGATGCATTTCTTTACAAGGGAGAAGATTTTAGATTAAAAGGTCTATGGACCAGAAGAGACGAAGGGGAATCCCTGCGAAGGATTACTGGAGACAGATATGAGTGGACACACTATCGCACAGGGTCCAGAGCTGTACTGGCAATAAACAGGGAATTCTCAAGAGCCCCATTTGAACAATTTCTTCCTGGAAATTTTGAGAGAGTTGCAAAACCTTTCCAGTCAGAGAAAGGACAGCCTAAAAGGCCAATTTCCACATTCCCTGCCAGATTAAACGGAAAAGAGATAACAGTTTTTGCGAAAGGCTCCGAATTGAGCATGAGCTACTTCTTCAGCCATTCTAAACCTGGGTATAGACTAACAGACATTTCAAGGATTTCGAGGGCAACTTCCAAAGAAGAAATGGAGACCACACTTAAATTAGGAGAGCTTGGAATCAGAGTCCCAAGAGTAATTGGTTATTATGAATCAGCTACTGAAGACTTTCTGTTTGTAGAAAAAGTAGAAGGCAGACATCCAGATAGATTTTTGCCAGATGAAAAGAGGACGATAATAGAGCAAGATGCTGCAATGTTAGCCGCATTATGCCTTACAGGCTACAGAAAGGGCGGGTTCACAGATTTTGATGATAAAATATTTGACGGCACTAATCTTTATTTAATAGACGTTGATGAATGCAGAGATCTTTATTATCCAGCTCGTCCTGACTTTAGAGAGATGCTGCTAAATCCAGGAAACACAAAGGCGTTATCAGATTTCAGAAGGCAACAGAGAAAAATATTTATAGGGACTATGAGAGATGCAATTTTCAGATACCAATCTTCTTTAACTCCAACAGAAGAAGATAAGATATTATATGTACAGACGTTTTACAGAGAGCTCGGCTGGAAGCAGCCAAGCCAAGAAACAATAAGAGAGCACATCAATTTTCCAAAAGATTATATGACTGTCGATAGTTGGCTGGCTGTAATGTCTGATTCAGATTAACTATCTCTTCTTCCTTGAGAACAGGGAAACCAGAAGGTCATCAAGCTTCTCCTTCTCTCCAGATTTCTTTGGAATGAGCGCGCTTCTTCTCAAAATGTCCTCAATCTGTTCGCTCAAAGTCAGCATATTAGTCTTTGCTCTCTTCTCGAGTCTCGCCATTATTTCAGAATCCAGGTAAATGCAGACTTTGTTCTTCGCCCTGTAACCGGGCTCCAGTTCAGCAAATGCCTTTTCAACAATATTCAGAGGCCATCCGTTGCCAAGAAGTGCCTCACGTATTTTTGCGTTCCCGAGGCCCCTTCTTCTGGCCTCCAGAATAAACTTTATCAGTTCTTGCGTCATCTTATCTCTTCTTTCCCGTGTAAACCTTCTGAACTGTAAAGCTCTTGTAAATTCCTTCTAATATGTCAGTCCCTGCGTAACCTGCAAGCAAAGACAATCTGTAATCAAAATTGAAAACCAGCCCGACAAAAACTCCTATGATGACTGCAACAAGGACAGTGACAACATAATAGCCCCATAAAATTCTTCTCCGCAAAGATAATGCCTTAAGAAGCCCAACAACACCCCTTGTCAATCCTCCAACACCCCCAAGAGTTCCAGGAATAATCAATGAATTCATCACCTCTGCTGTGACCATAGCCTACATAGGAAGAAAGCGTATAAAAATGTTGCTCTTTCTAATCCCTTTGTTCTGAATATGTCTTTCCTAAACAAGCTCCATTTTCTTCATTGCCTCTTCAATCTTCGGAATAACATCCTTCGCAGTTTTAAAAATCCTGTCCATGCTAACCTCATAATAAGAATGGGCTATTAAATTCCTGAATTCAGCCATTTGAATCCATGGAACATGCTTATTTTTCTCTTTTAATGCTCTTGGTATGTTCCTACTTGCCTCGCCAATTATCTCTAATCTCCTTATTACAGCATCCTGAATTAATATGTTTTTATCAAATTCATCCTTAGAAACATTACCCATATAAGTCGCAATTTGCTTTATACTATTAATTATATCATTAAGGTATAGCTTATAATCCCTTTTCATCTCAAGATTGGAATCTCATCCTTCAGAATGCCTTCCTTAATCTCCGAGCGTATGCAGACATACTCAACAAGGTCTACCTTCTTTTTTGTCGCTTTTTGAATAAGCATTTTCAATGAAATAAGCTCCATTAGACTCCATTCATCATTGACCTCAACTAACAAGTCTATATCGCTCCTCTTATCTTGCTCCCCTCTTGCGTAACTTCCAAATATCCCTGCTCTTTTCACATTATGTTCTTTCAATATAGGCAATATCTTGCTTTTTATCCTTCCAATTTCTTCTTTATCTATCATGATTTAAGCAGAGCATAAAGGTTTTTAAGGATTTTGGACAGAAGGCTAATCCCTTTGTTCTGAATATGATAGTTGAGCGTTTTATGAAAGAAATATACTTTTCTATTGTTGCATTCCTTAATCCCTTTGTTCTGAATATGCTAGCGGTAATGGTTCAAGCAACGGCAGGAGAGTCTTAGTTGCATTCCTTAATCCCTTTGTTCTGAATATGCTAGTTTGCAAAATTGGTTTTTTGCCTAACT
>MNVZ01000010.1:65604-95536 GCA_001872315.1 Candidatus Pacearchaeota archaeon CG1_02_39_14 | reverse complement strand
ATTTTTACTATCGCCGATTGGTTTTTTAAGCTCTATGTATAAGTATTAAATGGAACATAACGAAAATCCTGATTTTGACAAGGGACAGCACATGCTTGCAGATGTTAGAATTATAAACCGGGAAATAGAAGTTGCCGGACTTAAGAAAGATGATAAAGTTCTTGAGATTGGCGCGGGGCAGGGGGCATTGACTGAAGCGCTTGCCGGGAAATGTAATGTTGTTGCTTTTGAACAGGATAGCAGGTTTAAAGAGAGACTTTCTGCTATTGAGAAAAGGAATGATAATCTTAAGATTATTTACGGTGATGCTCTTTCTTATTCATGGATGGGATATGATAAAATAGTCTCTAATATCCCTTACTTACTTTCTGAATCTATTTTGATTAAGGCAGTAAAATCAGAGGTGCCTGAAATGGTTCTAATTGTGGGGGAAAAGTTTAAGGAGAAATTATTTTCAGATTCGAAGATAGGATATATTGCAGGAAGGTATGAGATTCATCCGGTTTGCGCTGTAAAAAGGGAGAGTTTTATTCCTCCTCCAAGAACACAATCCTGGCTTTTGCATTTTAAGAGAAGGAAAGTTGATAAAATGGAAGGCTTTATGCTTGAAGTTATTTTAGGCAAAGGGAAGGTAAAGAATTCTATAATCAGGGCATTGCTTAATAGAGGAAAGACTAAGAGGCAGGCTAAGGAGATTGTTGCGGCAATTGGTCTTACGGAAGCTGTATTGAATAAGCCGGCTGTGAAAATGACTCTGGCTTTGATTAAAAGGATTGAAAATGGGCTGGAAGGCCTGAAGATTTTTTAGTGTTCCAGAATAGTTATTTCTGCTTTATTGTCCTTTGCTGAAATCCTTGCTTTTCCACCTATAGGGAATGTGATTAAAGGAGGGCAGTGGCCGAAGTCTGCTCCGGATATTACAGGGATATGATTCAGCTCTTTCTTTGTTTTTATTATCCTGATTAGTTTTTCATCTGTCATTTCTGATTCTTTTTCAAATCTTCCTATTACTATGCCTTTTACTTTATTGAAATCCGGAAGATGAATCAGGCTTTGAAGATCCCTGTCAAAATTAACATCTTTAGATTCTCCATCATCTTCAAGGAATAGGATTGAGTTTTCAAGGGAGGGCATGAATTCAGTTCCCTGCAGTAAGTTGAATGTGCAGAGATTCGCCCCTATAATTGTTCCTTCCGCTTCCCCTTCATTTATTACCAAATATCCCGGATTTTTTATAAATTCCCTTTTTTCCTGGTCTATCCACCATTCATCATTACTCCATTCTTTTGACGGTTGGATTTCGAAGGGCTTATTTTCCATAAGGCATTTTTTGAAGTATTCTTCTGCATATTGAAATCCTTTTTTCATGCCAAACGTTGCAAATGCTGGGCCTGAATAAGTTACCAATTGCGTTTTTTTGAAAATTGCATTCTGCAGTGCGGTAATATCTGAAAAACCGCAGAAGATTTTTGGATTTTCTTTTATTATATTCCAGTCTATGTATTTCAAAAGCTGATTTGAGTTAAATCCTCCAATAACTGTCAGGATGGCTTTTACATTTTTGTCTTTGAAGGCTTCATGCAGGTCTTCTATTCTGGATTCTATTGATGACGAGATGAATTCGTCTTTCTCGCTTACATTTTTCCCGTAAGTTATTTTGAACCCTAACGATGTTAGCCTTTCCTCTGCCCATTTTTTCCCATTTTCCCTGATTAATTGCAGGCTTCTCGCCGGGGCTATTATTCTTATTTCGTCTCCTTGTTTTAGCTTGGATGGAATCATATCCGCATACCTTTCTTGCCGAACTTCCTGGCCATTTTCATTAATGTTTTTTGATCTATCTTTCCAGATGACATTGCAGACTGGTTTTTTACTAAATCCTGAAGCATCTTGTATTGCTTTATCAAGGCACGGATGTCTGTTGTTGATACGCCGGCGCCTTTTGCTATTCTTTGTATTCTTGTTGTTTGTTTTTCCAATAATTCTGGATTATTGATTTCTTCTTCTGTCATGCTGTTTATTGCGTTTTTGTAGTTCTTCATTTTCTTCTGCTGTTGTTCTAACTGGGCATCTGTAATTTTTTCTCTTGCTTTTCCTAATCCTGGCATCATTGACATTATCTTCTCCATTCCTCCAATAGATTCTGCTGACTCTAACTGTGCCTGCACATCTCTTAATGTCAATTTGCCTTCCTGTATATTTTTCTGGGACTGTTTTAGCTTTTCAGAATCGAGGGACTGAATTTTTTCCATTAATGATTTTAAGTCGCCCATTCCTAGAAGCCTGGAAAGGAATGATTCAGGCTCAAAATGTTCCAGGTCATGAGGTTTCTCACCTGTTCCTATGAATATTACAGGAACTTTTGCTTCATGACATGCCGTTAATGCTCCGCCTGCTTTTGCTGTGGAATCCATACGTGTTATTATTACGCCTGTGATTTGCACAGCTTCTTTGAATACTCTGGCTTGTTTTTGTGCTGCCTGGCCAATGTCTGCCTGTAAAACGAGGAAGGTTTCAGTTGGATTAGCTATTTTGCTTATTGCTTTTATCTCTGAAATTAAGGCATCATCCAGAGAGTCACGGCCGGCGGTGTCTACAAGTATCAAATCGTACTTGCTTAATTCTTTCTCGTATTTTTTCCAGATTTTAATTGGATCTTTTTCTTCCTTGTCTATGAATACTGCGAAATTGCTTCTTTCTCCTAATTGTTTTAGTTGATCTGATGCTGCCGGCCTGTGGACGTCTAAGCCGATTGCTGCGACTTTATGGCCTCTCTTGCTGTAATAAAGGGCAAGTTTGCTGATTGTTGTTGTTTTTCCTGCGCCATACAATCCGAGCATCATGAATGTGTTTTTCTTTCCGAGTTTTATTTCCCTGGATTCCCCTAATATTCCAAGAAGCTCATCATGAAGGAGCTTGATTAGGTGTTCCCTTTTTTCTATGCCTTTTATCCTTTCATCTAATGCTGCCTGCTTGATTTTCTTTGTTATCTCCAATACAAGGGAAACATTCACGTCTGCTTCTATCAATGCCCTTTGAAGCTCCTTTACTATTCCATCTACAAGGGTTTTGTCTAAGAAGACAGCATTCGCTATCTTGTCTGTTGCTTTTTTTATTGCTGATGATAGCTTATCTAACATAAATAAGCGAGGGGTCATAAGGTTTTTAAGGTTGTGGTTTGAGGGTTTGTATGGGAGTGTATCAAGGGTATCAGATTTTTATGAGACATCATGGGAAAGTTATTCCTTTGTCTCTTCAGGAAGGGCATTCTGGCTTCTTCGAAGTTATCAGGAGTATAGACATTATAGCTATTGGAGTAAATGAATCCTTAACCCAACCTGAGAAAGTCAAGACTATTATCCATGAATTTGTTCATTTGGGCATTGAGAGAGAGCATATTTTCGGGGATTATAATAGTAATCCTTTCAATAATATGGATAAAAATGATTTTACAAGATATGAAGAAAATGTGGAGAGTTTAACCCAGGATATTTATAATTGCCAGCCGAGATTTGTTGAGCATATAATGCAGAGATTTTTGAGAAAGGATTAATTGGATTAAAGGTCTTTTTCGTTTATCAAAGGATAGATATCCAAAGCAACCTCTTCATATGGATGGACATGCTTGATTGCTTTTATTATTTGTTTTGCATCTTTTTTTGGGCAGATGAATTCTATTCTCTCTTCTTCAACTTCTTCTAATTTATTTGCCTTGCCTATATGTGGATTCGCTTTTTCATTTGGTCTGAACCTTCCTATGCCTTCTGATGAGAAAGTGCAATCTGTGTAATTGCCTATATTTCCGCCGCCTGCTTTTGCTATCGCCTCTCTGACTTTATCTGCATGCGTTGTTGGTGTGAATACTGCGATCTTTACATTTTTCATTTTAGTCCAAGCCGAGATTCTTCATGATATCTGATTTTTTGAATTCTTTGAGGTCGTCGTATTTTTGTCCCATCCCCAGGAAGAAGATGGGCTTGCCTGTTACCTGGGAGACTGATAATGCTGCCCCGCCTTTTTCATCTACGTCTGCCTTCGTCAGGATTATTCCGTCTATTCCTATTGCCTCATTGAACATTGATGCCTGCTGCGTTGCGTCGTTGCCTGTTATTGACTCTGCTACGAAGATTTTCAGATCTGGCTTGCTTACTCTGATTATTTTCTCCATCTCCTTCATTAAATTGGATTTTGTGTACATTCTTCCTGCTGTGTCTATTAATACACAATTGAGATTATGCTTTTCTGCGTATGATTTCGCATCAAATGCAACTGCTGCAGGGTCGCTACCATAATCATGCGCAATTACCTGGACTCCAAGGCGCTCTCCGTGTGTTTTTAGCTGCTCTATTGAAGCTGCCCTGAATGTGTCTGCTGCGGCAAGAAGGGGTTTGATTCCGGATTTTTGGAGCTTGTGGGCCAACTTGGCTATGCTTGTTGTCTTTCCTGAGCCGTTGATGCCGAAGAAGACTATTGTGTATATATTTCCGGTCTTGTTTTTTTGTCTTATCAGTTCAATCAGACTTGGGGGTTCTATTAAGACAGATTCTATTGATGACTTCAGGGATTGCAGGATTGTTTCCTCTATTTTGTCTTTTTTTACTTCTATTCCTACAAGGTCTTTTTCCAGATTTTCTTTTATCTTATCTACTGTTGACAGGTTGACATTGTTTTCTAACAAGATTATTTCCAGGGGCTCGAAGATTTCATCTACATGCTCTTTTTTTAGAGTGGTTGTTGTTAACTTGGATGTGAATCTTGACAGGAAAGATTTTGGCTTTTCTTCATGCTTTATTATTTCTTCTTCGCTTTCTTCTTGTTCTATTTTCTCTTCTTCCGGCTTGGTTTTTTCCTCTTCAATGCTTATTTTCTGCCTTTCTTCAGCCTGCGTTTTTTTGAAGAGTTTTGCAAGGAAGCCTGATTGCTCTTGTTTTAGATCAGGAAGATGCGACTTGTCTTCTGATGTCGCCTGTGTTTTTTTAAGGGTTTTTTCAACTTCCTCTAACTCCTGCTCTAATGGAGATTCTTCAGATGCTGCTTTATCGGGTTTAGACTTAGAAACAGCGGGCTTTTGCTCAACCTGTTTAGACTTAGAAACCTTTACCGGTTTTGATTTCTTAGATTTTGTAGGTTTTTCCTTTTTTGCCGCTTTCTTTGCTTTCTTCTCTTCCTTGGGCTCTTCTTTTGTTCCAAAGAAGCCTTTTAGCTTGTCTCTTAGTGAGCTGAACATGGAAAATTTAAGTTAATCAGGTTTTAAAGTGTTGGGTTCGGTTTATTAGTTGTCTCTTTTCAGTATTGATGCTTTCAAAATTGATAATCTTTATAATCTCTTTCTTGTTTTTTCTGGCATGAAAGGGGTATTTGTGATAATGGATGGGGTGGCCGATGAGCCCTGTTCTGCTCTTGATGGGAAGACTCCTCTTGAAGCCGCGAACACACCAAACCTTGATTATTTTTCTGGCAAGGGGAAGATTGATTATTGCTACACTGTGAAGGAAGGAATTGCTCCGGAATCCAGCAGTGCGGTTGTTTCTTTACTTGGGTATGATTATAGGATATCCCCTAGGGGCCCTTTGGAGGCTTCCGGATTTGGGTTAAAACTGACTAAAGGAGATTTGGCATTGAGATGCAATTTTGCAACTGTTGATGATATTAATGACGGGAATATAATGGATAGGAGAGCAGGGAGGACTTTGACAACTAACGAGGCTATGGAGCTGGCAAGAGCAGTCAATGAAGGAGTCAAGCTGCCTTTTAAATTTGAATTCCATGCAACTTCCGGGCATAGGGGGGTATTGGTATTTAGGGGGGGATTTTCTGACAATATAACAAATGCTGATCCCTTTTACAGCAATGGAATGGCAGTCTCCGGGAAGAGCAAGGTTGTTTTTTCAAAGCCTCTGGATGATGAAGAGGATTCGATGCTTAGCGCAGAGCTTGTTAACAATTTTATCAGACAAAGCCATGAGATACTGGACAAGCATCCCATTAATGTGGCGAGAGTAAGAAAAGGATTATTCTCCGCGAATTTTATCTTATGCAGGGATGCCGGAAATTCTCTTCCTAATTTTAAGAAACTGAAGGGGAAATGGATGGCTTTAGGTTACATGCCTCTCGAAAAAGGCATAGCAAAAGCTGCCAAAATGGACTTGTATTCTTTCAAGTATCCGAAGATGAGGGGCATTGATTCCTATGCTCATCTCTATTCGGGACTTTACAGAAGCATAAAATATGCATTGAGAATGATAAAAAGAAATTACAGGAAGTACGATTATTTCTATGTTCATTTCAAGGAAACGGATATTCCGGGGCATGATAATAAGCCTCTGGATAAAGTGAAGATGATTGAGATGATTGATAAGGGGTTTTTTGGATATTTGAAATGGTATCTGGAAAAAAGCAATGCAAAGCTTGTTGTTACTGCCGACCATACCACCTCATGTAGGATGAAAGGGCATTCTGACAAGCCAGTGCCTGTGCTGACATATCCTAGTGAGAAAGCCAAAGGAGACAGATTTACTGAAAGGGATGGGATGAATGGGAGGAAGATTATGGGGAGAAAGTTATTACAGGAGAATATGTTTGGAAAATAGCAGTATAAAAATAGTTATAAATCTCCGATTTTGAGTTCTTACATGGATTACAATGAATTATATGAGGTATTAAGAAAAGAAAAGTATTCCGACCAGTTGCAATCCCTTCCAAAAGATTTTGTTGAACAGGCAGGAGAATTTTTTAAGGAGAAGAGGGAGAGTTTCAGTGTCATTGAAGGGGATTTGTTTTCTGATAGTGCCCTGAGGAATAAGAAGCAGTTTGAGAACTCAAAGGCTATATTCAAGGAACTTATGCTTAGAAGGAAGAAGAAGATATTGAATCTGGTCTTTGTGGCTGCTGAAACAGGAATTATGAAGAGAGATTTTGGAAACATGCTTGGGTTTGAGCAGGAGCTCTTTGAGGAGTTAGTTGTGGCTGTTGAATCAGGGGATAAGAAATTAAGGGATTTGATTAATGGAAAGAAAGAGGAAGAGATAAAGCACAAGCTTGTTGTTTTGAAGGAGGATGTAGGGGAGATGGTTGATATGAATGGGCAGACAGTTGGTCCTTTCAAGAAAGGGCAGCTTATTAATCTTGATTCTGAAGTTGCAGGAGTCCTTGTTCAGGGGGAGAAGGCGGATTTTATTGACGAATAAGTTTATAATTCCCGGATATCTTTTGTCTGATGCAGGAAATCATAACAAGCATCTCTGAATTTTTGGGAATAGTTCTTGCTGATAATTCTTTTGTTTATCTTGAAATCTGGAGCATTGTGCATTTTTTCTCTGGAGCTATATTGATGTACCCCATCTGGAAATATTTTGATGCGAAGAGAGATATCCGGAGAGGATTTATTTTTCTTTTTTTTCTTCTTGCCTTGTGGGAGGCTTTTGAGTTCATTCTTTATGGGGAGGGTATTATCAGGCCTGAAGGGGGCATAGATGTTGTGTGGGATTTGATTATTGGTATGCTTGGAGGGGTTGTTTATTGGATTTTTGTCGAGAGGGCCGGTTCCGGTATCAAAAGAGGAAGCGCACGGAGCGACAGAGGGTTTGTCAGAAAGAATTGACCGTCCGTGCGCTACTTGCTCCTTAGCAGCCAGCTACTAGCTGCCGTGGAGGCTTTTTTTGGTGGGGAGAGTGCCGCCCCCTATTGGAGGCCTGGCGGGCGTGTTGTGTTTTTTTTGTTTTCATTTTTTGTTCCTCGTTTTTTCTTGTTTTTAATAAGAAAAGCCTTTATTAATGGGTTATTAACAGCAAATCAAGAAGCATTTTCCACAAGATTTAAAAGGCAAAAAAGGATGTTTTTTTATGGCTCAGTTCTATTTGATTCCCTCGTGGTTTTTTGGATTTGGCCTGATTTTAGAAGTTCTTTTCGGCATTATCACTCTTGCTGTTGCAGCGTATTCTTTTTTAGTTTACAAATATTGCCTTGAGAGAGAGTTCAAGCTTTTTGGATTCGGATTTCTTGCCCTTGCATTTTCTTACTTTTCATGGGCTTTTGTGAGCTGGTATATTCCTTTTAAGATTGGAGATGTTCAGGAGATTGTTTCTTTAGACGGGTTTTCCGGATTGATAGGAATAGGGGTTTATGCGCACGCTTTTCTTTTTCTAATCGGACTGACAACTTTAACCTATCTTACTTTCGACATAAAAGGAAAGAGAAATTATGGGCTTTTGCTTAGCCTTGTTCTGATTCTGCTTGTGTTTGCGGAGCAGAAGATTGTTGCCTTTTATTTCACTTCTGCACTTTTGATGCTTTATGTGCTTTTCTATTATGGGCGTGGATATGTCGATGGAGAGGGTCCGAAAAACCCATTTCTGCTCCTTGCATTCTTCTTTTTGTTTTTAGGAAGTGTTGATTTCACCTTGTCCGCTGTAAATCATGTTCATTACGTAGTCGGGCATGTCTTTTACCTTATTGGCTATGGATTTATCCTTGTCAATTTTGTAGTCATGCTGAAGCCAATCAGAAGAGGTGATGAGAGGAGAGAAAAGGATGGGAAAAAAGAGAGATAGATTAGAGATAATAAAAGATATCCTGAAAGTTATCAGGGAGAAGAGCGGGAAGATAAAACCTACCCATATTCTCTATAAGTCAAATCTTTCTTATCAGATGATGGATGAATATCTGCAGGAATTAAAGAGCAAAGAATTTATTGTTGAGCATACACTGAAAACAAAAGGAAAGGAGAGCAAGACGTATTCAATAACGGACAAAGGATTAAAGTTCCTGGAGAAGTACAGGATGATTGTTGATTTTACCGAGAGTTTTGGGCTTGGTTGATTGTATTTAGGGCTTTACATCAACTTCAAAAGCCTCCAGAGGTTTATTCGAACTACGTTCTCATACCTCTGTTGGCTAGCAGCTTCGCCTTCGCTCAGCATACTAGAAAGCCTCCAGAGGGATTTGAACCCCCGACCTATAGTTTACAAAACTATCGCTCTACCCCTGAGCTATGGAGGCGGTAAATTAACTAGAATTGGATGTCTTAAAAAGATTACTATTTACTATTGTTCGGCTGATTCTGTTTCAGATTCTGCTTCGGGCTCTGTGGTTTCAGCTTCTTCTATCTGGGTTGACTCTTCCTCTTTTGCCTGCTTTTTCACAGTGGACTTTTCTGCATGCTCTTTCTCTTTCTTTGCCTTTGCAGGAGCTATAACCTGAATAGCACGTATTTCACAGAGAGCAAGAGGGTATATTTTTTTCAGCTTCTGGGAAAGGACTTTCTGAAGCTTGTTTGTTGTTATGTCTTCGAAAACTTCCTGTGCTGTCCTTATTTTTATGTAAGCAGATAATGCCTTTCTTGCATTTTCTCTTAGCGCTTTCAGGATATTCCTTGACACTCTCTTTCTTGTGACCAACAGTGGCTTGACTCTCATGCTAAAATCTTTTGAGTCAGTTTCAAAGGAGTCTTCTGCGTAATCAGTTCCTTTTCTTACAACTTTTCTTACATATGGCTGGAATAACTGGAGGGAAAGAGGTTTTGTTGTCAGCTTTCCTGAATCATGGCTTATTCTTAGTCTCAATTCAAATGCTTTTCCTCTAAGTGGTTTTGTAAGGTCAAGCTTTACGACTCTGCCATCAAGCTCTTCAGCAGAAGCTGCGTAGAGCTCAATCTTTGTAGAAGTCAATCTTGATTCAACTGAAAAGAACCTTTTTTTTACTGTCTTTTTCTGTTTTGTTTTTTGTTCTCTTGCCATCTTACTTTGCCACCTTTTCTCCTATTTCTATCCTTGATGTTCTTACTGATTTCTTTGCCTGCTTTGATTTTTTGCAGACTTTACAGGTGTACATGATTGTCATCCTCTTTGTTGACTTTGTCTTTCTCTTCCAGGACTTTATTGCAGGCTTGCTGAATCTTCCTTGGTTTCCTGTGCCTCTTCTCAATCCACGGCTTCTTACTCTTGAATTAGACCAACGGGACATTGGATGTGAAGTGGATCTTCCCCTCTGCTTAGCTATGCTAATCGTCTGTGCGGTCTGTTTTCCGCAATGCTTACAATATCTTTTTGTTTCCTTTGGTAATTTCATATCTGTACTTGGGCAAAAGCCTGGTGCTTTATGAGCTCGCCTGACACCGCCCTTGGGGTGTGAGGGTCTATGCTGATTATGGTTAATTAGTTGGGTTTAAAAAGCTTTTTATAATTACTCTTTTTGAGTCTGATAAGGCCCTGTAGGCTAGTGGTAAACCGCCTCCTTGACGTGGAGGAGTCCGCAGTCCGATTCTGCGCAGGGCCATCCGCCCTGCATGGCCTTAACTCGCTTTGAAGCTCGTCCCGGCTGCGCAGGGCCATTCATTTTTCATAAAGCCATCCTCTTGAGGAAAATCTTATATACTGGAAAATATATATTGTGGGATGGGTAAAGGGGCATTTATCCTGTTTGTTTTTCTTATCTTGTTTTCAGGAGTTGTTATTGCCCAGGAATTCATGACTGTTGAGACGGATATCATAGTTCCTGAATCCCTTATAATGATTGAAGTGCCTGATTACGTTTACGTCGGGAATATTACGTGGGGATTTGAAACGGAAGTAATAAGCGACAAGGTAAATATTAACAACACAGGAACTGTTGATGTGAGAGTCTATCCTGAATTGGTTGATCCTGAAGAGGAGATATTCAGGTTTCTTCATTTTTCTGAGCTGAAAAATGGGCCATATAAAATAATTGAAGATTGGGATATTAATATTTCAGCTCCCTCACAATTTGGAGGAGTTGAGAAAGAATATTTCTATATGAAACTTGACCTTGAGGATTATGAGGGAGAATTTAATGAAAGCATGCTTGGACATCAGACTCAAATTGAGTTTATTGCAGTTGAGCAGTAAATTCCTGATTCTGGGATTTTTCATTCTTATCGTCAATCCGGTTTATGCAATAGAACTTGGGCTCTCTCCTTCAAGTATAGCCATTGATACAAAAAATGGAGAGGAGGCATGTTTCAACTTGAAGATATATACAGACAGGCAGACAGATGTCTATCTGGAAGATTACTGGAATAACAAAGGGAGGAAGAATGTCAGGGATTATACCTATAGAGCAGAGGATTTTGGGATTACTATGAATTATATCAAGGATGTAAGGGCTGATGAAATTACATCTAACAGGATATGCGTCAAAGGAGAACGGGGCGGAAAATATTATGGGTTTTTACTGGTAAGGAATAATGAAAGAAAGATAGGGGTTGGAATGTGGATTGAATTTAGCAATGGAGACGCTGAAGAAAGGATGCTGAAAGGAGGGGCGGGGATCACAGGAGCATTTGCCGGGCATCCTTCAGGAGAACTCGATATTATTGGCCTTTTGATTATCCTTCAGCTACTTTTGATGCTGGCTCTAATCGGTCTGCTCCTGATGCTTGCAAGAAAGAAAAGACAGTTAGTAAGTTAGTTACTTAGTAATTTATTAAGAAAAGTTTAAATATTGGAATTGGGAAGTAACTGGATGTTTTGGGGAAAAAGAGAATGAAGAAATACCTTCTTCTTATTGAGGATGAAAAGCTGTGGGAAAAGTTCAAGGGAGTGATAAAGAGGGATATAAACAGCGAAATTCTGGATTTGATTAAGATAAGAATTGATAAAGGGGGAAAGAAGAATGCCTGAATTCAGAAAAATAATCGGGAAACGCAGGGTTGATAAGAGGGGACAGGTGAGCTTGTTTGTTATCGTTGCGGTAATAATTGTTGCAGCAGTTGTGCTTTTCTTTGCTTTAAGAGGGAGATTTGGAATCGGAGGCGTGCCTGCTGAATTCCTTCCTGTCTATAATTATTATTCAGAATGTGTGCAGCAGGAGGCTGAAAGGGGAATTGGTTTGCTTGGGCTGCAAGGGGGCAGGATAGACATAGAAAGCTACCAGCCCGGAAGCGATTATGCTCCATTTTCTTCACACCTGAACTTTTTCGGGAGCCCTGTGGAATACTGGTATTATGTAAGCGGAAACGGCCTGATAAGAGAGAATAGTGTTACGAAAGGGGAAATGGAGAGTGAGCTGGAGGAATATTTGAGCCTGAGAATTGCAGACTGCAATTTTGATGAATTTTATCAGCAGGGATTTTATGTTGAGCTTCCTGAAGAGGCCGCAGTAGATGTAACCATACAGGATAATTCAGTTGATATTGATGTTCTTTCCGAAGTTGTCGTTTACAGAGAAGAGAGCAGCGCAAGAAAGACAAGGCATGAAATTGAGGTGAGCAGCAAGCTTGGAAAGTTATATAATGAGGCAAGAAAGGTTTATGACAAAGAGATTGAAGAATCATTTCTGGAGGATTATGGAGTTGATGTGATGAGACTTTACGCTCCCGTTGATGGTGTTGATGTGTCATGCTCTCCGGCGATATGGAATACTGAAGATGTGGTTGAGGGAATAAAGGACGGCCTGACTGCTAATTTCGAATCAATAAAATTTAAAGGAGACTACTATTCCCTTGATGACAAGGAAGATGATTACTTTGTTGTTGATGAAAATGTGAATGAGCCTGTTAGATTTTTCTATTCAAAGGAGTGGCCAAGCAAGATAGAAATATACGGGGATAAGGTTGATGAAGTCCTTATGATTGCAGAGCCCGTCGGGAATCAGGAAGGCCTTGGAGTTATGGGATTCTGCTATGCGCCTTACCACTTTGTTTATGACATTGCAGTTCCTGTAATGGTTCAGGTAGGGGACGGGCTGGAGATTTTCCAGTTTCCGGTAGTCATGCTTATTGACAACAACCAGCCAAAGGAGGTAAATCTTTTGAGCGTTGATTATGGAACCACAGAGTTTGACATTTGTGATTTTAGAGAAGGAAGTGCAGAGATTTACACTTTTGACACAAATCTAAACCCTGTTGAGGCAGACATCAGCTTTGAATGCCTTGACCAGAGATGCAATATTGGAAGGACGCAGATAGGGGGACAGGATTCTGTCCTTAGAACAGAAGTTCCACAGTGTGTGAATGGGAATCTTGTTGCCAGGGCGGAAGGCTTTGCAGAAGGAGAAGTTGTATTTTCATCGAATGAAGAATTTGTTAAAGACATAATACTTGAGAGAGAATATGAAAATGAAGTTAGCGTCAAAATTGACGGGGCTGAAGCCGAGAGGGCCATCGTATACTTTATTGCTGATGATGGAACGGATACTGCGGTTCTTCCTGAAAACAACAAAGTTGCGCTTAAGGAAGGGAGTTATGAAATACAGGTTTATGTTTACGGAGATACAGGCATATCCATTCCTGCTTCAAAGAGAACGCAGTGTGTTGATGTTTCAAGATCAGGAATTCAGGGATTGTTTGGAGCTACAAGGCAGGAGTGCTTCACAATAGATTATCCGGAAACAAAGATAGAAACTGCATTAAGAGGCGGCGGAAAGGCGGAGACTTATGTTTTAGCCAGTGAGCTTGAAACTGGAAGAATTACCCTTGAAATTCAGTCGCTTCCTTCCCCTGACAGCCTGGAGCAGCTGCAGCTTAATTATGAAATATTTGAGAATCTTGGTGTTGGGGTGGTGTTCGGATGAGACAGATATTTTTAGTTATACTTGGATTAATTTTGCTTTCTGCGTTTGTAAACGCGGATGCGGTTTTTGTTCAGCATGGCACTGCAGATTTCAGCGATTATTACAGGGCAGAAGGAAGATTGAGCACTTACTATCCGATTTTAGGCAAAGACCCTGAAAGTTGTCTTGCAAGAGAAGATATTCTTCTTCAGGTTGCTCCTGCAGGATGCCAGCCAACTGTTGTCAGGAGTGATTTATTGGCCGAGCAAAATGTTCCTGTATTCTGTCAGCTGGACGCTATAAAGATTAATCCTTTGCTGGATATTGAACAGATAAGGAACATAAGATTTAGTGTTGCTGACCGGTCGGAAGGGGTTGTTGGAGTTGGTTTCCATCCAGCAAGAGCTGCTCTGAGAACAAATGATATTCTTCTTGGGAGTCCGGTTGAAGATAATGTCGGATATGCAGTAGTTGTTTTGAAGAGAGAGCCTGTCGAGGAGAATCTGCCTGATAGTGTAAGAGTGAATCTGACTGCAACTATGGATTATTATGCCGGAAACTCATTTGGGGTAGGAAAGAGTGAATTTCTGCTTCAGGAATTAAGTGATGATAAATGGGATACTGAGAGAAGCAGGCAGAGCTTTTTCAGGGGGCAGTATTCTGTGAGATTGATTGATGCTGAACCGGAGAGAGCAAGAATTGCAATTTATGAGGGGGACAGAAAAGTGCAGGAGGTTGTAGTTGATAGAAGGGAAGGAGGAAGGGTCTTTCTTCCAGGAGGATATTGTGGAGTAGATATGGATGTAAGTTATGATGGATTTGTTGCAGCTGACAAGACAGCCCTGCTTAACGTAGACGGGGATAATATTGAGGTTTACAGAGGAAGCAGATTTCTTAATAATAAGTGTGTTGTGAGAGAGATTGAGCTTTCCGGAAAGAGAGAGGGGAAGATAGGGATTGCTTGTGGGAATGAGAGATTTGAGTTAAGTCTGAGACCGACTAACTATGATATAGGAGAAGAGGTTTTGTTCATTAATGGAACTGAAGGGCATGAGAAATACGGGAAAGAGTATAAGTTCTGGACTGTCAAACTTGTAGGGGAGAATGTTACAATAACAAGGGACGGGCAGGATTTGGAGGTTCTTCCAGGATGGATAAAACCTGTTGATTCAGATAAGCTTTATGAGGCTGAATACAATGTGACTATTGAGGAATATTTTGGAAAGACTATAGACTCTTATGAGGCTCTTGCAGATGAAATTCCTTTTGACAAAGCTTCCGGAGCAAATGAAAGTTACGCCGAAAAGGGACTTTTGAGGGCAATAGATCTTGCCGGCAACCTTGGAAAGAAAGCAACTGAAGAGAGATTGCTCGATAAGTTTGAAGACCTGTATCCTTTAAGCTACAATGAAAATAATCTTGAAATGAGAAGGCAGGAGGTATATAATGTTGACAGCAGTGAGGCGGTGAGAGTTGTTAATATTGATTCAGGATTTAAGGCAATAAGGCTTGTTGAACTTAATGAGCCAGAACTGAAATCAAAGGCCACCTTCAGCCTTGGACAGCAGAGAATTGAGATTGAGGATAAGGACGACTATAACTTTACTAGTTCTGTCGGGAATGGAAGCTTCACTCTGGAAAAGATTGAGGCCAGTAGCGTGGTTCTAAGTGGGTATTGTAATGGGGAACGAGAAGTCAGGTCAAGAAGACTGGGAATAGTTGATTTGAGAGACGAAAGCCTGACTTTATGCGGGCAGGTTCTTGTTTTAGAAGCAGTTGATTTGAAACAGTTTGCAAAAATAAGATTTAATTCGGACACAAAGTCTTTCACAGAGACAAATCTTACTGTTAATATAGGAATAGAAAAGAGGGCATTCCAGCTTAGCCCTGACAAGGCGCAGGAGAAAATTGATAATCTGAATGAAACAATTGAAAAATGGCAGTCAATTTCTGAAAATTTAGGGGAGGCAGTTAAAGGAATGAAGGCTGCGTGCTTTGCAACTTCAGGCGTTCTCACAATAAAGAATTTCTTTTCAGGATTATCCGGGGAGGCAATTGCAAGAGAGAGAGTTATGAGGGGAAGCGGGGGATGGACTGAAATCTGCGAGGCGGAGGCAAAGCAGAAGGGGATTTCAGTTGACAGGTGTTTTTCAGACCATTCTTCTGACATAAACAAAGATGTAAGGGAAATGACTGAAAGGATAAATGCTGACAATGAAGTTTTGCAGAGGCTGACTGATGATAATACAGATGATAATGATTTAGGAGGGATATTTAAAACTCAAAGTGTTGACTCGGGAGCAATCAGGGACGGCTTCATAGGCTCTTACAACAATCAGCTATTACAGGAAAAGATAAAATTTTCAGATGGCAGGGAAGTTGGAGTTGGTGAGCTTGTTAATGCGGAAGACAATGATGGAAACAGGTATTTGAGTGTTACAGAAGCGCGGGACATGAAGCTATGGCTTGATATCAGAAACAGCAATGATTTCTCGCAGCCTACAAAGGATAGAGCTGAAAAAGAATTACAGAGAATCGGGCAGGGCATTTATGACAAGAAGCAAAGTTACACTCCTATTGAAGGTCTTCCGGAGAGCCAGCAGGGGGGAGGCCTTGCAGGGAAGCAGGTTGGAATTTATGGGAATAAGGATGCTATTCAGGGAGAGTATTATGGAGGGTTTGTAAGCAATGGGGAGTATGGATTATCTGACCTGGAAGGAGGAAGCGCACCTGCACAGCTTGTCACTTATGACGGGAAACCTTACCTTGTACTTCTTGGGAAGGCGAGTGATAATAGTTATGTGCCTACAAAAGTTTATGAGTGGAACAATGGGGTTGCCGGGGAGGATGTGAGTGAGGATCTTGGCGGTAAGTTCAGGAATTTCCAGAAGATTGATGCTAATGCTTACAGGAAGAAGATAAACAATCCTGAAGTTAAATATTATGAAAGCGAGCCTTATAGGGGAATGCCTGCTATTGTTCCTTTTGATGTTGAGAACGGATGGTATGCGGCAACACAGCAGAGCCTGCCCGGGTTTGGAAATATAAAAGCATTTGAGTCTTCGGGGAGAGTCGCAAGCTTCTGGCTCTGCCATGTAGGCATTGATGGGAATATGGATTTCCTTAGCTCCGGATTTGGAGGCGACAAGTGCACGCAGTTTAATCTAAATAATGGGCAGGCGCTTGATAAATTCCCAGGATTGAGTGAAGCAGAGACGAGAAGAAAGGTTGATGAGGCAGTGCAGGCGTTGAATGATGCTGCATCACAATACGGGAAGGGAAGCAGAGTCAGTATTCTTGGGCAGAGCCTTAAGGTTGGCTTGCCTGCATCCTCTGTTCCGGGAACCCAGTGCCAGGACTTTATGTCTCCTGATGATTGTAAATTATTGTTCAATGTCTGCGACCCTGTTATTTGTCCTACTTCCAGATGTGATTTTGGGGGGACTTATCCTGTTGATAATGTTGTTCAGTCAGGGATAATCGGCTCGGCTTTGTTGTGCCTTCCAAACTCTGTTGCATTCGGGGGAGATGTTATTGTTCCTGTCTGCCTTTCAGGGATACACGCAGGAGTCGACAGCTATCTTTCAATACTTGAGCAGCATAAGGCCTGCTTGGAAGAGAATATTGCATCAGGGGAGACTGTAGGAATATGTGATGAGATTACTTCTGTGTATACTTGTGAGTTCTTCTGGAGGCAGGCAGCTCCTTTGACAAAAGCGCTATTGCCAAAGATAGTTGAATTTATCTATTCAGGAGGAAGGGCACAGGCGAGAGGTGGAGGAGAGTATATGGCTGTGCAGAGCGCATTTGACAACACGCAGGGCTCCATAGATTACTTTACAAAGTATTACGCTGGGAATACCTTTGAGGCATTCAGGGCCAGGAGCATTGATGAAGCAGGAGGAGAATTCTGCAGAGCTTTCGTTTCAGCAAAGGCGCCGACTGATTTTGATGCATTGATAGAGCCGGATTCGCCTCCACAATTTCATGCATTTTTCAGCGAGATTCCATTTAGCGATGCAACTGTTCCTGCAACTTCGCAGTACAAGGTATTTTATCATATCTTTTCAGGAAATGACAGGGGAGTTTCATATATGGTCTATCTGAAAGACCCTCCTGAAACTTCATATTATAACAGCAACCCTACGATACAGGTTGCTTCCGGATTTGTTGGAAGGGGGCAGAGCGTTTCGGAGACGAAGGACTTTACAACACCTGCAGGTTACAAGCAGTTATGCGTAAGAATAAATGGAGATGAAGAGTGTGGATTTAAGCAAGTGTCAACGAGTTTTGCCCTGAACTATTTGAGAGATGAAGCAGTAAAAGGGGAGCTTACAAGGACGGATATTTCAAGCGAAAGAGAATGTATATCCGGAAGTGTAAATCCTTCGGCCCTTTTCAATCCAAATATCCAGGAAGCTGGGCAGGAAGCGATTGACCCTGCGGTCTACAACAGGGGAATTGTAAGGGTCTGCTCGACAGATAATCCTGGTACAGGAACTAATCCAACGAGATTTGTTGATGTCGGTTATTGTGGGAATGAGAGAGTGAGATGTTGGATTGACAAAGAGAGCGTAGATAATGCTTTGACTCCTGATAACCTTGGAGCTAAAGAAGATACTCTTGAGAAATTGCAAGGAAGGGCGGAAGAGGTTCTTGAGGATGGCTCTGACTTCCTTATAGGGGATAAGGCAAGCAATGCTTTCAAAGAGGTTGACTCGGACTTCAGGGACAGATTATCAGACTCAAATGATTTGGTGTGGGGAGGAGAGTTTAATGAGAATGAAGTTGGCGCTTTGATAGATAGGATTGATACTCTTATTGATAAAACTTACTTGAGCGTTGACAGGGCAAAGCTGATGTTCCTGAAAGGGGAAGTCTATGAGTCTGTCACGATGCACCTTTTCAAAAGTGGAGGCCATACAGTAAATGCTGAAAAACCAGGAGAGCATGAGGTTCCTGCGGAGTGTGTGGTTCCGGAAGACTGTGAGATAAAGTATGGGGCAGGCGATTATATTTGTGAGGAGGGCCTTTGTAAGTCTCTCGCAGGAACGCAGGAAGATGCACCTGTACAGGAAACTCTTAATGGCTGCAACCCTTCAGTAAGCATTTGCTCTATTGAGGATGATTTGTCTTTGTTTAGCATAAAGAATGGATACCTGAATTACAATAATTTTGAATGGAGAATTTTCTTTGAGGACACTGTGATTTATTATATCTCTGAAAGTGGAACGAAACACAACATAGGAAATTATAATGAGGATCCTGGGAGAATCCTGATGAATCCGACAAGGATTAATGCCCTGATTGCTGACGAAAGACTTTCTGTATCCGACAGGAGATATTTGGAAAATATAAAGTCAAGGGGATTAATGATAAATCTCCTGAATTACAATGAGATGGTTTCCAGAGAATCCTTATTTTCCCTTTCTCCTGGGAATGTTATTTATTATAATGACAAGCCTACAAGATATTATCTTGAAACGAGCCTGTCGGGGAATTCTTTTGAAATAAGAGAGAATGTTTTGTTTGTCGGAGAAGTTACCGTCGGGTCTATAAGTGATATCCCCTTTGAGGACCTGCCCGAAGGCGCCAAGGTGGGGAATATTTTCCTTAATGAAAAAGCAAAGGAGAGCGAAGACTATCAGATTCTTACTGATTTAAGCCAAAATAATTATTTTGATTTTGCCAGTAGAAGATTCCTGAAATCTGGGACAGGATTTTCAGGGGGAACTCAAGAAATACCTGAAGAGCCTGAATTACCTGAAGAGCCTGAATCGGTTCCTGCAGGGTACAACATTAAACATAAGGATGGAAGGGATTACCTTTACTTCGGGGCGGAGGGCACAAATATTTACTTTACAAACAGGCCTAGTGAGTCTGTTCAGGTTCATGTTTTATCTGGGAGTATTGATAAAGAAATCGGGGAGATTCCTGACATTGACCTTCAGTTTGGAGAGTTCCCAAAAGGAGAGGTAAGGATTTATTCAACAGTGAATCTGGACTCGCTTGGGGTTGATGGAAAGACTCTTGATTATATAAGAGACATAGACGGAAAGCCATTTACCGATTTTCTATCGAATCTTGGAAGTTATAGGAAGTCGCCTTATGAAGCCAGAGTAAGTGGAAATACATTTATCATCTTTGCAAGCCAGGGATTCACTGCGGACATGTTTATCAAAGGGGATAAGTTTTTTGAAGAGGATTTGTTTATCCACGATGAAATAGGTGAATTCAAAGATTCCATTATATTACTGGACTCTGAAAAGTGCTTAAATTCTGGACCTAAGAGCACGAGGTACTGTGATGAGCTTGATAACGCAAAGGTTCTGGGAAGAATGATTTTTGTCAGAAATTGAGAAAGATTTATATTCCTATTTTATTTTGAAAAATAATGAAGAAGGGAGTTGACTTCACCGGCGTCACGACTGTTTTCTGCTGCCATGACGGGAAGGGGAACATATTGATGCATGTAAGGAGCAAGAACTGCAGGGACGAGCAGGGAAACTGGGATTGGGGCTCCGGAAGCCTGGATTATGGGTTGAGCCCTGAAGAGAATCTTAGAAAAGAAGTTATGGAAGAATATGGTGTTGATGTAAAGGAATTGAAATTGCTTGGAAACCGGAATGTCAAAAGAAGCCTTGCCGATGGGACGCCCACCCACTGGATATCTTTTGATTATCTTTGTTTAGTTGATAGGGATAAAGTAAAGAATGGGGAGCCTGAAAGCATTGATGAGCTGGGATGGTTTACTCTTGACAGCCTACCAGAGCCATTACACTCACAGATACCTTCCTTTTTAGAACTGTATAAGGATAAGCTTGATGAACATCTGAAATTCTGAATCATTAACTTTAAAACTCCTTAAAATATCATAAATCCATGCGGGGATGCCGGAGCGGTCAAACGGGCGGGATTTAGGCTCCCGTGTGCTTAGTGCCTACCTAGGTTCGAATCCTAGTCCCCGCATCAGAATTATTTTTTCTTCTTGGACTCGGATTCTTTTTGCTTCAGCTTGTCTTCTATACCAAGGCAGTCTATGAGCTCCTTGTATCTATTCCTGATTGTGACTTCTGTGATTCCTGCAACGTCTGCAACTTCCCTCTGTGTTTTCTTTTCGTCGTTCATCAAAGCAGCGACGTATAATGCTGCAGCTGCAATCCCTGCAGGGCCTCTTCCGCTTGTAAGCTCCGATACGTCTGCTTTCTTTAGTACTTTCAGTGCCTCATTCTGTGTTTTCGGAGATAGATGAAGGATTGAGGAGAATCTTGATATGTAATCTTTTGGAGATGAAGGCTTTACCTTTATTCCTAACTTTCTGATTATGAATCTGTATGTACGCCCTATTTCTCTTCTTGGAACATCTGATGCTGCTGCAATCTCATCGAGAGTTCTTGGGATATTATAAGAACGGCAGGCAGCGTAAATGCAGGCCGCGATTACGGATTCCATTGACCTTCCCCTTACTAATCCACGCTGAAGAACGAAATTGTAAACTCTTGCTGCTTCGTCTCTTACAACAGATGGAAGGCTTAGGAATGAAGATACTCTTCTCAATTCGGCCATGGCTAGACGGAGATTTCTCTCAATGCTTGTTGATACCCTCTCTTGCCATTTTTTCAATCTTAAGAATTTTCTCGTCTGGCCTGATTCTAATTTGTAGATGTCTGATATTTCTCCGACGTTAGTTGTAAGGCCTTTGTCGAACTTTTGTATTGACATTGGCGCTCCACCTCGGCCTTTCTTTTCAGATTTGTCAAACATACCTCCGGTTTCCTGGCCGGTGTCAACCATTTTTTCTTCAATAAGAAGACCACATTCGTTGCAAATTATCTCACCTTTCTGGTCATCATATGTAAGGTCTATACTTCCGCATTCTGGGCATCTTTTAACATGATTCATCTAAAAACTCTCTACCATAAGGTTTAAAAAGAAATAGGCAAGGAAGGGTATTTAAGTCTTTCTGTTGAAAATTACTCCCTGACAAGAACCGCATTAATCATGCCTTCTCTTGAAGGCCTGTTGGTTATCCTGGCTTTTCCAAGGGTGGTATCAATAAGAACTCCTTTTGCAAGCCTGTTCTGTCTTGAGAGGAATCTGTCCTGAGGGGTTTCTATAACATTTTTTATTTCTGCTTTCTTTGTCTTTCCTTTTTCAGTTATATTCACTATGTTTGACTTCAGAAGAATCGTTCTTTTGTTCCCGCCTTTTCCTCTTTGCTTTTTTGCCTTAAGCTCTCCGAGTGAAATTTTATTCTCCTGACCGTGCTTTTCAAATTTCTTTCTCTTCCTGTTGGAATGATATTTGCCACCTGAAATTTTACGTCCTTTATTCATAGCAGTTTTTGTTTTAGTTGGTTTAAAAAGATTTGCTTTTACTGGCCAAAATACTCCTGATAATACAGTTCTTTTCGGAATTAACAGAGGAGCTTAACCAACAAGGTTTTTTTCAGCAATATTGTCGGAATGAATAGCAATATTTATAAAGCAAGAAAATAAAATCAAATCATGGTTAACGGAATAGAGAGACCACTTGACTTGCTTAACGCATCAAAGGGAAAGGAAGTAATGGTCCAGTTGAAGAATGATAAGCAGTTCGTAGGGACTCTTATGGCCTTTGATATCCATATAAATGTAGTTCTTGATAACACAAAGGAAATGTATAACGGAGAGGTTAAGAAGAGTCTTGGTCTTGCATTCCTTAGAGGAGATACAATAATCTTCATTTCTCCTGCTTCAACAAGCCTTAAAGAATAATTCTTTTTGTAAATTAATTTAGATTGATATTATATCAAAATCTTTTGGAACTATTGTGTTCTTGAAGATTGATTTTGCTTCATTTATTATAGGGCTTATGTCATCCCCGTATCTTTGAGAGTTGTGGGTGAGTGCTAATTTTTTTGCCTTTGCTTTTTTTGCTATTGTTGCTGCATCCTTCACTGTAAGGTGCTTGTAGGAGTCTGCTTTGTCTCTTTGCGCTTCTATAAAACTTGCCTCTGAAATAAGGAGGTCTGCGTCTTTTGCTATTTTTACAGTATTTGAATTCTGCAGGGTGTCCATGATTATTGTTATCTTTTTACCTTTTTCCAGATAAGTCAGGGATTTGGCTTTAATCTTCTTTTTTGTGACAGGATGGACTATATCTTTTCCGTTCTGGATGTCTTTTATTAACGGAGAGTTTGGGAGATTAAACCTTTTCAGCTTTTTTTTATCTATTCTTAACCTGTCTTTTATCTTAATGGAGTAGGCATTTGTCAGCCCGGCATGTTTCATAGGAAGAGTTTCTATCATAAATAGTTTGTCATCAAGACATTTTCCGGATGAGGCTTCTTTTATTTCGTAATTTATCCTAAATTTTCCATAGATCTTTTCAAATAGAGAGAAGTTGTATTTTGTCCCTTTAGGTCCGATTATAACCAATTTTTTCTGGTATTCTGACATGCTTAAGGTCTCCAGTAATCCTGGAATTCCCAGAGTGTGGTCTGCGTGCCAGTGGCTAATAAGAATATGAGTCAATTTCGTTGGGGAAATCTCTGCAATTTTAAATTGCCTCTGAATGCCTTCCCCGCAGTCTACGAGAATATTCTTATCAGCGAAACTAATCAGTGTGCCGACATGATTCTTCTTCGCAGTAGGGATAGCACTTCCTGTTCCTAAAAAAGTTATTTCCATGGTATTCAATAGATTAGTCATTTTATATAGATTGTTAATTGTAATAAGCTTTATAAAATAAGAAATCATTATGACTTGGATGATGAGAAAGAGGGGTGTGCAGGCTTTAGTTTTGGTTTTAGCTATTGCTACTCTTTTTATTCTTGTAAGGGTGGATTATGGGATTACGGGCTTTGCTGTTTTTACTGACTCAGGCAATGAATTTAATAATGGGACTTATGCTAATGTCGAATTCAACGGAACTTCTATTGTTCTTTCAGGCAGCAATCTTCTTGGGAACTATACGAGTAGGGTATTCGATGCGGGGAATCTGGCGAGCTGGAACAACATAAGCTTTTCAGGAGACAATCCGAGTGTAATCAACCTGCTTGCTGTTGACGCGCAGGCAGACGTCTGGGAATCAACAGATTTAGGAACTACATGGACTTTACTTGTTGACGATTACAACGGGGCAGTTGGAAATGATGCAACATATATGATTACAAATAGCTCAAATGATTTATTCATTTTACATAATCAGGATGTCTGGGAATCAACAGATTCAGGCTCAACATGGACTTTGGTCAATGAGGATTATGATAATGGGGAGGGCAACAACGGGCTTGTCTTTGAAGTTGAGACTAATGACGGTCTTATAATCATAGAAGGGGATCAGGAGGTTTGGAGATCAACAGATTCAGGAACGAGCTTTACAAAAGTCAGCGGAGATTTCAATGGCGGAAACGGAAATATAAAAGGGCTTACGGCTGATAGGTCCAATTCTCTTTTTGCTGTTGACGCGCAGGCAGATGTCTGGGTTTCTACAAACTCAGGAGCAGCCTGGACTTTACTTGTTGACGATTACAACGGGGCAGTTGGAAATGATGCAACAGATATGACTTCTGATAGTTCAAGTAATCTATTCATTTTACATAATCAGGATGTCTGGAAATCAACAGATTCAGGCTCAACATGGAATTTAGTCAATGACGATTTTAACGGAGAAGGGGACTCAAATTCAGGCCGGACTATATATTCTGATGAGAACGATTATATCTATATCGCGGATGGAAGTGAGGATGTTTTCAGGTCAACAGATTCGGGGGCGAGCTTTACTCTTCTCGCATCTAATTTTAACGGAGGGAATGGAGGAATTAGGGCGATTTCATCAGTAGCCCTAAATACAAATCTAACTTACCAAATCAGGACGTGTTCGTCTTCGGACTGTTCGGATGGTACTTTTGTAGGGCCTGATGGGACCGGAAATACTTATTTTGCAGGAAATGCAGATATCAATGCAAATTCACAATATTTCCAATACAGGTTTTTCTTCAGTTCTGATGATTCAGGCCTGACTTCTTACCTGGAAAGTGTTACTATTGATTATGATGTGATTGCTTTTGTTCCGGAGGTAGAAATAATTCTTCCTGTTAAGGGGACAATATTCGGAACAAATGAGAGCCTTCCTTTGAACTTCTCTGTTTCAGGAGAGAATCTGGACAGCTGCTGGTATACTCTTGATGGAGGATTAACAAATAATACTATCTCTTCCTGCGAAAATACAACTTTTGATGTTTCTACCAGTGGAAATTATGTTGTTTCAGTATATGCTAATGAGAGCATTTCAGGATTAGTCGGGAATTCAAGTGTCAATTTTGGAGTTCAGATTGGGGCTCCGGAAATAGAGACAATTTATCCATCAAACGGGAGATACATTAATCTTAACCCTGTGAATATTACATTCAATGCAACTTCTGACCTTGGTATTGATACTTGTGAAATCTATGGGAACTTTTCAGGAAGTTTTGAGAAAAATCAGAGCAGTTCGAATGTCATTTCCGGGGCCCTATCCTTTTTCTCTTTAAATCTATTTAATGGAAGCTATGTCTGGAGCATCTCTTGCAATAATACTCAAGGAGTTGTAGGAAAAACAGGAAACCAGACATTTATTCTTGATACCGGGCTTCCTGGCGTCGAGATAACTGAGCCAAATGGAACCTATAATTATACCCAAGATATTCCTTTGAATTACAGCGTCAACGATACCAGCCCGTTGGATGGCTGCGCTTACAATCTGACTTTCTCCATAGGGGGACAGGTTGTAAAGGTGGGCGTTTTGGGAGATTGTAATTCTACATCTATAGACGTCAGCACAGAGACTTCATATGAACTGGAATTGATTGCAGAGGATGCTGCAGGCAACAAAGGGGCCTCAACAACTAACTTTATAGTCAGCACCAGCGGAGGCGGAGGCGGAGGCGGTGGTGGTGGAGGCGGAGGAGGCGGAAGTTCCAGTGGGATTACAGGACCTGCCAGCTTGAAGCTTACAGAGATTCCTGCATTAAGCTTGAGAAGAGGCGAAAGTGAACTTGTTAGCCTTGAAGTTCTTAATTCAGGCTCGAGATTTTTGAATGAATGCCATCTGACTATATTCGGGCCTATGAGGGACTGGATTTCAAACGAGCAATCTTTCTCTATTGCTTCAGGGGAAAAAGTTAATTTCGTGTTTGCTATAAATGTTCCAAATAATGTTGAGGGGCAAGAATATTCATCGGTGGCGACAGTTGAGTGTGGGGATTATAAGGCAAGCACTCCTCTTACCGTGAAAATTATTTCTTCGCCATTTGACTTTTTCATTCTTAGTTCCGTAAGGGATGGCTTGAACTTGGTAACAACTTATGTCTTGCAGGAAAATTCAGGGGAAGCCCAGGAAGTCAGCCTGAAATATACTCTCTTAAGCGGTGAAGGTGTTGCTATCTCAGATGGAATAGAGACTGTTTTTCTTGAGGCAAATCAGAGGCTGGAAAGAGTTTTGGAAATTGAAATTCCAAGAAATGCGCAGGGCAATTTTGTTTTATCATTTGAAGTTGTTTCCGGAGATGAGACTTTTGAGACAGAGCAGCCAGTGAATATAGGAGGAGTTACCGGATTTGCTATTTCCGACAGCAATCTGAAAACGATTTCCATATTTGGAGCTATCCTTCTTGTTCTTGGTGCATTGGTTTTTGTGATTAGATTTATACAGAAAAATTACTCGAAAACGACGGATGAGAAAAATAAAAAAAGAGAATTTATTCCGCTGAAAATTAAAAGTGAGAAGCTTTAAATAACTCTATTTTTTAGTCAATGAATGGCCTCGTAGCTCAGCCTGGATAGAGCGACTGCCTTCTAAGCAGTAGGTCGCAGGTTCAAATCCTGTCGGGGCCGTTCGCGCGAGTAGCTAAGTGGTAAAGCAGAAGCCTGCAAAGCTTCCATGCGGGGGTTCGATTCCCTCCTCGCGCTCTTGGTCTGGAATCGAACAATGATTTATAATTTTTGAAATAAGTTATGTAGTGCCTAAATCTTATTCATGTAGTGGTTAAGTAGTACCTAAGAAAGATTTAAATATAATCATGTAGTGCCTATATCATGGAAATAAGGAAGAAGGCATGGCCGGAGCTTTTTGATGCAGTTCTGTCTGGAAAGAAAAGATTCGATTTAAGGCTGGCAGACTTTGATGTAAATGAGGGAGATACTTTGGTTTTGGAAGAGTGGAACCCTGAAGCAAAAGAATATACTGGCAGAAAAATTGAGAAAAAAATTACTTATCTTTTAAGAACAAATGAACTAAGCTTTTGGAGCGAAGCGGATATTATTAAGCACGGCTTTGTAGTCCTAAGTCTTGAGTAAAATGTTTGTAGTAAAAAAGAAAATCGGGAATAATGAGTATTATTACCTGCGTGAATCACGGAGGGAGAAGGGAAAAGTTGTTGCTAAAACTCTTGCTTATTTAGGGAAAACGAAGAAGGATGCTGAAATCAGGATGAAGGAGTTTGTTCTTGCAGGCAGGAAAGACAAGGAAAATGAGAAGAGCGAGTCTGGGGCAAGCAAAGAGATTAAAAAGCAGGAAAATAAATTTAATAAGATGGTTGCGAAAACTGACAGGACAGAGATTGGGATTGATGAGCTTGCTTCATACTGCAAGAGGAAAGGATTTGTTTATCCTTCGGGGGAGATTTACGGGGGCTTGGGGGGGTTCTGGGATTACGGGCATTTAGGTGTTGAGCTTGTTAAGAACATAAAAAATTCATGGTGGAATTTTCATGTAAGAAACCGAGAGGATATTGAAGGCATCGATGGGGCCATTATAACAAATCCAAAAGTCTGGGAATCCTCCGGGCATGTTGCAAGCTTTGTTGATTACGTTATCTATGACAAAAAAAAGAAAGAGAGATTTAAGGTTGACGCTCACGAGGTTGATAATTATAGGGATGATCGGTATGAAATTGAAGGGAAATTTAATCCAATGTTCGAGACTAAAGTTGGGCCCTCGGGCAAGGAAGAGGCATATCTTAGGCCTGAAACCGCGCAGAGTATATTTGTGAACTTCAAGAATGTTTATGAAAATGCCAGAATGAAGCTTCCTTTTGGAATTGCGCAGATTGGAAAAGCATTCAGGAATGAGATTGCTCCAAGGGAATTTCTTTTCAGGACAAGAGAATTTGAGCAAATGGAGATTGAATATTTCATAAGGAAAGGAATGAAATGTCCTTATATGGATGAGCTTCCTGATTTAGAAATCTGTATTTATACGGAAGAAATGCAAAAATCAGGCAAAGAGGGAGAGAAGATGAAAATTTTGGACGCATGGAAGAAGGGTCTTATGGGCGAGTGGCATGCTTACTGGCTTGCGCAGGAATTTTCATGGTTTATATTGAATGGCGCGAATGTGAAAAACTTTAGGGCAAGGCAGCATGTTTCGGAAGAAAAGAGCCATTATGCCATAGACACATGGGATTTGGAGTACAATTTTCCTATGGGTTGGAGGGAAGTCCAGGGATTTGCAAATCGTGGAAGTTATGATCTGAAGCAGCATCAGGAAAAGTCAGGGAAAAGCCTTGAGATTTTTGATGAAGAAACAAAGGAGAGAATACTTGCAGAGGTTGTGTGTGAGCCTTCTCTTGGTGTTGGAAGGGCATTCATAGTTTTCCTGCTGGATGCTTATGAGTTTGACAAAGAAAGGGAGAATGTTGTTTTACATCTAAGCCCAAAATTGGTGCCCTACAAGGCAGCTGTTCTTCCTGTAGTCTCTAAGGGGGATGTTGAAGAAGCAGCTTATGAACTATACAAGGAGCTGAAGGAAGAATTGAATGTGTTTTACGATAAATCCGGAAGCATTGGAAGAAGATATGCAAGGCAGGATGAAGTTGGCACGCCATATTGCGTTGCTGTTGATGGACAGACAATCCAAGACAAGACAGTAACAATCAGAGATAGGGATAGTACAAGACAGATTAGGATTCATATTAAGGATTTAATTTCTGTACTGAAAGATTTGGTAAATGAAAAGATTTTATTTGAAAATGCCGGTGAATTGGTTGAGACGAGGGTCAAGTAGTGTTTAAATATTGGCTCTAAGTATATTGATTATGGTGCTTGAAGTTCCTTATCACAGACAAGACAAGACTTACACATGCGGGCCGGCTTCATTGAAGATGGTCCTTGAGTTCTTTGGAAAAATCCTGAAGGAAAAAACATTAGCAAGGCATCTGGGAACTACGAAAGAAGGGACACGCCATACGGAGCTTATCAATTTTGCAAGGCGGAAGGGATTTTATTGTTATGTACATGAGGGCGCAAGCCTGCATCAATTGAAGCATTTTATAGACATGGGTCTTCCAGCAATAGTGAACTATACGGAGCCAAGTGAGGATGAAGGCCATTATTCTGTTGTTGTAGGCCACAGGAAAGGAGGCATAATAATGCACGACCCATGGAATGGAGAGAAGTTCGTGATAAAGGAAAAAGATTTTCAGCAGAGATGGCACGACCATCATCGGACTTTTAACTGCAGGGGCTGGATACTTGTCCTTTCGAAAAAGAGGTTTAGCATAGGAAGAGAATTTAATCCTATCAAAAGATAATGGTGCTGCAATTCAGAAAAAATACGGGACTTTTTGTTTCCAGAAGCATTTTTGTCCTTGCTTTTGTAAATCTTTTCTCCGCTTTGGCCATCGCTTCAATTTCTTCGATATGGGCAATTTACATAAACAGTTTTGTTAACAATACTGGAATCACGGGATTAATTTCAGCGGGGCTGACCTTGGTTTCTTTTGTGTCCTATTTCTTTTTTATTCCTTTAGTACAGAAGTCAAGGAAGTCGGCGCTTTTCGTTTATTCTTTAATTCTGTTGTGCATAACTTATCTTCTTTTCTTCTTCAATAGGAATTTTATTATCTTTCTTGTCCTTGCCTGTGTAATTACTGCAATCTATACAATAAGGGTAAGTGTTTTCGGGATAATTGTAAGGGATAAATCCAAGAGAGGAGAGCTTTCGGAGAATGAAGGTTTTATCTATACTTTTCTGAACCTTGGGTGGGTCATAGGGCCTTTTGTAGGAGGATATATAGCCTCTTTTCTTGGAAATAATTACGTTTTCCTTTTTGCCTTTCTGCTGTGCTTTGCTGGACTGATGACATTTATATTCTCGAAGGTAAATGACAGCAATAGGACAATAAAGACTGACGGAGACTTTTTCCGCAATTTTTTTGAGTTTTTTAGGGACAGACAGAGAATGTCAGCTTATCTTTTCAGGGGAGGAACTTTTATCTGGTGGACTTTAATTTACATATTCATGCCCCTCTACATAATAGAGAGCGGGCTTGGGGGCATTTGGGTAGGATATTTTCTTTTTGCAGTCGCTGTGCCCTTGATTGTTTCTGAATATATCTTCTCGAAAATGGCAAAACATTACGGCTACAGGAAGATTTTCATGACGGGCTTCTTTATAGCATTTG
>MNVZ01000010.1:0-65587 GCA_001872315.1 Candidatus Pacearchaeota archaeon CG1_02_39_14 | reverse complement strand
TTTATGTTGATATGCTTTTACTTATTTTTGCCGCTTTTGGGATAGCGATGCTTGAACCAACTACAGAAGCCTATTTTTTGGAAGTTTCAAGCAGAAAAGACATAAACAGATTTTACGGGCCTTTCAATACGAGTGTAGATGTAATGCAGTTTATTGGGAAGGTACTTGCAGCCTTGATGCTGTTTTTCTTTGCATTTGAGTACCTTTTCTTATTGTTTGCTTTCTTTATGCTTGTAATGTTTGTATTTGCCTATAGACACAAGAATATGAAATGATAATTTTATAAACTGCAGTGGACTGATTATGTCATGGGGCTTATGGAATTTTGGTTTTGGCCGTTTGCATTTCTTGCGGGAGCTGTAGCTATAATAATAGGATTATTGGTTTTTGCTTTCTGGATATGGATGATTATTGATGCAGCCAAGAGGAATTTCAGGAATGATGCTGAAAAAATAATCTGGATTGTGATTATTGTTCTTGGAAGCTGGATTGGGGCTCTTGTGTATTTGCTAACTATCAAGCTGACGAACACTAAGGGCTTGGTGAAGAAGTAAGATGATAGAATATGTCATTATAAGCAGCCTGATTGTAAGTTTATTAGCTCTTTTGGGTATCCTTTTTGTTGGGTTCAATAGAAACCTTCTTGACAGTATCTTGTTTATCCTTATTGCCTTTGCTGCTGGAGCAATGCTTGGGAACGCTTTCTTTCATTTAATGCCGGAAGTTATTGAGGAGGGGCTTGAGCCTCTCACTGCAGGAGTGCTTCTTATGGTAGGATTCTCTTTATTTTTTCTTATAGAGAAAGGGATACATTGGCATCATTGTCATAATCCTGGAGAGCATAAGGGGCATAAGCACAGATTTGGGGTTCTGAATCTGATAGGAGATGGAGCCCATAATTTTCTGGATGGCATTCTGATAGGTGTGAGCTATATAATCTCTGTCCCTGCAGGAATTGCGACGACTATTACAGTGATGTCCCACGAAATCCCCCAGGAGATTGGAGATTTTGGCGTTTTAGTATATGCAGGGTTTAGTAAAGGAAAGGCCCTGATGTTCAATTTTCTTTCAGCATTGCTTGCAGTTGTAGGAGCAGTTTTGGGATGGTTTCTGTTTAAGGACGCCGGCTTTGTTGACATGCTGATTCCTGTTGTTGCGGGGAGTTTTGTCTACATCGCGACAACTGACCTGATTCCTGAACTTCATAAGGAAGGGAGATTAGGAAAAGCGCTTCTTGCTTTTACCTTCTTTATTCTTGGGCTTGTTGTTCTGTATTTTGCCAGCGTTTTGATTACCGGCGGGCATTAGGTTTATTAATAATCTGGCTATGAAATCCTATGGACTGTGAGATTTGCAGATTCAAGGATAATCATCAGCTATTGGAGACAAAGTATTGGAGCATTAATTTATCTGAAGACCAATATTATTTAGGAAGATGTTTTGTGACCTTAAAAAGGCATTGCGGGGATTTGGCAGATCTGAATGAAAAAGAGCAAAAAGATTTTTTTAAGATCGTTAAAAAATTAGAAGCTGCTATAAGGAAGGCTTTTGGTGCTGATCTTTTTAATTGGGGATGCCTGATGAATAATTCTTTTGAGAAAAAACCATGGAACCCATATGTTCATTGGCATGTCAGGCCGAGATATGCTAAGAGTGTAAGATTCGAGGGAGAGATTTTCGAAGATAAAGAATTTGGAAGCCATTATAAAAGAAAGACTGGCAAAAGGGTTACTAAAAAGGCCATGAATGGGATAATCAACAGGATAAAACTCAACCTTAGTTAGGTTTATAAGATTCTTTTTCCTGATGATATTGGACACTCCTTAATCTGTTGTGTCTTATTTTATAAAATGGGGAAGGTGATAAGTTTAGTTTCATTAAAGGGAGGGGTTGGAAAGACAACTCTAAGCGCATCTCTGGCCGCTGAACTTGCAAATCATTATGGGAAAAAGGTTCTTCTTATTGATGGGAATTATTCTGCGCCTAACCTGGGGCTGCATATGGATATCATTTCTCCAGGGAATACTGTACACGACGTCTTATCAGTCAGCAATATGGGCTTGCAGGGAGCAGTCCATGAAAAATATGGGGTTGACACAGTTCCTGGAAATTTCATGTTTGAAAGAGAATATAGTCCTTTGAAATTGAGGCAGAAACTCACTCACGCAAGAAAGAGTTATGATTTTATAATAATTGACTCTTCTCCTTCTTTAAATGAGGAACTGATGTCTGCTATGTTTGCCTCTGATTCCTTGTTCATTGTTTCAACACCTGATTATCCTTCCTTAAGCTGCTCAATGAAAATTGCCAGGGTCGCAAGGCAGAGAGGCAGGAACGTATCTGGAATAATAATGAACAGAGTTTTAGACACGAAATATCAGATAACTCTGGAGGAGATTCAGGAAACTCTTGGAATCCCAGTAGTTGCGATGATAAATGAGGAAAAAAAGGTAGCAAGGAGTCTTTACGAAAGAAAGCCAATGCCTTTGCATAATAAGAGGGGCCAGTTTTCAAGAGAAGTTAGAAGGCTTTGTGCCTCTCTCACAGGATTGAAGGAAAAAAGGTCTTTCTTCAGAGAGTTTTTCGGAAGGTTTAGCAAGGAAGAAGTTAACAGAGAGGTTTTAAGGGAAAACTTCTATAACAGCATATTCGAAAATTAATAATCTTTAGGGCCCCATTTCTTTAATATTCTAAGACAGCTTATCAGTGCAAGGACAACAAGGGCCAGTGTGATTGTGTATTTTCCAAAGTTTGTCTCGAGGAGTCTTTGAGAAAAAACTATCAGGAGAATTGCAACAATTATGTTTCCTGAAAGCACTATTTTATCGGCTATTGAGTATCTTCTCAACTCTTTTTCCAGCTGGTTCATTGTAATTTTAAGGCAGGTAGGATTATAAGAGTTATGGCTCTGGAGGGAATCGAACCCTCGATCTCCTGCGCATGAGACAGGCGCTTTACCTCTAAGCTACAGAGCCGGGATTAGAAATAATAAATGGTTTTTAAGTGTTCTTGCTTATGCCCTATTTGCCAGAATTATGTCTATTGTTGATACTTTTATCTGCCTGCTGTCCTGGCTGTATTCTTCCGTTCCTATCTTGATTTCTTTTATCTCCGGAATCTGCTCTTTTAGGAACCTTTTTCTGATTACTTCTGTAATGTCGACTGCCTTTGATATGAACTTCCCTCTGGCTTTTATTGTGACTTCGGGAACGGTTTTTAGCTGCATGACTGTGCTTGTAACATAACTCATAAGGGGCTTGTTCCCTACAAATACCGTATTTTCAGAATTTTTTGAAACCTTCTCTTTTTTCGCGTGTTCTACATCCATTTTATTCAGCTACTACCTTAGGTATCTTTTCTCTTCCCTCAAATCTCTTAAGTCTTGCTAGGTAACCGGCTATTTTATTCCTGGTTTTCTTGCTGGGCATGCTGTCCGCTAATAGTTTCTTGTTATAGTCAAAGTCAGTGTTAAACAAGTTTTCCTCATTTAAGAGCTGCCTTGCAGTTCTTTTGATTAAAGCTGATTTAATCTTTCCCATGAATATGATTTGTTTGAGGGCTTTTTAAAGATTGTCATATCCTGATTTTTTCGAATTTTACCACGTTCTTCCAGTTGTCGAGATATGACAGGGCTGCCTTATCCAGCTGGCCTGGGGCAAGGAAAATAGCTGGCATTCTCTCTGCCTGAGCATTTTGGATAGCGATTATCAGGTCATCCTGGCTGACTTTTTTCTTGTCTTTCGCTGTTAAATAATATTCCTGCTTTCCGAATAATGTGTCTGTCCTTATTTTGGCGATAAATTCCTTTTTTTTGGCAGACATTTCTTCTAAAATCTCAATATCTTTGGCTGCCAGATAATCTTTTATTGACTCTGCAAACTCTGAAGCCTGTGGCTTTTTAACGGGCTTAAACTTCTCTGGCTTTTCAACAAGGTTTTCTTTTGGGGGACTAGCAGGTTCTTCTCTGGCTTCTTCCTTTACTTCAGAGTTAGTTTGATTTTTTCCCTGGTTTACCGGACCCATGGGAGATATAATTTCCCTTATTTTATTCCGGGTTTCTGATTCAGGAAACTGGAAGTGTCTCCAGAAAAGTTTTGATTCCCCATCTATTCTTACACTTATTGGAATCGCAAAATCCTTTATCTTTCTTAAGGCAACACGTATTGCCGGCTCCTGCTTTTCGTCATCCAGTATTTGCTGGCTCTTTAAATTCTCAAATGCTTCTCTCTCCTTATGGTTTAAATGTTCTACAAAGCTTTCAAGCTGTGGCTCCTGTCCCGGGAGATAATAAATCGGAGAGCTGCCGACTTTCATATTACTTATTTTAAGTTTTCTTTCCCTCACTAGTTCGGAAAGGAATGCAGCTGCGAATAGGGGAGATAGTTCGGCGTCCCTTGCTATTTTTGCCGGATATGCAGGGCCTTTGGTTTTTATGGTTTCGATGATTTTATCTTTGGTTTGCACCACTTTTTGTATATCAGGCATATTGCAGGAAGATAGAAGAGGTTTATTAATATTATGGAGAATTTTATGGCTTTAGCCAGTCTACTTTATAGTGGGTTACTGAATCCTCGTCATCTACGATTGCTATTATAAGAGATTTTTTTGCTGAATGAGCCACACGATTTTTGGCTGCAAAGTCCTGCCAGGTGAATGAAGATGATTCTCTCATACATTGCACCAGCCAGAGTGCGTGGTCCTGTCCAGGACTTATTCCCTTTTTATATATTCTGAAATCAGTCCCGAATTTCAATGCTGTTTTTGCTACGTATCCTTTTCTCCTGAAATCTGAAAATACAGGAAGCTTGAGATCTATTCTTTTGTCCTTGCTTTTCAGCTTCTTCATTATTTGGGATTCTGATAGCTCCTTCTTGTTCTGGGTTATCTGCATCTTTCCTTCTTTGACAAGGAATAGCGCTTCTATAGGAGAGTATTCTATTTTTCCAGGCTTTTTCTCTCCGAATCTTGACTTATCATATAATGAGAATGCTGATGCCTGATTGCTTGTTATTTTATCTCCTGATAAATGGGCTTGAATCATCTTAGAGGTAAGGAAGAATGATATATAAATTTGTGGAAAGTTTTAAATTGATGTTTCTTTTGAGATAGGCATGGATGTAATAATCTTGCATGGATGTCCCGGAGACGAAGAAAAGGCAATGGATCCCGAAAGAAGAACTTACGATAAGCATTGGATTCCGTGGACAAGGAAGAAACTTGAAGGCAAAGGGATAAAGACAGAAACTCCTCATATGCCCATACCTTGGAAAGCTGATTATGAATCTTGGAAAAAAGAGTTTGATAAGTTAGATGTTAATAAGGATAGCATATTGGTAGGTCATAGTTGTGGAGCAGCCTTTTTAGTCAGGTGGCTTGGAGATACGGGCAAAAAAGTAAAAAGGCTCATTTTGGTTGCTCCATGGAAGATACCCTACGGAAAAGGAGAAAGATTAGAATTAAAGAGGAAATTCTATACTTATGAAGTAAATCCTGAAATTAAAAATAATGTTAGTGATATAATTATATTTACTGCGGATGATGAAGAAGAAGATGGTAAGAAAAGTGCAAGAATATTTCACAAGGCACTAGGAGGCCAATTAATTGAACTTAAAAAGCATGGACACTATTGTTTTGAAGACATGAATACTGAAGCTTTTCCAGAATTACTGAAGGAAATATTGAAATCATGAAGTTAATCAATTTTAAAGCAATAGAAAAAAAGTGGCAGGGGAAATGGGAGAAATCCGAAGCTTTCAAAGCCAAAGATGGAAAAGGAAAGAAGTTTTACGTCCTGGAACAATATCCTTATCCCTCTGGATCTGGGTTGCATATGGGGCACGCTTTCATTTATACGATAGGGGATATTTATGCCAGATTTAAGAGAATGCAAGGATACAATGTAATGCATCCAATAGGCTTTGATTCTTTTGGATTACCAGCTGAAAATGCAGCTATTAAAGCGAAGAGCCATCCTAAAAAATTTACTGAGGATGCCATAAAGAATTTTATAAAACAGATGAAATGCTTTGGCTTTTCCTATGATTGGGACAGGATGCTGAGGAGCCATGACCCTGCTTATTACAAGTGGGACCAGTGGATATTTTTGAAGATGCTTGAGAAAGGATTGGCTTATAGGAAAAAAGCAGGGGTCAATTTTTGTCCTAAGTGTAATACAGTTCTGGCGAATGAGCAGGTTGTTAACGGCAGGTGCTGGAGACATGAAGATACAGACGTTGAAGTTAAGCAATTGGAGCAATGGTTTCTTAAGACGACGGAATACGCTGATGAACTGCTTTCTGGCTTGGATAAATTGGATGACTGGCCTGAACTTATAAAGGCGATGCAGAGGAATTGGATTGGGAAGTCAGAAGGGACGGAGGTTGATTTTTCTGTTAATGATAAAAAATGGAAAGTATTCACAACGCGAGTTGATACTTTATTTGGTGTTACATTCCTAGTTGTTAGTGCGCAGCATCCTGAGCTAATGAGTTTAGTTACTGCTGACAGGAAAGCTGAATTTGAAAAGTTTTTGAGGAAAGTTAAGAGCACGAAGGAAGAAGATATGGATAAGATGGATAAGGAAGGCGTCTTTACTGGAAGTTATGCTAAGCATCCTTTAACCGGAAAGAAGATTCCTATCTGGACAGGCAATTTCGTTGTTGCTGATTATGGCTCTGGCCTTGTGATGGGTGTGCCTGCGCATGATGCCCGCGATTGGGATTTTGCTAAGAAGTATAATTTAAAGATAAAACAAGTCATTGAAGGTGATGCGAGTAAGGAAGCTTATGTAAATTATGGCAAGTTGGTGAATAGCGACGGATTTTCCGGTCTTAATAGCGTTGAAGCCAAGGAGCATATTACTATTGCTTTACAGGAAAAAGGGCTTGGGAGGAAGAAGATTGCTTATAAATTGAGGGATTGGCTGATAAGCAGGCAGAGATTCTGGGGAACCCCTATACCGATTATCTATTGCGATAGTTGCGGGGCTGTGCCTGTCAGGGAGAAGGATTTGCCTGTGAAGTTGCCGGAGAATATTAGATTTAATAGTGTTGAAAATCCCTTGATTGGGAATAAGAAATTTGTAAATGCAAAGTGCTGGAAATGTGGTGGGAAGGCTAGAAGAGAGACAGATACAATGGATACTTTTGTTGACAGCAGCTGGTATTTCTTGAGATATTTGGATAATAAGAATAAGAAAAAAATATTTGAGAAGAAGAAAGCAGATTACTGGATGCCTGTAGATTTGTATATTGGAGGAAAGGAACATGCGACAATGCATGATATTTACTTCAGATTTTATACAAAGTTTTTGGCTGATTTGGGATTATTGGATGTAAGAGAACCAGCAAAGAGGTTGTTTCCGCAGGGCTTTATTTATGGGGAGGATGGAAGGAAGATGTCTAAGTCGTTGGGAAATATAATTGTTCCTGAAAAAGCGGCAGAGAAATATGGAGTAGATGGAGTAAGATTGTTTTTGGTTTCTGTTGCAGGGCCCGACAAAGATTTTAGCTGGAGTGAGGAAGGTGCGCAGGGAAGTTTGAGATTTATTTTAAGATTGTTCGAATATTTTAGGAATTTAAAGACCGGAAGAAGCAGTAGGAAGGTTGAACATTATATGAATAAGGCAATAAAGACAATTGCCCATGACATAGAATGTATGAAATATAATCTTGCAGTTATAAAATTGCGTGAGCTGTTTGGTGTAATTGAAAAGGAAGAAGTTGGGAAATCGGATTTGGAAAGTTTTGTGAAAGTGCTCTGTGTTTTTTGTCCTCATATTGCAGAGGAGTTTTGGGCAAAGATGAAGGGAAAAGGGCTTGTTTCTCTGGCTTCCTGGCCAAGGGTGAATGAGAAAAAGATAGATGATAAGATAGAGGAGGGAGATAAGGCTTTGGATAAAATCATTAATGATATTGCGCATATAGTGAAGCTGGTTGAAAGCAAGGGAGGAAAAGCAGAGAATGTTTATCTTTATGTTCTGCCTCATGAATTGAAGAATTATAATAATAAGGTCTTGAGTGAGAGGACTGGCCTGGATGTTAAGGTGTATGCTGTTAACGATAAGGATAAGTATGACCCTTCCGGAAAATCCGACAAGGTAAAGCCAGGAAGACCCGGTATTTATGTTGAATAGTCATGTCTCTAAAGTGGTCAGGCAGGTTGTCTTTTTTCAGTTCTATGCAATATAAATAAGATTGTCCTGGGAAAAATATATCCTGGCTTGTTAAGAATATTTAAAGAAAAGCCCATTTTCTGTGGTATGAATGGAAAAAGCGTTATACTTGAAAGGTGTATTAGGTGCGGAGCTGATTTTGACCTGAATTATGACATTGAGGAAGAGGAAGGGGTTAAGGGAGTTATAGATTTTAATGTTGAGTTGCTGTGCTGGAAATGCAGGGCCTTGAAGCTCTTTTCAGATGTTGTAGGAAGAAAAAGAGAACTTAACAGGCAGGAAGAGATAGATATCGAATTTGTGCTTGGAAGCGGGAATTAATCTTTTCCAGGAAGTAAATTAGCATTTAAGGCCTGTTTTAACGGCAGGGATTAGGGAATCAGGACACAACAATATTTATAATTGGGAGTTTATGCTTGTTTTGATGGCCAGTGAATTAGTTTCTGCTATTATCTTAGCAGTTATCCAGGGAATTACTGAATGGATTCCTGTTTCAAGTTCTGGACATCTGGTTTTATTCGAGAAAATTCTGGGATATAAAGGGGGATTGGTCTTTGATGTTGCTCTTCATTTCGGGACGCTGATGGCTGTTTTTGTTTACTTTGGCAAGGATATAATAGACATAATAGAGGACCTTTTGAAGGGCAATTGGAAGAGTGAAAATGGAAGACTAGGACTGATGCTTGTTATCGCTTCAGTTCCGGCAGCTTTGCTCGGCTTTTTCACCAGAGGGTATTTCGATGCGATTTTGTCTAATCTGGCAGTTGTTGCATGGGGTTTTGCTCTTACGGGAGTATTCCTTTTAATTGCAAGCGTTCCGGGAAAGATTAAGGTTGACAAGATTGGATGGAGAGAGGCTTTCTTTATAGGATCTGCCCAGGCCCTTTCAATAATTCCTGGAATCTCAAGGAGCGGGGCGACAATGTCTTCAGGGGTTTTAGTCGGGCTCTCTGAAAAAAACGCAATGAAATTTGCCTTTCTTCTTTCAATTCCTGTTGTTTTTGGTGCAAACATTGTCAGTATAGGAAACAATACTCTTCCCCCTGAACTTATTTGGGCCACATTAGTGGGCTTTGGGGTTGGGCTTGCCTCCATACATGTCATATTTAATTACATCCTTATTTCAAGAAAGAATTTTGCATGGTTTGGAATCTATTGCATCCTCCTTTCAATAGGATTAGGGATTTATCTTGCTTTTGCTTAATAGATAGCTTTATATACGGATTTTTAGGAATATTTACCCGCGAGGTTTTTAGATGAATTACTGGAGAAGCGTGCATCTGCCTATAGATGTTGATGAAAGAAGAAGGATTGTTTCTGGACTGGAAGGTGCAGAAGTTATAGTCAGAGATGCAGTTGAGAAGAGAGGATATGGCCTACAAGGGCGGGTTGCTTTATCGGGTAAAGGCAGCTATGATTTTTATTTTTTAAGAGGAGATGATGGAAATAGTGTGCCTCTTAAATATTCTGAATTGAAGGATCTTCAGGTTTTGGTCAGATTTAGTTCAAGACAAGAACAGGCGGATGAAGCCAGGAAAGAAATCCTATCTTTAAGCCCTTAATTTTCTACAACAGCTTTAATTCTTCTTACTCCTGCTGATGAAGATTCTTCTTTTATGATTTTGAACTTTCCTATTTCCTTTGTATTTTTCACATGAGGGCCTGTGCAGAGCTCTTTACTGAAAAAACCTGACTTCTCCTTTTTGTCAATGATTGTATACACGGAAACCTTTTCAGGATATTTTTGCCCGAATTCTGCCTGGGCCCCTGATTTTAATGCTGCCTGAAGGGATTCTTCAGTCCTTGTGACTTCCAATCCTGATTTAATCTTTTCATTTACTAAATTTTCTACTTTCCTTATTTCTTCTTCTGTCAGTTTTCTTGGGAAGTTGAAATCGAAACGCAGCCTTTCTGGCGTGATATTTGAGCCTTTTTGCTTTACTTCAGGGCCGAGAATTCTTCTTAATGCCTCATTCAGAAGATGAGTTGCAGTATGCAATCTTGTTGTCTCTTTTGATGAGTCTGCCAACCCTGATTTGAACATCCCTGCTGATTGTTTTCTGGAGAGTTCCTGGTGCTTTTCAAATTCTTTGTCGTATTCTTTCATATCCATCTTTATCTTCTTTTCATCTGCTAATTCTTTTGTGAGTTCAATAGGAAAACCATATGATTGGTATAATAAGAAAGCTTCTTTTCCAGAAATGATTTTTTTATTTTTTGAGACTTTTTCGAACTCTTTTATTCCAGACTCAAGGGTTTTCCTGAACTTATTTTCCTCTTCTTCTAATTGTGTCAGTATGAAGTTCTTATTTTTTTTAATTTCAGGATAGCTTTCTTTGTAAATCTCTATTATGGTTATAGCCAGCTTTGCTGTAAAGTTATCCTTTATCCCTAAGTTACTGGCGTACCTTATTGCTCTTCTTATTAATCTCCTGAGGACATATCCGTGCTCTGCATTTCCCGGCTTTAAAGATTTTTCATCACCCATTATCAATACTGCTGCTCTGATGTGGTCTGCAATTATTCTCATGTCTTTTCTGTAATGTTCTTCGTATTTTTTCTTTGAAAGATTTTCTATCTCTTTTATTATTGGTGTCCAGGTATTTGTCTGATAATTGTCTTCAAGACCATTTAATGCTGCAAGCATTCTCTCTACGCCCATGCCAGTATCCACGTTCTTCTGTTTTAGAGGAATATATTTACCGTCTTCTGTTTTGTTGTACTGCATGAAGACATCATTCCATATCTCAACCCAGTTTTTGTCCTTTGGATTGAAGACTTTTGGAGCAGGATTTTTGCTTGTCCAGTAAAATATCTCTGTGTCAGGGCCGCACGGGCCTGTCTTGCCTGCAGGACCCCACCAGTTATCTTCTTTGCCAAGGAATCGAATCCTGGCTTTTGGGATTCCCAGAGATTGCCAGATATCTGCAGATTCCTCATCTTTTTCTGCGTCTTTGTCGCCTTTGAAGCATGTGACTGCTAATTTTTCAATTGGAATTTTGAGTTCTTTTGTCAGAAAGTCAAATGAAAACGAGATTGCCTCTTTTTTCCAGTAGTCTCCGAGAGACCAGTTGCCGAGCATTTCGAAGAAGGTGTGATGTGTGGTGTCTCCTATGTCTCCTATGTCTCCTGTACGGATGCATTTTTGTACACTTGCAAGTCGTTTTCCGAGGGGGTGTTTTTGTCCTGTGAGATATGGGACAAGGGGGTGCATGCCTGCCGTTGTGAATAATACAGTAGGGTCATTTTCGGGAATAAGGGAGGCAGAGGGTATTTCCTTATGGTTGTTTTTCTTAAAGAAATTCAGGTATTTTTTAATGAGCTCTTCTCTTGTTATCATATAGTTTTATGGAGAAAAGGGATTTTAAGGTTTGTCCTTATTTGAGCTTTTCAATCTTTCTTCTTATCTCTTCTATTTCTGATTCAAGGCTCATGCGCTTCTTGACAGAATCCTTCCTTACTTCTTCCTCTTCCTTTTCTTTGGCCATCTTGGGCATCACTTTTTCCAGGACTTTTAACCCGTCATCAAATTCTGCCAGCTTTTTTTTAAGAAGTATTTTGATTGCCAGTTCCTCGTTTCTTAACCTGTTGTATTCCTGGATGTGCTTTACAGAATTAAGAAGAGACACCTGGGAATGAAGAAGACTTTTTGCCCCGAATATTTTTTCGGAGTCTGTCATTTTAACATATTCTTGGTTCATTCTATTTTCTCAAAGATACTTTCTGTCACGCCATTTATTTTATTCTGGATTTCGTGGGTTTCCTTTTCCCAGTATTCTAATTCTTGCTCTTCTTTCTGCCTTATTTCCCTAATTTTTCTAAGAAGTTCTTCGACCTCGTCAAGCTTTGCTTTTATGTCAGACAGAGATGATTTAGCCGATTTGAATTTATCGAGACGCACGAAAATAGGACCTTTATCCGCTTCTTGGATTTCGCGGGTTTCGTGCATATGAACTTGAGGCGGAATCATCTCAGATTCCTCAAATTCGCTTCTCTCTGGAGAAAATCTTTGTCTTATTGGGGGAGTTCCTAGAAATTCCGGCTGCATTTCAGTCTGCTTGAACCTGGGAGGTTCAGGTATCTTTGTCCTTGGGCTGAAAGCCTGTCTTTCAGGCATTGGACGTCGGCTTATGGACGGGCTCATTATAGGAGGCCTTTCGAATTCAGCTGATTCAGATATTTCAGAAGCTTCTGCCCTGATTGGAGGCAAGTCAAACTTTGAAATCTTTCTCCCAGGCAAGTCAGGGAGATTATTTTTTTCATCCTCTTCTTTTTTCTTCCAGAACATGTTAACCTCTATATATATGCTAGTTGGGTAAATTGGTTTATATATGTTGCGAAAGATACGTTTCTTCGAGATAATTATACATAGCGAAAGGTTTTTATTTGCAGTTTTTTAAGCTATGGTATGTCTTCTAAAAAAAACAAGAATCTGAAAAATTCCTCGGCAAAAATCCCGAAGCCGAAAGCCTCCAGCCAGGAGGATATGCAGGTAAAACTTTTGAGGGATGTTGTTGCTAATGTTGCAGGCCCTGAAGCTGTGGGGATAGTTGATCTTCTTTCTGGAAAGAAAAATGTAAATGAATTTACAATTGCTGAGAAGCTCAAGATTACAATAAACCAGACAAGAAACATTCTTTACAAGCTTTCTGATGAGGGTCTTGTAAGTTTTGTAAGAAAGAAGGACAAGAAAAACGGTGGATGGTACACTTATTTCTGGACACTGGAAACTGGAAAATCCATAGAGAACTTAAGGATTCTGATAAATTCAAAAATTGAATCCCTTGAGAAGGAGCTTAATAAGAGGAAGCAAGACAGGTTTTATCATTGCACCACTTGCGACTTGGAATATAACGAAGAGGATGCCCTGCAGAACTTTTTTTCATGTGTTGAATGCGGAGGAGTTTTAGAACTAAAGGACAACAGCGCTGTTATAGATAATCTGAATAGGGAAATAGAAAACTTAAGGAGAGATTTGGCTGTTGTTGATGAGCAGCATGGAATGATAGTCAAAAAGGAAGGGGCAGTCATTGCAAGAAAAGCAAGAGCAGAAGAAAGAAAGAAAAAGATGGAAAGGGAAAAGAAAAGAAAGACCAGGGAAATTGAGAAGAAAAAGGAAGCTAAGGCTACAGAGAAGGGGCCTGGAAAGAAAAAGCCCGCGGAAAAACCTGGCGGGAAAAAGGTAAAAGGCAAAAAGATTTCAAAAACTACTTCTAAAAAAAATTTATCCGGAAAACAAAAGTCAGCATCTTCTAAAAAAAAGAAAATGAAAAGGGTTAAATCTTCTAGAAGAGGAAGAAAGTAGATGACTGATTATAGGTTGAGGAATTCGAGAAGAAACCAAAGTTTTTTTGGCAGCATGAGCCTGACTAATATAATCATTTACATCAATGTTGCTGTTTTTATCATAGTCAGCCTGCTTATCGGGTTTGGGATTGGAGGTAACGTAGAAGGAGGAGATGCAGGGATATTCAGGTATGTGGCTCTGAATCCGGAACTGTTTTTAGGGGGATTTATCTGGACATTAATTACAAGTATGTTCATGCACGCTGGCTTTGGACACCTTCTTGTTAACATGGTGTCTATGTTTTTTATAGGAAATCTGATAGAAAAGATAATAGGAAGAAAAAGATTATTTTGGTTTTACCTAGTTGCAGGAATTGTTGCGGGGCTGGCTTTTGTTGGTCTTGCTTATCTGGGCACTTTTGTACAGGGCGGAGAAAGGTTATTCGGAGGAACAGATGCTTTTGCAGTCGGAGCTTCGGGCGCATTGTTCGGACTTGGAGGCCTGCTTGCAGTCTTAATCCCAAGACTAAGGGTTTTGGTATTTTTTGTAATCCCTATGCCTATGTGGATTGCCATGATTGTTCTTATGTTTGGGTTATGGGTTCTTTCTGCCGTTGGGAATCTTCCTATAGGAAACACTGCCCATTTTGGAGGGCTGATTGTCGGAGTTGCCTATGGATTTTACTTAAGAAATAAATATTCAAGGAAAGTTAAAATGCTGAATAGGATGTTTGCGTAAATGAAAAGAAAAAGAGGGATTTGGAGAGAAAGTTTGGATTATCTTAAAGATAGCAGGAACTTTATTTACCTTTCAATTATTCTCTTTTTGGCAGGCACAATATTGGGATTTGCTTTTCCTGAACTTTTTTCTTTCTATTTCGATGATGTGATAAGAGAACTGGTCGAGAAAACTGCTAATATGGGTGTGGAGGATCTGATTTTCTTCATATTTCAAAATAACATCCTTTCTGTTTTTATGGCTTTTATTCTTGGGGTGTTCCTCGGAATTTTTCCTATTTTTAATATAGTTGTCAATGGAACTCTCCTTGGATACGTAATGTCCAGGGTTGTTGCGGCGGAAGGGGCTTTTTCTGTATGGAGAATAGTCCCCCACGGTATATTTGAGCTTCCTGCTATTTTCATATCTGTGGGATTAGGCGTAAAGCTTGGACTCTTTTGGTTTTCAAAAAAAGGCAGGAGAGCAGAGGAGTTCAGAGAAAGGTTTTGGGGAGGGTTGAAGGTTTTTGCTACAATTGTTATCCCTCTTCTCATCATTGCAGCAGTTGTTGAAGGCATATTAATCGGATTTAGTGGATAGATTTTAAAATCAGAGATTCTATGGAGTTATATGGTATCAAGCAAAAGTATTGATGAGATAGATGAGCAAAGAGATGTGGAAAATACAAAAAAGGTTGAGGCTGCCCTTTTTATTTCCGGGAGGTATCTGAGCATCCAGGAAATGATAGGACTTACAGATGTGAATCCTATTCTTTTAAGGAAAATACTTGATGATTTGAAGGACAGGTATAAGGATTCTGCGATAGAGATTGTAGAGAGAGAAGGAAAATGGAAGATGGATGTTTCGCAGGAATATTTTGGGATGGTTAACAGACTGGCGGGGGGAAGCTCCGAGTTCAGCAAGGCAGAACAGGAAAGTCTGGCAATAATCGCTTACAAGCAGCCAATGAAACAGAGTGTGCTGATAAAGATAAGAGGAAACAAGGCATATGACCATGTTAAAAAGTTTACTGAAATGGGTCTTGTCAACAAGAAAAAAACAGGGCATACTTCGGAGCTTACTTTAAGCGAGGATTTTTATGATTATTTCCAGATAGAGAGGGGAAAAAAGATAGAGGAGTTTGGGTAATATGGCAACTTGGGTGGATGTAATTTTCTTTACCTACATGTTTATCGGACTTTATATGCTTGCATTGTTTCTCTTTATTCTTATTCCTAACAGAAACAGGCTTTTTGATTCTCCTAAAGGGAAAGTTGAGGGGGTTAGCATAGTAATGCCTTGTTACAATGAGTCTGAACATATAGGAAAGGCAATTGAGTCCCTTCTGAATCTTGACTGGCCAAAAAATAAGCTCGAAATAATAATTGTAGATGATAAGAGTAGCGACAATAGTGTTGAGGTGATTTCCAAGTATGTGAAAAAATATCCAAATGTAAGGCTGATTGTGAATGAAAAAAATTCAGGAGGGGCTGCAGAGCCGACAAATAAAGGAGTCTTAGCTTCAAGGTTTGACTATATCGCTGTTGCTGACGCCGATTCCACACCCTCCAGAGATGCTTTGAGAAAGATGATTGGCTTTCTTCAGGAAGACACAAAAGTTGGAGGAGTTACCTGCGCAGTTTTGGCTGACCATCCAAAAAATTTTATGCAAAAAGTGCAGGCAATTGAATATTCTGTAATCGCATTTAACAGGAAGCTTCTGGATATGGTTGACGCTGTTTATGTTACTCCCGGACCTTTTGCCCTTTATAGGAAGAAAATCCTTATTGAAGTGGGCCTGTTCGACAAAAGGAATCTGACGCAGGATATTGAGATTGTCTGGAGGATGCTTTCTTATGGGTATATGGCGAGAATGTGCCTGGGAACAAAAGTGTACTCTGTCACGCCAAAGACTTTCAAAGGATGGTGGAAGCAAAGACTTAGGTGGAATATAGGGGGAAAGCAGACTCTGTGGAAGTATAAGGGCCTTGTTTTCAGAAAAGGAATGCTTGGCTCTTTTATAATTCCTTTTTTTAGCGTTTCTCTTTTTCTGGGAGTCTTTGGATTAGGATTGTTCTTTTATCTTTTAAGCAGGAGAGCCCTAGTTTCGTATCTCTCGACGAAATATTCAATCTATGCAAGCTCTACAATTGTAAGGCTTCAGGACTTGACTTTTGCTCCATCGATTCTTAACTTTTTTGGGCTTGTCCTTTTCATTCTTGGGCTTTCTTTCACTTTTTTGGGCTTGTTTGTGATAAATGATACTCACGTAAAAAAAGGCAACATTTTTAATATCTTTTTTTATCTTATAATATACCTAGCGATTTATCCGTTTAATCTGATACATTCACTATATCAGATGGCGAGAGGAAAGTACTCATGGTAAAAAATAGTAAACACGCTTTTTGGCAGGCCCTTGTTTTTACTATACTGGTATTTGTTCTCGGAATTTTTCTTGGCTTCTTCCTTGAGAATTCAAGATATGATAAAATTGAGATAGCAGTCTATGATTCTGAAATTAATCTTCTTGACGAACAGCTAAGAGACAGGGTCACGCAGGATTTCAGAGTCAATTGCGAGCTTGCTTCACAGAGCCTTTTTGATTTTGCAGACCAGATTTATACAGAGGCACTGAATCTTGAAGAGTATGATTCGGCGAGCAAACTTGGAGACGGATTAAAGGCGGTGCACAGAAGATATGATCTTTTGAGAATGATGCTTTGGCTTGAAAGTATTGAAATAAGAGACAGGTGCGGCACGGAGTTTCATACAGTGGTTTATTTTTATGATTATGACCTTGAAGATCTGAATGTAAACGCAGAGCAAATATTTCTTGGGAGGATGCTTGAGGACATGAAAGAGAAAAATAAGGATAAGATGCTCTTGATTCCAATCGCAGGAAACCTCGACCTGGCATCTATTGACCTGATTTTGAAGGATTATGGGATTGAAGAACTGCCAGTTATTCTGATTGATGAGGATGAAATTGTCTCTGATCTCATCACTTTTGATGAACTTGAGCAAAAAATCTTTGGATAATCTTAGTTTTTTCTTAATTGAAATTGGATAATTCAAAACCATAATTAATTTAAATGCGAACTATGATGGTTTATAATGAAGATTGTTGAGGCGATAAAAGAGGGTGAAATTGTGAGGGTTAGTGAGGAGCAGGCAAGAGCAGAGGAGCTTTTTGTTTTAAGGAATGTCCCGGAGGTTGTTAATAAGGATGTAGAAACCAGCTTGAGGCCCCAAAAGACGCTGGATTTAACTAGATTTTCTGAACCAAAGAGGGACAGGTTTGATGTTTGGAGAAAAGCAGCTTATAAAAAAAATAATGTCGCAAAAGAACTGAAGGATAACTTCCATTGGGAAATTTTAAAGAAAAGAAGGGGGCTGGGGATGAGCAGGAAGCAGTTTGCTGACAAGCTTGGAGAGACGGAAGAAAGGTTAAAAGTGATTGAGAACGGAGGATTGCCGGAGGATAACTTTGCCTTGGTAATAAAGATTGAGAAGGCACTGAATATTGTTTTGAGAAAGGAAAATTCTATTGGAAATGTTAATCTGGCTGAACTCCAGAAAGCTGAAGAGGGGAGGAAGGAAAAGAGCAGGGTGCAGGAAGCTATTGAAAGAGTCAGGCGCGATGGCAAACAAGAGGAAGACAAGGCAGATATCTTCGGGGATGAGATTGAGGTCATCGATTAGAAACCTTTAAAAATACTCATTTTATCTGATTGACATGAACGTTGAGATATTGAATCATGAAAAGGATTTGATTGAGCTTAAAGTTGATAATGTGACTGTTGCAGAAGTTCTAAGGGCTTATTTAAATCAGGAAGGAATTAAGTTTGCTGCATGGAGAAGAGAGCATCCTGCCAAGCCTGTTTTTTTCAGAATTGAGAGCGACAAGGGAACTGTGAAAAAGGCAATAAGTGATGCTGTTTCTGCCGTGAAGAAGGATGCCGAGAAGATTGTTAAGGCAGTTAAGTGATAGTTAGATTTATTAAGAGTATTCAATAAATAACATAAAGGAGGTGTTAAATGAACTGTAATTGTAAATGGACCGAGACTGTTCTTGCTCTTGTAATAATAGTCTTTGCTCTATGGGCTGATTGGATGTACTCGCAGTGGATTGTGGTGATTGCTGCAATTCTGCTTTTGATACATGCTTGGGCTTGCAAATCCTGCGCTAACTGCCGTATGAAGGAGATGCCTAGATCTTCTTCCAGACCTAAGAGAAGAAAGAGAAGGTGAATCCAGCAAGACTTTTTTAATTATTGAGGATTTTATGTATTTTTATGTGCTTTTATGAAATTCTCAAGTGAAATTTTTTATGAGGAGGCATAGGGGGCGCAGTTTCCTATAAGTTTATAAGTTCTGGTTTTTTATTATTTAATGGATGATGGCTTGCTGTCAGTTGTGCTTGTTGCATCTGTCTGCATAGGTCTCGTGCTGAGCGTTTTCGGGGCGATACTTGCGCTAGGAATAAATATTCTTTTTAGCCCTCCAGCGTACAATCCCAATCTTGGAATTCTTTTTGGAGCCGTTATGCTTCTTGGCTTGGTATTTGTTGCCTTGTCCTTTAGGGGAAAGAAGAGACACAGGTAATTTTATAACCTCTTTGCATTGGTAACTGATATGAAATTGTCTGCGGGAAGCTATGATTTGAACAGGTGGCTGCATGGTGGCTATGAGAGTGATATTATCACAACCCTCTATGGGGGCCCTGGAACGGGGAAGACAAACTTTTGCCTGCTGGCTGCAGTTTCACAGGCAAAAAAGGGGAAGAAGGTTATTTATGTGGATACAGAGGGGGGATTCAGCTCCGAAAGAGTCAAACAGCTTGTCGGAGAGGAAACCGATTACAAAAAAGTGCTGGAAAATATTCTTATCCTGAACCCTACAAATTTTGATGAGCAGAAAAAATCTTTTGATGAACTTTTGAAACACCTGAAAAATGAAGTCTCTTTAATCATTGTCGATGGAATGACTATGCTTTATAGGCTTGAGCTTGCAAGCGCAAGAGAAACAAATAATGGAGAGGTACAAAAAGTAAATTCAGAACTTGCAAGGCAGATGAGGATTCTTGCCGAAATCGCAAGAAAAAGGGGAATTCCTGTCATAGCCACAAATCAGGTCTATAACTGGGACGGAAAAATGGGGATGGTAGGGGGAGATATAATGCAATACTGGAGCAAGTGCCTCATAGAATTAACCAACGATAGGGGAAGGAGGTCGGCTTTTCTGAAGAAGCACAGGAATCTTAAGGAGGAGGTATTTAATTTTCAGATATGGGACGGAGGCATAAGGAGAAAAGGATGGCTGTAAATTGTGATAATAGACAAAGATTAAATAGCTTTTTTATTTTAATGAGTTATGAAATATTCAGAATTTGTTGAGCTTTATGAAAAACTTGCCGGAACAACAAAGAAGCTTGAGAAAGTTGGAATTCTTGCGAATTTTTTAAAGGAGCTTAAGAAAAGGGGAAAGAGCGAGTGGATATATCTTTTGAGGGGGAGGGTTGTTGCTGATTATGATGAGAGAGAGTTTGGGATTTCAGGAAAACTGACAATAAAAGCAATTTCAAGAGTTTCAGGCGTTTCGGATTCAAGGGTTGTCAGCGAGTATAGAAAGATAGGGGATTTAGGAGAGATAGCAGAGAAGCTTTTAGGACAGAAGAGCCAGAGCACTTTGTTTTCCGCCTGCCTAAAAACAGAAAAAGTTTTTGATAACCTAAGAAAAATTATGGGCCTTCAGGGAAAGGGAAGTGTTGACAAGAAACTTGGATTGATAGCAGAGCTTTTGGGAAGCGCTTCAGGGAAAGAAGCCAAGTACATAATAAGGACATTACTGAATGATTTAAGGGTAGGTGTTGCAGATGCCATATTGAGGGACGCAATTTCCAAGACATTCTTTGATGGGGAGGAAATGGAAGCTGATGTCGAAGAGGCTTACGACAGGACTAACGATTTTGCAGAAGTATTTGAGCTCGCAGGAAAAGGGAAAACAAAGCTCAAATCTACGGAGATAAGGCCAGGCAGACCGATAAAGGTCATGCTTCCTGTAAAAGTGACTGAAATCGATGAAGCTCTTAGAATATGCGGGGAAAAAGTTGCTGTTGAGCATAAGTATGACGGATTCAGGGTCGTCATAAGTTACGATGGGAAAAACGTTATGCTTTTTACAAGAAAGCTGGATAATGTCACAAATCAGTTTCCTGATATTGTAAATGTTGTAAAAAGTCATGTCAAAGGCAAAAGCTTTATTCTTGATACAGAGGTTGTAGGTTATGACCCTAAGACAAAGAAATACATGCCCTTCGAGGCAATAAGCCAGAGGATCAAAAGGAAGCACGATATTGAGAAACTTGTGAAGGAACTGCCTGTAGAGATAAATGTCTTTGATGTTCTCTATCACAACGGTAATACTGTGATGGACATTCCATTTATCAAAAGGAGGAAACTACTTGAGAAGATAATAAAGGCAGAGCACTTTAAGATAAGGCCTGCAACACAGATTATTTCTGAAGACAAAAAGAAGATAGATGAATTTTACAAGGAGGCCTTGAGAACAGGGGAGGAGGGAGTTATGATAAAGAGCTTGGATGCTATTTACAGACCAGGAAGAAGAGTAGGATTTATTGTCAAGATGAAGCCTGTAGTTGCTGACTTGGATTTGGTGATTGTTGGCGCTGAATACGGAACAGGAAAAAGGGCGGGAGGGCTGACAAGCTTTTATGTTGCCTGCAAGGACAAGGAAAATGGATTTCTTGAAGTTGGGAGAGTTAGCTCGGGATTGAAAGAAAAAGAGGGAGAGGGGGTAACTTACAAGGAGATGGATAAAATCTTAAGACCTTTAATTACAAAGACCAGTGGAAGAAAGGTTTTTATTAAGCCTAAAGTTGTTGTTTCAGTCACGTATCAGAATATACAAAAAAGCCCCGGATACTCTTCGGGATATGCCTTGAGATTTCCGAGGATTATGCATTACAGACCTGAAAGAGGAGTTTATGATATCGCAAGTCTTGATGAAATAAAGAAAGATGCGGAGAGGAAATGATGAAGGATAGAGAAAGGTGGCTTATACTTTTGTGGTTGGTCGTTGCCGACGCTCTTTTATTTCTCCTGAGAAAGACAGGGTTTTTTATAGGCAATGTGCTTCTAAGCCCCCAGGATACCGGTTTTACAGCTTATTTCTGGATTATAGTTATTGGTCTTTGTCTCACACTCATTTTTGTTTCTTTTCTTATTGTAAGAAATTCAATAAGAGGAAAAAAGGAGCTGCTGGAAAAAGATGCTGCTGAAGAGAATTAATTTTATATAGCTCCTGCTTATGTATATCTGATGGAGAAGAGGCTGAAGGATTTTTTTATTGTCGGGGTTGTCCTTGTGCTTTTAGTCTATTCTGTTCTTTTTACAGGAATACTTAGAAGTGTTAAGGAAGACAGAATAGTCCTATTCGCACCTCCAAACAATCCTTCAGGAAGCTGTAGTGACAGTGACCAGGGAATATATCCGAGCACCCCGGGAAGGATGACCTCGGACAATTACAATTATCAAAGAGTTATTGAGAAGGATGATTTCTGCCTGAATTCGACAAGGGTTGTGGAATACAGCTGCAATCCCGGCAGAAGCTATGATTATAGGACTTATGATTGCCCGGCTGGCTGTTTTGAAGGGGCCTGTAAAACAACCAGGGAAATCTATTTTCTCAGCGCCAATTTTATGAACGATGGATTTTTTGATTTGGTTGAAATTAAGAACGAAGTAAGTTCTAATGTGGTATGTGAAACTAAAGTAGGAGAGTATTGCAATCTTGGAAGCATCGATTTGTTAGTTGATGAAATATATATTGATGGCTCAAATAAATGGGGCAGATTCAGTTTTGGAAACCAGGGAACTCCATTCAGGATTGTCTTTGATGATTTGCATAATAAGCTGACTCTTCCGTTGGGAACTGAATTGCCTGTCAGAAGCTATATGTTTGGTATTTCAGATAAGGATGGGGCAGGTTTCGGAGGCCTTGTCCAGCAAGTAAATGTTTCATGGAACAATGGCACTATCAATATAGCCTATGGGGACTTACTTCCAGGAAAGACTCATAATTTTGTTTTTGAATCTATCAGCAATACATATCTGAATATTAAATTTCCCACTCCTGACGGGGCTGCATCTGTTCCTGTTCTTTTTGGGAATGGGACTGACTTTGTTGGTATCGGCAAGGGTGGTTCAGATTTACTTGTGACTTCAGGAACCAATTCTGTGTTTTACAATCAGACGCAGAACGCGAAGAATTTTATTGTTTCAAGAAGCGGAGGAGGATTTGACAGCAATAGGGGCGCAATTTGCATAGGTTCAGTCATCGCAAATGTTTCTAACTGTCTTCCAGGAGAGTTTAGACAAATATACTATTTATCAAATTCCTCATGCGTTACAGATATTCCTGGCAATATTACTTATGACCGATGCGATTATGACAATAACCGCGTGATTGGGCTTTTGGATGATATCAATTCAAGTTTTGAAGTAAGCCTCCACGATTCAGGCGGGGAAATTAATATCTCAAGAGATTTTAACGGAACAAGGAATCTTACCTTCAATGAGGGAAGTGATGTTAGAGTTGAATTTGAGTTTGATTTTGACGATGAAATTCTGGATTTAACTAGAATTGAAATGATAAAGCAGAACGAAAGCGATAGCTTTGGATACTTGATTGTAAATGGGCTTGATTTAGAAAAGGCAGTTTATCTGGATAGAATCATGAATGACAGCAATGCTGTTTGTGTAAGGGACAGAGCGACTGACGAAGCTGAAGATATAAGCCCCGGATGTACGGGAAGTGGCGAGTATGCTGTTTTCTGTGATGGAACTTTGCACGGGGATTATTTGTGTACTGAAGAAGGAGGAGATTACAGAGTTTCAGGGATAAGCAATTCGGGTGTAAGGGAATTTGAATATTTTGCAGGCAATGCAACTTCCTGCACTTCTTTCTGGAGTTGCACTGCATGGACAGAGTGTAGTTCGGGATTGCAGACTCGCTCATGCAGTGATGCTAATTCCTGCGGGACAAATGCAGGCAAGCCGTTAGAAACCCAGATATGTAATGTGCAGGTTCAGAGTCAGAGCTGCAGCGATCAGGGAGGAGAGGTATGTGCTAATGGGATGGTTTGTTCTGTAGGGACTACGAGCTCAAGGGATGGAGAATGCTGCCTTGGTGTATGCCAGGCCCCTGAAGGGGATTCTGAAGCTTATTTCTGGCTTGTTGTCGGCATACTGACTTTGGCAATAATTGTAATAATTGTTATTATATTTCTGAGCCTGAAAAATAAGTCAATGCAAAAGGGCCTTGGTGAATTTGAGGTCAGTTCTTAGGAAAGCTTTCGTAAAGCTTTTTGAAAGTATCTTTAAAAGGTAAAATTATCTGGTGTTTGCATGGAAAGAAAGATGAAAGGAGGTAAGAACTAAATGGAAACAAATTTGAAATTTGGAGCTTTGCTTTTGATAGGCTTGCTTTTTGCCGGAGCTATTGTTCCTCTTGTCGCCGCACAGGGATTGAGAGAGGAAAATAGGGAAGCCAGGCAGAGATATGCCCAGGCAAGAGGAGATTTTGCCCAGATGAGCGGAGAGTATCAGGATGCCAGGGAAAATCTAATTGAAGCCAGGCAGAGATATGGCCTAAGACATCAGGCAACTGTTGAAGCAGCAGGAAACTTCATGGACAAGGCAATAGGCGTCACTATCAGTCACCTGGAAAGAATGAGAGCTTTTGTTGAATCTGACTGGGCACTTGAAGCTGCCGATAAGGAGAGAATAATCTCTGAAATCGATGTTGAGATTGCATGGCTTGAAGCTAAGCAGGCTGAAGTCGAAGGAGCCACAAGAGAGGAGCTCGTTGAAATAGGAAAAACTGTCCAGGACAGATGGAGAAATCAAATCAGAGTTAATCTGAAAGATTATACGGGACAGATTCTGAATGCGAGAGCCCAGTGGCTTTTAGAAGAAGCAGACAAGGCAATTGTAGTAGCTGAACAGGAAACGGAGAGAGCAAGAAATGCAGGAAAGGATGTTACAGAGGCAGAAGCTTTGATTGAGGATGCGAAAGCCAAGAGAGACCTGGCTGAAGCAGAATACAACAAGGCAAAAAACAGCTTCGGACAAATAAACAGCCTGCAGGATGCTGACAGATTATTCAGAGAGGGATATGCATTTATCAAGGAAGGAAACAGATATATCCTTGACGCGTATCAGGACCTGAAGAGAATCAATTCAGAGCTGCGTAATTAATACTTTCTTTATTTTTTTATTTTTTTCTTATTCTCGAAACCTTTATAAAAGGATTTTATTTATAAATGCTGTATCAATATGGCAAGATCAAATTTAAAAGTGCAGAACATTGTCGCTACATCTTCTTTGGGCAAGCCTGTTTCCCTGACAAAATTGGCAAGGAGCAACAGCAATACAGAATATAACCCCGAGCAATTTCCTGGACTGGTTTTGAGAATCCAGAAGCCGAAGTCCGCGGTTTTGGTGTTCTCTTCGGGGAATCTTGTGTGTACTGGCACTAAGTCGGTCGCGCAGGTTAAAGAGGTGATTGAGCAGGTGATAAAGACGCTTGCTAAAATTGGGGTTAAGATAACGGACAAGCCGAAGATAACTGTGCAGAACATAGTTGCCTCCGGAAGCATTGACGTCGATCTTAACCTTAATATTCTTGCTTTGGAGCTGGAGAACACGGAATATGAGCCAGAGCAGTTTCCTGGACTTGTGTACAAGCTTGACGAGCCTACAACGACCTTCCTGCTTTTCTCGAATGGGAAATTGGTGTGTACAGGAACGAAGAGCCGGGCTGAACTTGAGGCCGCAATGGAGCAGCTGAATAAAAACATCAAAGAAGTTTTGAAGAGAATAGGTGCAAGCGGAAAGAAGAAAGATTAGAAGAACCTGCTTAATTTGGTTTGCTTGCCGTAATTATCTAATAACCATGAGCTCTGTGTGAAATTTTTCACATTCAGCCTTAATCTTGCCTGTATGTCTTCAAGGGCAAGTTTTAGCGTTGGAAAGGTCTTGACCTTTTGCTGAAAAGCTGCACGGCTTGCTTCTCTTAATATGCCGACGCCGCAAGGGGCATAATACTCAGGACGGATTTCACGCATGACAATGCATGAAGCCTGGCGCTTTATTTTTTCCAGGTATTCCACAAGGGCAAGACGATTTGCATAATAAGCTCCTGTAACCGAATCTGCGTATTTTTTTCTAGGAAAAAAAGTTTCATAATCGTTCCAAACAGAAAAGTTTTTCATTGAAATCTCCATTACCTCAAAGGAATATTTATCCGGAAGGAGAAGGAATTCGTAATGGTTTCCTAAATATTCGGCGTTGAAAACCTGAAATTCTGATATCTCCGGGAAATAACGTATCTTTTCCAGCTTGTTTTTTGAGATAGTGTCATCTGTTGCAGTGATGCTCCATCTTGTTGGAACTAAACGGCGGTTCTTTTTTAGTCCAAGAAGGCCAGCGGAAAGAATTTTTATTATGTTTGATATCTGGATTCCTGATTTATGGAGTTCAAGAATTGCCGGAGCTGATTTTATGTCCGTGTCGTTTACGAGATAGTCTATTTTTTTCTTTATCTTTGTGTTTTCCTGAATTTTTACAGAATCCAAAGGGGCTGCTCTTGATATCAAAGGAACTCTTGAATCTGGGTGGCTTGTAAGAGAGGAGGGTTTTTTTAATCTGAATTCTGTAGCCACAGACTTATGGGTCATTGCTATCTCATTAAATGTCTGATGGAATTTTGTATTAAGTTTTTTGATATTATTCTGTTTTCTTGTGTAAATCAACTGGTTTCTCAAGGACATTATATCGGGAATCTGTAACTTTTTAGAGTGCCATAATTCAGGAGAGGACATTATCTCATTATTCCCGTAGGTTTCAGGCGCTAAAATCCCGGTGTAGACATCCGGATAATTCCATTTACCTACAAATATTTCCGGAGGGGATGACCCGGAAAATTCTGTTCTTTTTGTACTTGGAAGCAAAAAGGAATGCTTCTTGCAGTTTTCCTGGCCGCAGATTTTACATGGGAGCATATACAGGAAGAAAATTGCAAGTATTTATGGATTATTGCCTTTTACCCAGGATTTTGTCCTTGTTTATATGGTAATGTGTCAGGCCTACAAGGATGAATATTATCCCGACTGCGAGTGCTGAATATCCTATTGATATTAGTTTTGGCACTGACGAGCCGAATTGCAGCAGGGCAAATCCGAAAATAAGGGAAGCCATTGCAGTCCTTATGAATGATAAAAGGGTCCTTTCATTAGAAAGCAAGGTTTGCTGGAGAATATAATTATTGCCTCTTTTCATTCAAGGGGTAAGGAGAACGGGATTATAAATCTTGTTTTCTCATTCTTAAATTATATTCAAGCTTCATTGCAGTAACATAAGTGATGTCCGTGTTGCCTTCCAATCTTTTCTCAAGCTGTTCTCTTGTTGGAGGATTTGAATCCTGATACATGGAATCAATATCATTCACTACCCTCTCGATTAGATCAGGAGGAAAGGTTTTTACAAGCCTGTCAAGAAGAGATTCATACTGCGGAATGCCTTCCCATCTTTTAGGATCCATCAATCCTTTTCTTATGGCTTCAGGTAAGGGTCTTTTGTTTTCAGAAGTCATCCTTTCAAATCAGAAATGCCAAGAAGAACGAAAAGAACGCCTATTATGACAATAAACCAGAATAAACCGCCTTTAAAGAATGTGCCTGCAGCGCTCCAGAAATCCCATCCCGGCCATGATTGTGAATACCATGCAATCACTATAGGAATTATAATCAGAATCAATCCAAGCAAAAGTTCAGACCATTTGTTCATATTTTTTATATCCAATTTTAATTTATAAAGATTGTTGTCCTAAATCGCATCGTTAGACTTAAATATCTGGCTTATGAAATTGTTGGATGCTTGACGAGGATGGAATCAGGGAGATTAAAGAGCATTTGGAAAATGCCCAAAATCCGGTTTTCTTTTACGACAATGATGCTGATGGGCTGTGTAGTTATATTATTCTTAGAAGATACCTAGGAAGGGGAAGAGGCGTTGCAATAAGAACCCATCCCGATATAGATCTCGGATATATGAGAAAAGTTCAGGAGCTCAAGGCAGATTATATTTTTGTTCTTGACAAGCCATCACTTGGGGAAAAGTTTGTCAGGGAGATGGATAATATGGGGATTCCAATTGTCTGGATAGATCATCATGATATTGACGAAAACCATAAAGGTGTCTTTTCTTACAATTCTTCAAAACAGGGAAGCAAGGAAGGAGAGCCAGTCACAAGAATCTGTTATGAGGTCACAAAGAGAAAAGAGGATATGTGGATTGCTATGATTGGATGCATAGCTGATAATCATCTTCCTGACTTTCATGAAGAATTTGCAAAAAGACACAGGGACTTTTGGGGCGCAAAAAAGGAAATTAAAAGGCCTTTTGATGCTTATTACAAGACTGGGATAGGGTTGCTTGCAAGAGCCCTGGCTTTTGGACTGAAGGACAGCATTACGAATGTTGTTGCCTTACAAAATTTTCTTGTTTCATGCAAGTCTCCGGACGAGCTGATGTCCGACATGGATTCTTACAGCAGTTTCGGAAAAAAGTATAGGGAAATAAAGAAGAAATATGATTTCCTTATTAAAAAATCAAGGCAAAAGAATGATGAGAAACTTTTGTTTTTTTCCTATTCAGGGGATTTAAGCATAAGCTCAGAGATATCAAACGAGCTCTATTATCACAACCCAGACAAAATAATCGTTGTTGCTTATGACAATGGAGGAGTTGTCAATATTTCTCTTAGGGGAAAGAATGTGAGGGATCTGATAGAAAAAGTACTTCCTGAATTTGAGGGAGCAACCGGCGGAGGGCATCTGGACGCTGTAGGAGTAAGAGTTAAAAGCAAGGATTTGGAAAGGTTTAAAGAGGGACTCAAAGAAAAGATAGGATGAAAAAAATAATTCCAAATCATGTTGTAATCATCCCTGATGGGAATAGAAGGTGGGCCAGGAAAAATGGCTTGAAGAGCTTCCAGGGAGTATTAAGCGGAGGCAATTACAACCACCTTAAGTCTCTTTTTGACGAGGCTAAAGAGGCAGGAATCAAATATGTCTCTCTCTGGGGATTTTCTACTGAGAACTGGAGAAGGCCTAAGATAGAGATAAATTCTGTTTTCAGCCTGATATTAAGCAATTTTGAAAGGTTCAGGGCTGATTTGGCCAAGGACAAGACAAGGTTCAGGCATTTTGGAAGAAAAGACAGGCTGCCAAAAAAACTTCTAGAGGCAATCAGCATCCTGGAAAAAGAAAGCAAGAACTTCAAGGATTTTAACATCCAGCTTTGCCTAGACTATGGGGGAAGAGATGAGATAGTAAGGGCTGTGAACAATATAATAAAAGACAAAAAAAAGAAGGTGGATGAAAAAGAATTTGCTAAATATCTCGATAATGCAGAGGTTCCTGATGTAGACCTGATAATAAGGACTTCAGGGGAGAAAAGGACATCAGGGTTAATGCCTTTCCAGTCGGTGTATGCAGAGCTTTATTTTTGCGACAAATATTTTCCAGACTTCAGTGCAGAAGATATGAAGGATGCAATAGAAGAATTTTCCAGAAGAAAAAGAAATTTTGGGAAGTAAAGGTTGATTTATAAATAAGCAGCACTTTATTTTTTTATGATAAGAAGGGAAGGAACAATCATTCCATTATGGGTGATAAGCTTATTTGTCATCGCTATCGCTGTTTCAGGAGTAATAGGTTACAATATCCGTAAGCCAGAGCTTAGCCCTAAATCTGATTTGGGCGTGCTTAATGAGTACGAAAACCTGCTTCCTGATTCAAGCAATGAATGCAATCTGCCTGAACTTAGGTTCCAAGTCTCAAAATGGCTGGTAGAGACCAATTGCAGGATAGCTTCTGAAAAATGCTCGGAGTATGAATTATGTCTTTTGGAGCAGATAGATTGTTCTGAAATCAAGAAGAAGTTGATTGAGGATGAGAATAAGTGCACAGAGTCCATAAATTCGCACAACGCTTTATTGGAAAAGTATGAAAAAATTTGCAGATGGAAGGAAGAACCTCTTCCTCCCTTTGAAAGGTGCCAGATTAATGATGAAAGCGTGAGCTGATTAAGAAGATTTAAATAGAATTCTTGTTTATTTGATTATAGAGGGAAAAAATGCCAAAAGAGAGTTTACTATCGAAGCTTATTAACATCAGCGGGGTGAGCAGTGATGAAAAAGAAGTCAGAGATTTTATCATAAAAGAAGTTAAGAAATATGTGAAAAATGTAAAAGTTGACAAGCTTGGGAATGTTATAGCTATCAAGAAAGGGATAAAACCTGTTGTGATGCTGATGGCACACATGGATGAGATTGGGATGATGGTCAGCTCTATAAGCAAGGACGGCAAGATTTCTATAAGCCCTATCGGAGGCATCGACCCTTACATCCTCATTGGGCAAAAGGTCCATATTAAAACAAGAACAAGGAAAAGAATTGGCGGGCTGATAACAACTACAGAAGTTTTAGATTCTCAAGACCTAAAAAAGAATCTTTCAATGGATGAACTATTCATCTTTACCGGGCTTACAAAAAAAGAAATTTTGGCTGCAGGAGTGGAAGTCGGAAGCTATGTACATTTCACAGAGAGCTCTAATTACTGCCATTTAGGAAATGAGAACATAATCGGCGGGAAAGCCCTCGATGACAGGATAGGGTGTTATATGCTTCTTGAGGTCATGAGGACTTTGAAAACAAGGCATGAAGTCGTCTTTGTCTTCACTGTACAAGAGGAAGTAGGACTATATGGGTCTGAAGTCAGCGTATTTAATTTGAGCCCTGACTATGCAATTGCTGTCGATGTCACGCCGCATAACAGCTTTGATGATTCAATATCCTTAAGAAATGGACCTGTTCTTACTGTCAAAGACGCGGAGATGATTGCCAATAAATGCCTTGTTGAAGGCATAGAGAAAGCAGCAAGAAGGGCAAAAGTCAAGCTCCAATTAGAGGTCAGCGAATCAGGGACTACAGATGCAACCTCTGTATTCGTCGCCAAAGGCGGTATCCCTTCAGCGGTATTTGGCGTTCCTGTAGGAAATCTGCATACTGCTGTAAGTGTTGCTTCTAAGAATGATATCGAACAAGGGATAAAGGTTTTAGGAGAGTTCCTGAAAAGCCCTCCGAATCATTGCCTTAGTTGAATGCAGGAATATAATTATTTAAATATCCAAAGCCAATAATCCCTTATGGTCAGAACTGTTTACGTTGGTTCAGCTCCAAAAGAACTTTGGGTACATAGCAGAGGACAAATACCGAGTATCGCTATGGATTTTCCTATGTCTCCAAGAACATATGTCCTGGGCAATCTTCCTGGCCGAGGCCATGACCTCCATTATTGCCCTAATGACTTAATGCTATTCGGGGCGCTTGAGTTACTGCAAAGGCAAACGGATATAAGAATATCACACTTTCCAGAAGGACATCCTTTTTATACATCGGACGGAGCAGAAAAAATAGATAAAAGGACAGCAGAAACAATCAAGGACTTTTGCGGAGAGGCAGCAGAATTTGATTGATTTTATTTGAACTATTGAAACTTTTGCAGATTACATTAGCGAAAACTATTTAAAACCCTTAAAGCTGATTGTATTTTAATGACTACCGTAGATTATGACACTCTCGCAACCCGGCTCAATAGAGGGTTCGGGACTGATTTTTCGCCTTCTCTTTATAATAATGCTATAGACACCTTGAAGGCGCATTATGCCAGAAAAAATGGTTAAGACATACCTGATGAGGTAATACCTGCTGTGCTTAGAAAACTTCATAGGGGCGCAACTTTTGCAGACATAGAGCAGCACATAGAACGGGTTACAGAGCGGCTTGCAGAACGCCGAAAGCGGCAAATAAGCTTTTAATCTACATATCCCTGGATTGAAATGGCAGGCGTGAAAAATTATATTTATCTTATCATTGCAGGAGCTCTTGCAGGCATCATCGGAATCTTTGTAAAACTTATCGGAGGTAATGTGCCTGTGATGACTCTGATGTTTTACAGGATGTTTTTTGCTTTCATCCTGGTTTTAATTGTTGTGCCTTTTCTTGATAAGAATTGGTATAAGGTCAATAGAAGAGACTTGAGGCATTTCTTCATTGTCGCTGTCGTGATGACTGTGACTTTTACATTATTTGTTGCAGCAAACCTTTTTGTGCCGGTGCAGAATGTTGTGCTAATTACTAATTTCTCTCCTTTTATTGTTTTAATACTAGCAGCTTTATTTTTGAACGAAAAAATAACAAAAACAAAGATAATCACTTTAATCGTTGGTATAGTGGGGATTGCAATCATAAATCCTTTCAGATTTGGGGAGAATGCCCTTGGAAACTATCTCGCTCTCGGGCAGGCGGCATTGTATTCCGTTCTTATTATATTGATGAGAAAGGAAAATAGAGAGCATAAAATAGGAGCTATAATTTGGTTCTTCCTCTTCGCTACCCTGATTTTGCTGCCCTTTCCTTTTATCTATGGATTAGGAAACCTATCCGGCAGTGTGATGTGGTATGTTCTTGGACTTGGAATACTGTCTACAGGAGTAACTTATCTTTTCCATAATCTGGCTTTGGAGAAAATTGGTGCTGAAATAAGCTCGATAGTTATAATGATATCCATGCCCCTTGCCGGAATAATCGGGGCATTTATCATATTGGGAGAGGATTTGAATGTTAGAGTTATTACTGGAGGAGTAATCCTAATAATTGCCGGAATCTATTTGCAGGCACATGAAAAAAATCTTAAGGGTGCAGTAAGGAAGTTTTTTAAGTAGCCAGAGAAGATTTTAAATACCCGCTATTCCATATTTTTTAATGGAAAAAGAAATTGATATACTCCAGTTCACTGATGAATGGGGCCCTGAAAAAATTGTTGAGGTATACGATCCTAAGACCGGCATGAGGGGTTTTACAGTAATTGATAATACTGCACTTGGGCCTGCAAAAGGTGGAATCAGGATGACTTCTAGCGTGGACGTAAAAGAAGTATTCAGACTGGCAAGGGCAATGACATGGAAGTGCGCTCTTGCAGGATTGCCTTTTGGAGGCGGAAAGAGCGGAATAATATTTGATTCTAAGAAAGACGGGAAGAAGAAAGGAGAATTTATCAAAGCATTTGCCAGAGCAATAAGAAATGAATCTCCCAGCCAGTATGTTTCTGCTCCAGATATAAACACATCCGAGAAAGAAATGGAAATTTATGTAAGGGAAAATGGACATTTCAATTCTGCTACAGGAAAGCCATTAGCTTTCTGCAGAAAAAAGTTGTTCAGGAAAAAGGTCTGCGGGCTGCCACATGAACTTGGAAGTACAGGATATGGTGTTGCGCACTCCACTGAAATAGCCCTGAAGCATGCCAAAATTCCAGTTAATGAAGCGACAGTTGCTATCGAGGGCTTTGGGAATGTAGGAACATTTACATTCAAAAAATTGGAAGAGATGGGTGCAAAGATTGTTGCAGTTAGCGATAGCAAGGGAGTTTTGTATAATCCTTCCGGTCTGAAATATCATGAAGTTATGAAAATTAAGATGGATAAAGGAAGTGTTATTTTTGGAAATGGGAAGAAACTGCCAGGAGAAAAGATATTTGAATTGCCTGTTGATGTTTTAATCCCTGCCGCATTGCCTGATGTTATCAATAAGGGTAATATGAATAAAGTAAAGGCAAAGATAATTGTTGAAGCTGCTAACATACCGATGCCCCTTGATGTTGAGGAAAAATTGTCCAAAAGGATATTGATTATTCCTGATTTTGTTGCAAATGCTGGCGGAGTTATTTCGAGTTATGCCGAATATATAGGCAAGGGCCCCGAGTATATGCATGAGCTTGTGAGAAAAAAACTGCGTGATAATACCGACTTGGTTCTAAAGACCGCTTTTGAGAAGAAGATTACTCCAAGAGAAGCAGGAATGAAGATTGCCCAGGAGAGAGTTAAGAGGGCGATGGAACGAAGGAATTCTAGATAGGCAAGTTTAAAAAACTGCATTTGGCTCTTTTTATTGGGCCCATAGTTTAATGGATAGAATGTCAGGCCTCGGACCTGAAGATAGGGGTTCAATTCCTCTTGGGCCCATAAGAAAAATGAGAAAAATTTGGAAGAGAGACCTTGGCTTTAAAATAATAGGATATATTCTGGCAATATTCTGGGTTATCTACACAGCTCTGGCTTTTTCAGAAGGGGATTATTCTTCAAGCCTATGGTTCTGCAACTTTACCGTGGCTTTTCTTGCCATAGCTTGTTTCCAAAAATCCCTCAAAAAGATTTATTTCTTTTCTGCAATGGGTATATTTTTCCAAACCCCCTGGATACTTGATTGGGCAAACTTCTTGATTTCTGGTCAGTCTTTCTTTGGTCTAAATGATTTTTATGCAGGCCAACCTCTTTATTTTATGATTCTGACTTTTTTGAGGCATACCGTTACGGTCCCTCTTTCCATTGTTTTGCTTTTCTTTTTTAAACCGGAAAGACCTGATAAAAAGTCAGTAATTTACCTTGTAATCTCTATAATTATTATAATGGTCCTTTCTTATTTTGTGGGAAGGGAGTATAACATAAACTGCTCTCATTATTTCTGTGCTCCAGTGCTGAATAGTGCTGCTGGTCTCTTTTATACTTTCTCCTGGACAGCATTTATAATTCTTCTAACTCTTTTCTCTTTATATTTTGTTATAATTCCATTTCACAGGGTTATAAGAAGAATTAAACTTGTTTGATTTACCACAATAAAGTATTTAAAAGAAGAAAACTAGCGTTTTTGATGAGTTTAGGAGTTAAGAGATCGCTAACCAAGGAATCCTTAATCGTTGGAATCTTACTTGTCGGAGTTCTTGTTTTTTCATCTTTTGCTTCTTTTGCTTACGCAGGGAAGTTTGACCTGAAGCAATATGTCAAGAATGCTGACTATTATACATCGCAGCTTTCTGATGAAACTTTGCTTGGAATTATTTACTCGGGCTTAGCGGTTCTTTCTACAGAGAACAGAGAAACCCTCTCCTCTTTTTCGAATGAAAATTTTTTGGATGTAGCCAGAGGGACAGAAGAGGGCAAGACTATAGCCTCTAGCCTGAATCCAGAAGAAACAAGAGCTTCAGAAGAGCTTCTTAGTGTAATTCTTAATGGGCAGATTGAAAGCCAGAATAACGGTAATTATTTTGCTCTTTGGGGAAAACCAAAACCAGCTCCAGTTGCTCCGCCAAAATGCCCTGCTAAGCTAGGGGCCTGCACTCCTGGACAACTTGCATGTATGGAATTTGAGCTCCCACTTGATGTAGGTGCATGTGAATACACTTGTGGCCCAGCAGGAACATGGGTTCCAACCTTAAGGTGCCCTACTCAATGGTGCAATGCAAATAGATGTATGTAATTTTAATTAGTAGCTTTATGATCAAAGAAATCGAATACGTCTGAGGCATTAACTTTTGATTGTTCTGGGGTCATTATTCTATACTCTGTATCTGCTGATGCCCCGAGATATTCTCTCAGCTTTTTCCTTAGTTCAAGATTATCTTCTAATTTTCTTTCTAAATCAGGCCTTATATAGACACTCACGACAGGATATCTGCCTGTTCTTATTCCTTCCATGCTTTCATTGAATCCTCTCTCAAAATTCTTTGGCAAGTCGTAGAAAGCTACAACATCCCATGTTGGATTTTTCCATAATGCGTCACTGTATGTGTCTGGATTCTGGGAAGATATTTGAGGCCTTGTACCATGAAAATCCAAAAGGTAGGCCAGAGTTTTTGGTTCATGCTTTATTCCAGAAACATCCTGGATAGAGTCTCTCCTGGCCAATTCTAATGGAGTTTCTCTTTCTATCTCTTTATTTAGGAAAAGGTAACCTCCAAGTGTTGCCCCTAAGGCAAGTGCCCCTGCGGTAATTCCGAGGTATCTTTTCTTCATAAAAAACAAACCTTCCTCTCACTTATAAACTTTTGCTGTTTCACGTTCTAACGTAACTTTTAATAACGGATAATCCTAGATTAGCTTATGGCCAAGAATGAGAAGGGCATTGTTGCTGAAAAGGATGATTTTTCTGAATGGTTTACGCAGATAATGCTGAAAGCGGACCTGGCCGACTATTCGTCTGTTTCAGGGATGATTGTTTACAAGCCCGGGGCCTATGCAATATGGGAGAAAATTAGGGAGGAAGTGGATAAGAGATTTAAGAGACTTGGAATTCAGAATGTTTATTTTCCATTGCTTATTCCTGAAAGGTTATTTGACAAGTTGAAAGAGCATACTGCTGGTTTTAAACCGGAAGTTGCGTGGGTCACTGAAGCAGGAGATTCCAAGCTGTCTGAAAGGCTTGCTATTAGGCCAACAAGTGAGACAATAATGTATGAATCTTATTCTAAATGGATAAGGAGCTGGAGGGATTTGCCTTTGAAGTATAACCAGTGGAATAACGTTGTGCGCTGGGAATTCAAGCATCCTGTTCCTTTTTTAAGGACAAGGGAATTTTTGTGGAATGAAGGGCATACTGTTTATGCGACAGAGAAAGAGGCAAAAGCAGAGGAAAAGCAGGTAATAGGAATTTACAGAGATGTTTGCGAGAAGTTTCTTGCTTTGCCTTCTCTTATTGGGAGAAAGAGCGAGAAAGAGAAATTCGCAGGCGCAGAATATTCGACAAGCCTGGAATTTTTTATGCCTAACGGGAAAGCAATACAAGGGCCCGACTTTCATCATGACGGGCAGCATTTTGCGAAAGCGTACGACATTCAGTTCCTAGACAAGGATGAGAAGAAGAAATATGCATGGCAGAATACTTTTGCAATTTCTACAAGAATGCTTGGAGTGATGTTTGCAATCCATTCAGATTCTAAAGGATTGATATTGCCTCCTAAAATGGCTTCTAATAAAGTTGTGATAGTCCCTATTATCTTTGAGGATTCTAAAGAAAAAGTATTGAAGGCAGGCAGGGAGATTGAAGGGAAGCTTAGAAAATATGATGCATTATTAGACGACAGGGAAGGATATAAGCCAGGAAATAAGTTTGCAGAATGGGAGATGAAGGGGATTCCATTGAGAATTGAAATAGGGCCTAAAGACCTGGCTAAGAAAGAGGTTGTTGTTTCCAGAAGGGATACTGGAAAGAAGGAAAGTGTTAAATTGAAGGATTTGGATAAATATATTTCAAGGGTTTTGGAAGAGATACAGGATAATCTCTTTGAGGGGGCTAAGAAATTATTGTATGATAATATTGTTGAATGTAAAAATATGAAGGAATTGGAAAAGGCGATTCTTGGAAAGAAGATTGCGTTCTCTCCTTTATGTGGAATCTTGGAGTGTGAAGATGATTTGAAGGCAAAGACAGGGGCGAAGGTATTGAACATTCCTGATAATCAGTCGGCAAAATTGGGAGATTGTGTTGTTTGTGATGAGAAGGCGAAGTATTGGGCTTACATAGCGAAAAGTTACTAAAGTTCTCTTTAATCTTACTATAATAATCTTTATAAACTATAAAATGACAACAAATATATGGAGTTTAACATTAGTATTGAGAAAAGATATTTCTTTACGATTTTAGGAGCTTTATTTCTGATTACAGGAATTTTTGCAGTTTACGCTTACGGCACTAATGAGCCAGAGGTTTTTGGGCATAGTGTTGGAGAGTTGGATATAAAATTAGATTGTACTTACGCGATTAGAAATGCTGGAGAAGAACCGGTTATTATTTCAGGGGATGCCAGTGCTATTGAGAGTATAGGAATTGGGGGAGGATTTGACGAGAAGTGGGGACTTGGATGTGTTAATGATTACAAGAAGACTGGATGTTATTTAGCTGATTTTACAGGTGAATCTATCGATTCTGATGTTACTTCTACTAGTGATGGACAAGGTTGTGTAACCGATGATGAAGAATATAATGCAAGTGCTGGGTTAAGCATCGTTTGTTGCAAGATTGCGGCTAATTAAAATGAATAGCAAAGATAAGATTTCAGTTATCGTTTTAGCTATTTTATTGCTCCTGTTGATTGTTGTTTCCATGTTTTTGCTTGTAAGGGTTTACACTTCTGAGGAAGATCCCGAACCTAACCCATCAAGAGATTATTATAATTATACGGGCCTTGGTAATTACGATAATTCTAACTTGAATAATAATGAATATGGATATAACCCTATCAATTATGAGAACAACAGGACTTATCGTGGCGGAGGAAACGGGGGTGGTGGCTCTTCAAAGAGAAATATATGTGATGACGGACAAATAATTATGAGGCTATATGGAGAAGAGAATACACATGGTGCTTTATGGAATGAGACAGTTTATTCTTTGAAGGTGTGTTACAATGAGATATTTGGAGAGATGTTTGACTTTGGAAACAGAGATCCACATCAATGTTCCGGCAATTCAGGAGAGGAAAATAACCTTGTTTTAAGGTTGATAAAGAGCTTTAACTCACATGCAGAAGCACCTGAAGTTTTTTCAGGAGATTATAATCTTCCTGTATGTTATGGGGACTTGCAATGCACTTCAAGAGCTGAATGCCTTGCGGATGAAGAAGAAATTGCTTCTTTGACTGGAGAAAGGAATGCTCACTTAGAATCTCGGGATGCAAATAATTATCCTCTGAAGATTTGCTGCACTAGTTCAGGAAGCTTCTGATTATTGTAGTATGGTCTAAGACTGCCATATTTTATAAACTTCTGAGCTATATATTTTTATGAATGTTAACATTAATCTGGAAAAGAAATATTTTTTTGGAATTCTTGGATTAGTGCTTTTGATTGGAGGTTTTTTTGTAGTTTATGCCCAGGATTTGGAAGATCCTACTTTGTTAATCAAACCGGATGTTGGGCTCAGTCTTGATTGCGTTTATGCGACCAGAATGGGCAATGATGCCCCTCTTGTAAGAATGATTTCAGGCAAGCCAGGGACCATTATTCCTATAGGGAATGCATCTGAACTTGGACCTGAAGAAGGCGGGGAATGGTGGGGCTTAGGATGTTCAAAAGGATATAAGAAAACGGGATGTGACATTATGGTTACTAGCAATGATTCCAGGCAGGAGCAATGGGATGTTTATCCTGGGGATCTTAACCACAAGGGACAGGTTTGCCTAACAGATAACGAGGAATACATTGCTGAGGCGAGCATCGCAATAAGTTGCTGTAAGATAATTTCTAACAGATACTAATGATACATTGTAACGTTAAAGGGAGTTATTTAGCTCAAAAAAATTAATGTTTCTTTATTTTTCGTTTTCTTGGTTTATTCCAATATGGGCTTTTACATTTTGGGCAAACAGCAGGTTCTTCATCACTTCCACGAGGAACCCATTTATGCCCACATCTCTCACATTGGAAACCTTCAACTTCTATTTTTACTCTCGCCATCAATAGATATATGATTAATTAGTATATAAATATTTAGTATATTCTCTACTATAGAAAAGTTTAAATAGCTAATATACTTAACTGATATATTATTAGTTAATAATATACAGGGACTCCGAAGAGTCCCAGATTCCACCCGCTAAGATGAAATCCAAAGAGATAATTCAACAGAAGTATAAAAATGTAACTTGTCCTAAATGTAGTTCTAACAAGATTAAGAAAGACGGAAAAAGGAAAACTCAAAATAGAGGTAAAATTCAAAGATACAGATGTAAAGAATGTAATTTTAGGTTTGTCATTGATGATGGGTTTTATAGAATGAGAAATAACGAGAACAAAATTACTGCTGGAATTGATTTGTATTACAAAGGCGTTTCATTAAGAAAAGTACAAGAACATTTCCAAGCTTTCTACCCTTACAACTCAAGTCATATGTCAGTTTACAGATGGATAATAAAATATGCTGAAATGGTTGGAAATTTGGTTGATAACATTCCAATAAAATGTGGAAAGGAAATGCAAAGCGATGAAATGGAATATTACAGAAGAAAAAGTAAATATCACAGAGGAAAAGAACAGAATTGGTTTGTTGATACTTTTGATGTAGAAACTAAGTTTATGGTTACAGGTGAGTATATTGGAAGTAGAACTAATGAAAATTTAATCAAAGTTATGAAGAGAGCAAAATTTAAGACAGAAGAACAGGTTGAGATTGTTACAACAGATGGACTAAGAGGTTACCCAAGAGTGTTAAGGAAGACTTTTAGTTTACAATCTCCGTATCACGCTTCTTCAAGAACTAAGAGCAAGATAATCCATAATGTTGTAATAGCAGATGAAAGAGGTTTTAATTATCCAATTGAGAGGTTACATAATACTATTAGAGAAAGAACAAAAGTCATGAGAGGTTTTCATGGTTGTATAGAAAGTGCCCATGCAATAATGAAAGGTCTAGAAATTAACTATAACTTTAATAGAAAACATATGACTTTAGGTAAAAAGACACCTGCAGAAGTTGCTATACCTCATTTAGAGTTAGGAGTTAATAAGTGGCTGGACTTGATTAAATTGAGCAAAGTTTAAATATCTGGAATAAATCTTTTAATATATGAAAGCTAAAAATATCGTAATAATAAATCTGTCAGGAAAAATAAAAAAAGAAGATTTAACTAAGATAGAAAGAGATATGAGTTTTATACAAAACAAATACCACCATGTTAAAATTTCTTTAATAAAAAATACCCTCTCAACTATAGATCCAAAATTTCTTGCAAAATCTCTCAATAAAGCTATAGCTGATGATGGAATAGACCTGATAATGGTTGCTAAGGGAGGAGTTAGAAGTATAGAATTAATTAATTATCTAAATATAAATATTAAGTTGAATAATAAAAAAATCATTTTAGGCAATAGTGATTTTTGTCATCTTGCACCATATTTAAATAATATATCTAATCTGGAAGTTTTTGTTGGTCTCAACTTAAAATCTTTCTCCAAACTTGATGAGAAATCAATAGAAAGATTTGACACAATTTTAAAAAGAGAACCTCTGAATATAAAAGCAGAAGAGATAAATGTTTATAAAAAAGGACAATTTTCTGGAAAGCTTATCCCAGGAAATGATATAGCTCTATTAAACATTATCGCGACAAATCCAGAATTGATAAATTTTGAGAATAAAATTCTTGCTTTGGAAAATCACACAGAAAAAGATTATAGGATGATAAAATATTGGCTTTACCAATTCAAGATTAGAGGAATTTTTAAAAAAATTAATGGACTAATACTTGGGGGCTTTCCATTAATTGAAGAAGAAAAAGAGACAACATTAAAAAATGAGATACTTGATATGTGTAAAGAGTATAATTTCCCGATATTAAAGATAAGATCTTTTGGAGAAGGTAACAAAAAAAGCCCGTTCAAATTTGAAGGTATTTCAGAATACGATGGCAAAGATTTAAAAATAAATTGAATAAATCATTGTTATGGATAATCGAGAAAGAAGGCATCATAATAAAATTGTTTATGGAGAAAATTCTGTAACAAAGACCTACGATTCAAATAATGGATTTGAAAGAGAGTTATTGGCTTATAAAATATTAAATAAAAATAACTTTCCTCTTGCAAAAATAATTCACATAGATCACGAAAATAGAGCAATTTCTTTTGAAAAAATAAATCATGAAGATGGATTAGAAAAACTTAGTAAGGAGCGAGTTAAAAATGCTTCGCGTGTTTTATATAATCTTCACAATATACCAATAAATGAAAGGGTGTCTGAAGATATTTCGGATCCGAGATTTTCAATCCAAGGGTTTTCGTATAGTCTTACAAGGCATGTTATCAATAAATATGTGGGTGGTTTAAAGAATCATTTTGATATGGGGAATCTTGAGAGCATACTAAATAAATTAGGATCTAAATTAGAACCAGAAAAATTTTCTTATACTTGGTTTGATGCAAAGATGAGACATTTTTTCTTCAATCAAGATGATACAGTTAAGGCAATAATTGATTTTGAATACTTCGGAATTTTTGATCCTTTAGTGGATGTAGGAAATCTTTTAGCAGACATATCAGAACTAGAAGGATCTAATCATCGTCCATTTTTTGATGCAATTTTAGAAAATTATCCCCATAACAAAAATTCCTTAGAGATCCTGCTATTTTACATGATAACAAGTAAACTTACTCAAGCACTTTGTATTGATCTACCGAGAGGGGATATGGAATCTGCAACAAAAGCGATTGAATTATCAAAGACTTTTGCATCACAGGATTTGTTTTGACTTCATTTTTGGATATGCCAGGCAAGGAATTTTATCTCTAACATTTAGATTAATCCGCTCCCCATTAATCGTATTATTGTTATAAAATACAAATAAAAAATTACCTCTCGCTTCATCCAATGTAATACCTGTAGCAATGTTTCTTGAAACAGACGAAAGAGAGTAATGAAGATTTTTTTCCTCAGTCCACTCGTTAAGCGTACCAGCGAAAGTATTATTATAATCTGTTTCTATCCTTGAGAATTCTGCTGGGTGTATAAATCTACCATCTCTATTTCTTATAGATTCAAAAACCCTATTAAAGTTTGAATCAAAATCAGGAAAACTTTTTACATAATCTGTTTCAGAAATTACCTTAATTTCCGGGAGATAGCCTTTAACATGTTTTATGTAATCTTTGGCTTTTGGTAAAAGTCTTGTTACAGTTTCAGAACCAAACTTCCATAAATCAAAATCAGAAATTAACATTATTAAAGAAAGATTTTGTATTCTGCTGGATACCATTTGGGATAGTTCTCTTGTTCTATCTAGCTGATATTTATCAGGTTCTCCTAAGAATTTTATATCTTTACCGTCTTTATCTTGTGTCACATAATCATCAAGGTGGCTACAGATATTGGGAATTCCAGCATCATGAGTCAATCTCAAACACTTGTAAACCAAAACCTCAAGATTATTTCCATCACAAGCCAGTATTAGGTTTTTTTGCAAAGACCTATCAAAAAGAACCGCAGAAGCATCTTGAGAAATTTCAGAGTACAAATTAAAAAAGTCTCCGAATTCCGATTTTCTAGAAACTGATTTATGTAAACCTCTGATCTTTTTAAGTTCAATTTGTTCTTTTCTTTCAGCAATTGTTCTTATTGCTTCGACAAGATAACTTCTATCCATTTCTGGATTATAGGCAATTTTGTCTTCTATATAATTTAATTTAAACTGTTTATCGTCTATTGGTAGATTGAGTGAAGAGAGGCGTGCAGGATTATTGCTGTCTTTTATTTTGACATACTCTTCAGCAACATCCGTTGATAAAGTTGAAAGTGCTTTCCTATACTTTATTTCGGCGTCTCTTTCTATCTTAGGCATCTCTCCGAGATTGATTAGGTCGGTTCTTTTTAACTTCCCAGCAACATTTAGTATTTCATTTAGACTAACATCCTCTAATTCTGATCCTTCATCTATCGTTTTTAAGATACTATTAAATCTTCGTTCAACTTTCTCTTCAACTATTTCATCTATAGATCTCATTTTTCTAAAAAATTTAAAAATTTATCTCCTGAAGATTCTTGTGAAAAATAATCAATGTATCTATCTTTTATAATCTTACTTTTACTCTCTAGTAAATGTCTTTCATCATATAACTTTGAAAATGCATTAGACTGTTCATTAATGTCCCCAGAATTGAATAAATACCCTGTGACGCCTTCATATACTTGTTCACCTACTCCTCCAACATTACTAGAGACTATCATTTTTCCGAAATACATTGCTTCCAAAAAAACAGTTGGAAAACATTCTGAATAAGAATGTAATGTTACTATAGAAGATCCCTTCATTAACGCATACGGGTTTTTCATCGAATCATAAAATCTGACCTTTTCCTCAATTCCGAGCTCTTTTGCTCTTCTTTCTAGTCTCTCTTTGTATTGAATTTCTTTTTCATTTGCATTCCTTACTCCTGCGAAAATTAGATTAGCGTTTTCCACTCCTTCTTTATTCAAAAAATTAAAAAAAGATTCTAAAGTATTTATTCCTCCCTTTCTCTCATAAAGTGTTCCAAGTTGTAATATCTGAAAATCACTAAAATTCAACACTTCTTTTTGTTCTTTTAATCTTTCTTCATCTATAGAACCATGAATCACACTAAAATCAATGTCAAATTCTTGCAATGGCATTCTGTAATGATTAGCAGTATGGCTTGATGGAAAGATCACTTTCGAATTTCTAAACTTTTGGAAATATTCGTTGATTGGTCTATAAGGTAATAACCATAGTCCCTTTCCTGATTGAAATGGTATTTCTTCATGAATGCGAATAATATGTTTTGCTCCTATTTCTTTAGATAAATCAGAAACATCGGAGGAAAATAAAGATTCTGATAAAATAAGATCGGGATGGAAATTGTGCCTATGTAAAATATCATTAATTGATCTTCCAAAAGTAGTCTCAGCAATAAATCCTTCTTCTTCAAGAATTTCCATTCCCAAATTCTTATTTGGACCAATAACTAAAGCATCTATTCCAGCACTAGTTCTCAGATATTTTAATAAGGATATATTTTGCTTTAAAACTCCAGTAATATTATATGAATGTAGAGAGCTGAGTATTTTCATTTTAACTCAAAGTAATTAAATCGTTTAATTGGTTCTGTTCGGTCTATGCATATGCTTCCTTCAAATAAAAATAGATAGGGAGGTTTTTTTAGCAAATCGGAAGACTCTAACGTGATAGGATATTCTCTTTCAAATTTTCTACCTTGTTTATTTACTTTATCAATTAATAAAAATTTCCCAAAATCTAGAAGGTTACTAAACCCTTCTTTTCTTACTTCAGACATTACAAAATCTAAAAATGTTTTGTAACTTTCCCTTTCCTTTGGACCATATCGGGTAAGAAAATACCTCCGAGCTATAATCTCTGAAGGTTTTACTGTTTGCATATGAACTCCAGGAATGAATTCTAAATATTCTTGTTTAAATCCAGAAGGAAAATTTGGTCTCTCCCAAAAATGCTCCCCATATTGAGTCATACTATAATAAAATGATTCATCAAATCTAAAAAGTCTCTGTTCTAAACCTTGCATTTCAAATCCGCAACCTGTTGGTCCGTATTCGGGTTCATCCTTACTATTAGAAATGAAATGAAATGGATCTCCCCATAGATTCCAATAGCCGAACCTGAATATGTCTATATCTTTTCTTTTAATTGCTTCTCTAATCTTATAAAGGGAATGATTTCCTTTAGTTTGGGCAATAGTATCAACATCCCACTTAAATATCCATTCTCCTTCTGTTTTTGATAATGCATAATTATTCATTTCTGCAAGATTATCTCCAGTAAATGTATCTTTTTCATAAGAATCCAGAACAAATCTTTTATTTTTAAAATGAGAATCCCTAAATCTTTTAGCTTCGTTTATGCTATTATCACATGAGGCATTATCAATAAAAATGATCTCGTCGACAGAATCTTTAATAGAGAGTAAACTTAAATATACAAAATCTTCTTCATCTTTACATCTTATTAAAGCACTTATCCCCGGTCTTCTTGTTTTCATGATTTGTTTATATTTTTATAATTTAAATAAGTTTCCATTGTATTAACTATTAAGTTACGAACTAAGTTCATTGATGGATTGTCAACTTTCAGAAACTCCCTTTAACGTTACAATGTTTACTAACGATAATGTTTAAATATTCCTTTTCTTTCTAGGAATCATGAAGTTTGAGGTGAATATCAATAAAAGGGTTGGTGTTGGAATTATTGCTTCCATTTTGATTTTTGCGGGGGTTTTATTAGTCTTGGCTTATGATGGGCCTATTCCAAATCCTGGACATGGGGGAGACAGAGTTTGGGTTGACATCAATGGTACTGAGATGACCTTGCAGGATGCGATAGGCAATGGAGAGATATTTGGCTCGTGGCTTTGCAATCATGTTGATGGTAAGCAGCCTTGCGTAGATGCAGCAGATGGCGGAGGGCTGGGAAGGAATGGTTATAGATTTGTTAATTGTATCAAGGATAGTCAGAACGAACCTATAGTCTCAAGAGCCATGAGGTATAATCCTACAAGACGGACTTGGCAATTTTATATGGATGCTGTTGATCAATGGGCTGATTGTCAGGAAGGTAGTGCATTGATTGTCAGGGCGTTCGGACCTTAGGAATATTTTTATATCTACTTTTTATTGATTGATTATGGAAATTAAGGCAAATGCAGGGGATTATGTTTCTGTAAAACTGGCTAAGAAAGAAATCAAAGGGATAATTTTAGAGAGCTATGATAAGGACGTTATTCTTGTTAAGCTGGAATCAGGGTACAATATTGGAATTCCAAAGGAAAATGTTTTTGAGATAAATGTAATAAGGAAGTATAAGGAAGAGAAAAAGGAATATAAGATTCCAAGTTCAAAGGGGAAGCCGAAGATTGGGCTGATAGTTACGGGAGGGACGATTGCGAGTAAATTGGATTCGCGTACTGGAGGAGTGAAGGCATTGACTGATGTTGGCGAGTTTGCGCAGTTTTATCCAGGATTGTTTGAAAAATATGACATTAAAATAAGCTCTCCTTTTATGGAGCTGTCAGAGAATATGGATTCAGGACACTGGAAGCTAATTGCCAAGGAAGCAAAAAAGATGTGTGATGACAAGGAGATTAAGGGAGTTATAATAACACACGGCTCGGACACATTGCATTATACTTCTTCGGTTTTGAGTTTTATGCTTAAGAATCTGAACAAACCAGTTGTTTTGACATTTTCGCAGAGAAGCATTGACAGGGCAAGCAGCGATGCCGAACTTAATTTAGAATGTGCTGCAAAATTTGCTTTGTCTAATTGTGCTGAAGTTGTTATTGTCGGGCATGCATCAGAGAGTGATGATTGCTGCTATGCTTTGCGGGGAACTAAAGTCAGGAAGATGCATACTTCAAGAAGAGACACCTTCAAGGCGATAAATTGTAAGCCAATTGCTAAAATTGGGGGAAAGGTTGAATTTCTTGAAGAGTATAATGTAGGAAATCAGAATATAGAAAAATTGGAATTGGATGATAGCTTCAGCAACAAAGTTGCTTTAGTGAAATTTTATCCTGGGCAGGACCCTGGTATTTTAGATTACTATAAGGAGAAAGGGCACAAAGGAATTGTAATCGAGATGACTGGGCTTGGGCATGTTAATTCTGGATGGATTGGCAAAATTAAAAATTGTGTTAAGTCAGGAATGATTATCTGTGGCACTGCAGGGACAATTTATGGGGCTTTGAATCCCAAAGTATATTCTACCGGAAGGGAATTGGAGAAGGCAGGCGTTTTGTATTTGAAAGACATGCTTTCTGAAACGGCTTTCGTAAAATTAGGATGGGTTTTAGGACATAGAAACTGGAAAGGCAAGGAAAAGGAAAAATTGCTTGAGAATTTTGCAGGCGAGTTTAATGAGTTCCTGGCAGGATGATTATTTTCTCGTAATCTTTTTTTCTATTCTGAAAAGCTGCTCCTTTATCTCATTGATTTCCCTTTCTGCTTTTCTGTTGACTGCATAATCATATTCTGCTCTTATTCTGTCTTTCTGGGCTTCCCTGTTCTGGGACATAAGGATTATTGGGGCTTGTATTGCTGCAAGACAGGATAATACAAGATTTAGCAAAATGAAAGGAAATGGGTCAAAAGGCTTTCCACTGGCGTATCTTGTCAAGTAATAGCCGTTAATGAAAATCCAAGCAACCATGATAATAACAAAGATTAAAATAAAAGCCCATGAGCCTGCCCATTTTGTGAGGGCATCTGCCGCTTTCTGCCCGAAAGTCTTTTTCGAGGATATTGCTGGATGAGCTGTCAGCTCCCTTAGCTCCTGTGCTATTGTGTGATTTTTATGATTCATACTCTTTTTCATAGGATTAGATAGTTGAAAAGGATATAAAGGTTTTTGTCAGGATAATTTATGGGTTTGCTATTTTATGTAGTAACTATTTGGTAGTTATAATAGTAAGATTTATAAGTCGAAATATAAAGACTTGTTTATGGGAACAAAGGTTAGAATAATCAGCGAAAGAAAAGGAAGCAACCCGGGCGGAAAGTGTGAAATCTCCAATGGATTCGGATCTTTTAGTGCGTACTTCAAATATTGTTATGGGTCCCACATAGGAAATGGAGAGGTATCTTCTTTTAATGCACACAATCAGCCTGTGTATGAAGCCCTGACTGCTGAGCTCGCTAGAATCTTCGGGCTTAAAACTCCGGAAACTTTTGTTCTATTGAATAAGAGAAGGGATGTTGTATTTTATGATTGGAGAGAGCATGGGGGGAAAGACCCTTCAGGAAGAGATTATTATTTTGTTTCAAGAATGGTCCCAAATCCAAAATCAACGGAGGAAAATCTAAGAGAGAAGGAGGCATTAAATGCAGAAATTCCTTATTTAGAATCTCTTTTAATCTCGGACATTGTAGGAAGAAGACAGAATTATGCCTTTGCTCCTAATGGCACTTACGGAGGAGACATTACCTATCTTGATTTGGGGTGCAGTTTCGTTCACGCTAAAGAAGGGCATTTGAAGGCAGCTCATAAGCTTAGGATAGCCACCGGCAAAGACTTCAAAAAGGCCATGAAAAAATTGAATGGGAAGAAAGTTATGTCAAGAGACGGAAGCAGAGTTATTGGACTTGCTGAACTAGTAGAGGGAGTAGGAGAAATTCCGATTCCTATTTTGAGCGCCAGGAAAGGATTCCTTGACGTTTGGGCATTAATTTCTGGGGAAGAAATTCATGAAATTCAGAGGCATCTTGTACAGGGATTCCTTGACGGTTGGGAAGGATTAAGAGATGCAGGATATTCAGTTTAGATAATCTTTAATAAGCTCTTTTCTTATTCTAATTTATGGCTTATAATTACAAAAAATTGGGATTCAAGGCAGGCCTGGAAATACACCAGCAAATAGATTCTGCTAAGAAACTTTTTTCAAATGCTCCTAATTTTCTTAGAAATGACAAGGGAGATTATACTATAAAGAGAAAACTGCACGCTGTTGCAGGGGAGGAGGGAGAAGTTGATGTTGCCGTCAAACATGAAGCAAGATTAGATAAGGAGTTTATTTATGAGGCCTATAAAGATACTACTTCTCTTGTTGAATTGGACGAGTCCCCTCCTGAAAATTTGAATGAAGAAGCCCTGGAAATTGGATTGCAAATAGCTTTATTGCTGAATTGCGAAATTTATCCTGTTACTCAGGTAATGAGAAAGACAGTCATTGATGGCTCAAACACTTCAGGATTTCAAAGAACTGTTCTTATAGGACACTCTGGATTTCTGGAAACAAGTTTTGGAAAAGTTGAAGTTGATACTGTTGCACTAGAAGAAGATTCTGCGAGGGTTATTGAAAGAGGCAAGGAGAGTGTCTTATACAGGCTGGACAGGCTTGGAATTCCTTTGATTGAAATAGCTACCAGTCCAAGTATGAAAAATCCTGAACAGGTTAAGGAGTGTGCTTTGAAAATAGGAGAGATATTGAGAGCGTGTAAGGTTAAAAGAGGGATTGGAACAATTAGGCAAGATGTTAATGTTTCTATAAAAGGACATGATAGAGTTGAGATAAAGGGATTTCAGGAACCGAGGATGTTTGTTAAGACCATTGACTTGGAAATTGAGAGGCAGTTGCAGGATATAAAGAAGGGGAAAAAATCTGGAGAGGTAAGAAATGCAAAAGAGTTCGGGGAGACAGAATTTCTCCGTCCGATTCCTGGAAAGGCACGAATGTATCCGGAAACTGACCTGGAGCTTTTAAGGGTTGATAAAAAAAGGATCGATTTATTGAAAAAGAACCTGCCAAAATTGAGGTCCGATATCAAAGAAGAATTGAAGAAGAAAGGATTATCTGATGAGATGATTAAGCTTGTTATTAATGAAGATGCGGCAGATGAATTCTTTGCATTAATCCAGGTACATGACAAGGATGCTAACTTAATAGCCAAGATGATTGCTCTTTGGCCAAGGGAAATAGCCACAAAAGAAAATAAGCCATTGGAAGAGGTCAGGCATATTTTGGATGAAAGAAAGCTTGAAGAAATACTAGAGCTAGTGGATTCCGGAGAAATTAATCCTAGGGATGTGAAGGAAGTCATGCAAAAGATATCTTCTGGAGTGCATTTTGCAGATGCAGTTAAAGTAGAAAAGGCAAGTCATGATGAACTTGAGGAAGAGATAAGGAAGATTGTGAAAGAAAAGCCGGGGTTGAGAGAGAATGCTTATATGGGAATAGTAATGGCCAAGTTTAAGGGAAAACTGGATGCTAAGAAGGCGATGGAAATAATTAAAAGGATTGTTGGGGAATAACTGGGATGGAAAGAACTCTTGTGAGGGATATAAAAGTCGGGAAGCCCGTTTTGCTAAAAGGGTGGGTCCATGAGATCAGGAGCCTGTCTAAACTGAAGTTTTTGCTTTTAAGGGATTATACTGGAATAGTGCAGTGTGTTGTTTCTGGGGACTTGATGAATGAAACGGATGGTATTGGAGATGAATATGTTGTGGAAATTGAAGGAAGAGCAAAAAAAGCAAGCATAAAATCTGATATTGAGAGAAAGGACCTGGAAATAGAAGTTGAGAGCATAAAAATAATCAGTAAATCCGAAAGTCTTCCTATCCAGGTTAAGGAGAAAGCAAGTGATGCAAATCTTCCTACAAGACTGGATTACAGATTTTTGGATACAAGGAAGAGGGAGATAAATGCGATATTCAAGGTAAGGAGCAGCTTCTACAGACACATGTCTGATTTTTTTGAGGGTAACGGATTCACTATAATTAATACTCCTAAACTGACAACAATCGGGCTTGAATCAGGAGCGGAATCTTTTGAAGTAAAATATTTTGATAAAAAAGTGTATCTTGCGCAGAGCCCGCAGTTTTACAAGCAGATGTTTGTCATGGGAGGATTTGAAAGAGTCTTTGAGATAGGCGCTGTTTACCGGGCTGAAAAATCCCATACTACAAGACACCTGACGGAATTTATGGGGGCAGATATTGAGATGGGATTCATAAAAGATGAGAATGATGTTATGGATGTTTTAGAAGAAATGATGAAATATGTTATTCAGAATATTAAGAAGGAAAGGGAGAGTGAATTAAAAAAACTTGGAGTCGATATTAAAATTCCTAAAAAAATACCAAGAATTCCTATGTCTGAACTGAAGAAAGTTTTGGCTGATAAGGGAAAGAAGCTGAAGGAAGATGATGATTTAGATTCTGAAGCAGAAAAGATGATAGGAGAGTATGTTCTCAAGAAGTATGGGGAAGAGTTTGTTTTCGTTACAGAGTATCCTGCAAGCGTTAGGCCTTTTTATCATATGAGGCCGGATAACAAAAAATTGACAAGAAGCTTTGACCTGCTGTGGAGAGGAGTAGAAGTTACAACTGGTGCACAGAGAGAGCACAGATTAGATATTTTAGAGAAACAAGCAAAGGAGAAAGGTGTTAAAATAGATCCTATATATGCGGCTATATTCAAATATGGGGCTATTCCGCATGGTGGTGCAGGAATGGGTCTTGACAGGCTTATACAGAGATTGCTGAACCTTGAGAATATCAGGGAAGCTTTACTATTGACAAGAGATCCGGAAAGGGTGAAGCCATGAAATCAGAGTTTATCTCAATCAAAGAAGCTATGAAGAAAGGAAAGGGAAAGGTAGCTGTGCGCGGATGGATTCACAGAGAGCGAGGTTCGAACGCGTTGAAGTTTATTGTTCTTCGTGACAGCTCGGACATAATCCAGTGCGTTTTTGAGAAAAAGGATTTCCAGGATTCTTGGAATGAGATAGATAAATTGCAGATTGAGGCAAGTATGAAAGTGTGGGGAACTATAAAAGAGGATAAGAGAGCGCCTTCAGGATATGAGATACATGCTGAAAAAATTGAGATTGTTGGGGAGAGCGACAGTTTTCCAATAAATAAGGATTTGAACGAGGAACTTTTAGGAGACAGAAGACACTTGTGGATTAGAAGCAGGAAGATGTCTGCTATATTGAAGATAAGAAGCACAGTCATAGGAGCATTGCATGAGTATTTCAGAAGTAAGAAATTTTACGAGTTTCAATCCCCTTTAATGATTCCAGGTGGGGCCGAAGATGGACCGAGCATGTTTGAAATCAAGTATTTCGGGAAGAAGATGTATTTGGCGCAGACATGGCAGCTATATGCTGAAGCTGCAATTTATGCCCTTGAGAAGATATATACTGTTGCCCCTTCATTCAGAGCGGAAAAATCCAATACTTCAAGACATCTGACAGAATATTGGCATACTGAAATGGAGGTCGCATGGGCCGACCTTGATGAGATAATGGGCTATGCTGAAGAGATGACTAAATTCGTCATAAAAAAAGTGCTTGAGGAAAATAGGGAAGAACTGGAATTTTTGGAGAGAGATATAAAGAAACTGCTTCCCAGTCTGAAAAAGAAATTTCCAAGAATTACTTATGATGAAGTACTGAAGGCATTAAAGGACAAGAAGAAAATAGATATTAAATGGGGCAAGGACTTGAGAACTATTGAAGAAGAAAAGTTTATGGAGATGCATGACACCCCCGTTTTTGTAACTCATTATCCTAAAGAGGCAATGGCTTTCTACAAGCCTGCAGATCCTAAGAACAAGAAAGTTGCCCTATGCTTTGATATGTTGGGGCCTGAAGCCCAGGGAGAGTTGATTGGAGGAAGCGTTAGGGATACTGACCTTGATGAGCTGAAAAAAAGCCTGAAAGCAAAAGGGGAAAAGCTGGAGGATTATGATTATTATTTTGACATACATAAGTATGGCGCAGTTCCTCACGGAGGATATGGATTAGGCACTGAGAGGCTGATAAAATGGATTTGCGGTTTGGATACAATCAAGGATGCAATTGCATTCCCAAGGACGATGGCCAGGACGAAGCCTTAGATTTATTTTTTAACAATAATGAGGGGAACAATCATTTCTTTTCTTGATAGTCCTCCGTGGTCGCCTATATTGTAATGTTCTCTTTTATTATAAGCAGGTCTATCGTAAATTCCATAATTATCTTTCATCAATATAATATAATCTCCTATTCTGTGGGCTATATTAGGATGCTCTTTCTCTTTTCTTATTCCAAAGTACCCTTTGTTCAGAAGGGATTCACTTTTGTATAAATTACAGCAATATTTTAAGTTATTTTTTATATATTGGACAAACTGCTTCTCCTTGGAAGGTTTTACATAACAATATGCAAATCTTGCTTCTCCGCAAAGGGGCATAGTGAGGCACTCTTTCATTTCAGGATGGTCTTCAACATGAATCCTCTTGTCTTTATGAATATCCATGTGCCCATGGTCTGAAGTTATTACGACAATTGTTCCAGTACCCTCAATAGATTTGAAAAAGTTTTCGATTATGCCAGGCATTTGTTTAAAATGTTTTTGGACTTTTTTGTGAGTAGTTCCATAATCATGACACAAACTATCGTGCTTATTATAATACATGAAGATAAACTTGTTCTTATTATTTGATTTTATTATTTTTCTTACTTTCTTTAGTCCGTCTGTCATATCGTTATATCCAATACGCTTTGTTTTCTTTCCGACGGCTGCCTTGGTGAAATCACTGTCAAGTATCTCTTTATGCTGTACTAAATAAGAATTGTATTTTATTCTGGATGTGAAGGGGTTAAGATTGAAAAGGCCTTTTATTTCTATTTTGTCCTGTATGCCTTTTCTTCCCATTCGTTCTACAAAAGGCAAGGGGATTATTGTAGTTCCTATCTCTTTCATGAACATATGCCATGCAGTCATGCCGTGTTCTCTTGGCTCCTGTCCTGTCATTAAAGAAGTTGTTGCAGCACTTGTGCTTGATGGAAATGTAGTGGTCATTTTCCCAATCATATTTTCATTAAAAATAGTGTTCTTGCCGTACTCTTTTATGAATTCATATCCTAACCCATCTATCAGCAGAAAGACTATGTTTTTTACATCTTTCAGTTTTTCAGGATGCAGAGCATTTAGTATAGGATAGCCGGTTTTATTTCCTGCAGCTTCGCTTATTGAGGAAATTAAATTGAGAGTCCCTCCCCCATTATAATCCGGTTTTACCATTACTTTTTTGGGCAAATAAGTTTATAAATTATCAGTCTTCTTTTTGTTCATGAAAATAAAAGCATCAAAGCCGATTGCGAAATTAGCGAAAGGTGATAAAGTTAAAGTAAATGGCCTGCAGCTGGAAGTGGATGCACATTATGTCTTTGAGGATTACAAAACAACGAAAGAGATGCTGATTGAGCTTTTTGACGTAAAAACAGACAAAGACTATCAGTTAAGGTATTTTGATGATCAGGTTGAAGAGACTATCAAATTTTACGAGCTGAAGGTGATAGTTTATGAGGAAGTTGAGCTGAATAATCTGGAGTGGTAAGGTATTAATAGATTATATCATTTTATTTATATGCAAGATAAAAAAAAGGAAAGAATTCTCAATCTTCTTGGAGTGGTTTTTGTATTGTGGGGGTTAGTTGCAGTTTTATATCAATTTAGCATTCAGGAGCATTATTTTGTTTTATGGTTTTGCTATATAGGATTAATTTTAATTGGGACAGGGATATTGGTCAGAAGTGATTTTCTTATTGCGAGCCAGCTTGCTATTATGGGCCTTCCCTCATTGGTATGGGCAATTGATTTCTTTTATTTTTTACTGACTGGAGATCCTCTGTGGGGGATAACTACTTATTTTTTTGAGGACCAGACCAAAATAGGAAACCTGATAAGTCTGCAGCATTTATTTACAGTCCCTCTTGCGCTTTTTTCTTTGTCCATGATAAAGCTAAAGCGTAAGGATTTTTGGGTATTGAGCATAGTTGAAGTTATTGTTTTTTATTTCATAAGCCGAATTTTTAGTACTTTGGAACAAAATATCAATTACGTTTTTTCATCTTCTCTTCCTTTTAAAACACCTTTGCCTTATGTATTTGACTGGTTTTTCTTTTTTTTCCTCATGATTTTTATTGCTACTGCAATAATTCTTAACATGAGGTTTTTGAAAAGTCAGAGAGCTGGAAAGATGAGAGAGAAATAATCCTTTTTTCTATCACAAGATAATTTAAATAGCCGAATTATTGAGTTTCATCATGGGATATTCTCGGAGGACCATAATTTATACATAGAATAAAATATTAGTCTTGTTGTATGGTCTAATACTCTCATAGTTTATATACTACTCATTACAACCAAACAGATATTAAAAGATGAAATGACTGACTTAAAAGATAACGTAAACAGATTGAATGCATTACTTAAACGTGGAAAGATTTCTGAAGCTTTTGAAAAATATTACAATGTTGATGTAAATATACACCTTGACGGAAAACCTCCTGTAACTGGAAAAGAACAAAGAAGAGATATGATATTTCTTCAGGAGATTGAAAAATTAAACTCTGCTGAAATAATGTTAGTTGCTTTTGGAGGGATTAATGATGATTTTTCAGTAACAGAATGGGAGATAAATATAGAGAACAAGAAAGGGGAAAAGATGACAATTTATAGACTTAATGTTCAACATTGGAAAGATGATAAGATTATTGATGAAAAGATATACTTTTGTGGTGACCAGAAATTCAAAGTAGAAGATTGAGAACCTAAACACGATAAAATGTCAAAACTAAAAAATAATGTAGAAAAATTAAATGCCTTAATCAGAGAAGGTAAGATAAGGGAGGCTTTTGAGAAATATTATGGGGATGATGTGATTACGCAAGTTAATGGGAATCCCCCTATCCATGGAAAAGAAGCAAATAGAAAAAGAGAGGTTATCTTTCTTCAGGAAATAGAAAAACTAAACAATGCTGAAATAAACTCAGTTACATTTGGAGGAACAGAAGATAATATTTCTATGACTGAATGGGCAATTAATATTGAAAATAAAGAAGGAGTGAAAAAAATAATTTATAGAGTTAATGTCCAGCATTGGAAAGATAATAAGATTATTGATGAAAAGATATACTTTTGTGGTGACCAGAAATTCTAAATTAAAATGATAAATCTGAAAAAAGAGATATAATTGTCAATGAAAAGGATATTGTGGTTGATTATGGGAGTTCTAAGGAAGATATGATTGTTTACACCTATGATATGGTTTTACTAACCTAAATTAATAATCTTTTATAATCTCTGGACTTTGACCATCAGGATAATATTTATTGGTGCTTTTTGGTGTGTAAAATAGTTATCCGATTATTGTCGAATCTAACAATACTGCAAAGATTTATAATCATAAAACGCTTTTTGATATTATGTCTATGAAGAGAGAGCAAAATAAGAATCTTGTTATGGTGGTTGTTATTGCCCTGATAGTTATTGTGCTTATTTTGGGATTTGCTTTTACTAAAATCGGAAGGAATGGCGGAGGAAATGGGAATGGAGGGGGAGGAAATGGAGGGATAATTGATGGGGAAAGAGGAGAATGGCAGCTCATCTCTGTTCCGGGAGCTGAATGCGGAAACGGAGAGCAGTATGTCATGGGCTTTTCTCCTGGGCCTGCGAAAATTGATGGAAAGCCAAACAGCAGACTGGTGATATGGATGCCTGGTGGCGGAAGCACTATGATTACCCGTGATGGAGAATTTACTACAAATGTCGGTTTTGCCCTTGGGCTTATATCCCCTCCTGAAAATCTTATAGAAGGTGCGAGTTTCATCTATATGGACCATCCTGACAATGATGGCTTTGTGAAAGATGCAAACTGGGTAATCTTGCCTTATTGCACCCAGGACTTCCATTCAGGCCGATTGACTGAGCCGATAGAGTATGATTTCACTTCGGAAACACAGATGGTGAATGTGTATGAAAGGCTGCTGAATGATAATAAGATAAATCTTGAGCAGATTGAGAGAAAGTATCCATATGTAAGAGTTGAGACGCATGAGGAAAACGGTGAGATAAAGATAGACAAACTATATATCAAGATAATACACAGAGGCGCTTTGAATGTCGAGGCGGGCTTGGATAAGACTTTTGAACTTTTGGAAGATAAGGACTTTGACCTTGATAATGCAAGAATTATGATGGCTGGAAGCTCTGCAGGCAGTTTTGGAACATGGTATAATGCATGGAGAATTGGAGATTTGCTTTATGGACATCCTAATGCAGAACTCACGATGGTACCACAATCAGGAAGTCCAAGCACGAGAAGGTGGGATGGTAACGAGATAGTAGAACTTAGTGAGGAGATTGCAGATGTTGATTACAGGCTTACATATTATAATAATATTAATCCTTGCAATCAGCCTGGGGGAGCCTATACGAATGGAGATACCTGTAGGGACACCTTGGAATTGATAGAGCATTATCAGAATAGATGGCCTAATATGGATTTAGCTATAATGCCTGTGACTAACAAGGAAGATTTAGTTGCTGTTGGAGGATTAGGTGAAGAAAATGAGCCTGGATTTGATGCTAAGCTTTTGAATTTATGCCAGAGCATACATAGGTATTCACAATATATAGGCAAGATTGAGGATGTTTACATCTATACATTATGGGAACATAAGAAAGTGGGTAATAGGGAAGTTAGAGTGCACGGATTGTCAAATTCACTTCTTACTGTTCCAATGGTTTCTCCTAATGGGGGCCAAAGTGATGAATATGGCATAATGAAACTTATGAATGATGTCGCATCGAGAGAATTGGAATGGAATGATTTTACTCCACATATTGAGCACACTTTCAATGTTGTTCTTAATCCTACTGCAAAGGAATCTGATGTTGATGCAAGGCCGGAATATATGCCTGCCTGTAATGTTCCATGGCCTTCTAGAGAAAGGCCTAATTGAGGGTTAAGATGAAGAATAAAAACTATCTCATGATTTTTTTGCTTATCGGGATTGTCTTACTTTTTGGTGTCTTCTATTACGGATGGCAGGACTTTGGAGAGAATACGGAAATCACAAGTTTTGAAGAATGTGCAGAAGCCGGATATCCTGTTATGGAAAGCTATCCGAGGCAGTGCAATGCTGATGGCATGAACTTTGTAGAAGAAATTGACTGGAGAGAGGACGGAGTTATATTGATGAGAAATTCAGAGACGCAGGATTATGCGTGCTTTGGCTGTGGCCTGACGATGTGCGTAGATCCTGCCCCAATAATGCAGCCTGTCCAGGAGGATGACACAAGGTATTGCAATTATAATTTTGAAATTGTTGTCAACGGTCTAATCCAAAAGTGTCCTGATGGATGGATTGACAACCAGATGCCTTCTGTTGGGCCTGAAGAGGAGAGGCAATATTTCATAATTGATGAAAAAAGAAGAGAAATCTCGGACTTTGATATGCCTTGGATTGAGGCAAATTGCGATATTGAGAAACAGGTTGTATATTAGGCAGGATAACTTTAAAAATCGTGATTTATATGGTTTAAGATGAAGATAGGAGAGATAGAGATATTATTTTTAGGACATTCAGGGTTTTTTATAAGGAACGGCAAAAGGATTGCTATAGACCCATATAACGTTTCTGAAAAGTTTCAGGAGAAGGCTGATTTGATACTTATTACGCACAGCCATTATGACCATTGCTCAATAAAGGATATAGAGAAACTTGCGGAGCCAGGGACTGTTGTAGTCTGCACAGCTGATGCGCAGAGCAAGGTGATGAAGATTCAAGGAATCGACTTGCAGATTATTGAAGCAGGAGAGAAGATAGACCTTGATGAAATAAAGATAGAAGCTATTCCCGCATATAATTTGAGGAAAGAATATCATCCAAAATCAGAGGGATGGGTGGGCTATCTGGTGAAAATGGGAGGTTCGGTTGTTTACCATACAGGAGACAGCGATTTTATTCCTGAAATGAAAAACCTTACTGGATACGGAAAACACGGGAACCAGTTTATTGTATTGCTGCCTGTTTCAGGGAAGTATGTGATGGATGCTGAAAAGGCAGCTGAAGCTGCAAGCATACTAAGCCCCGATTTGGCGATACCGATGCATTATGGTGCAGGAGTTATAGGAAGTGAAAAAGATGCGGAGAAATTTGTTGAACTGTGCAATGAAGTTAATGTTAAAGCAGAGATACTGGAGAAAATATGAATATTGAGATAGGAAATGAGAAAAGGTTTTTTGATTTTATCAAGAATTTGGATGAGAAAGACAAGATAGTGCTGATAAGCCATGTAGACCTTGATGGAATAACTTCCGCAAAGGTTGTGAATGCAGTAGTGAATGCGGATAATGTTAAGATTTTGCAGTATGATGAGGTGGATGAGAAACTCGCCGAAAAGCTGAAGATTGATGGATATACGAAGATAATTATTTCTGATATGTATGTTGAAAGAGAAGAGATACTGAAAGCTATGGAATCATTTGCAGAAATACTTATTTTGGACCATCATCCTTCAAAAGACTGGAATTCTGATAAGACCACACATCTGAAAGCAGAGGAAGGGTATTGTGCAGCTTACTTTTGCTATTCTCTTTTCAATAAAGTGCAGAACATTGAAAAATTGGACTGGCTTGTTGCATCTGCCTGCATAGCTGATTTTTGCAATGTTAAGAATAGAGAATGGATAAAAGCAATATTTGAAAAATACGGTATCCAGACAGGGGGTTACATGAACAAGCTTGGGTTTGCTTATGATGATATCAGCAAATCAGAAATCTATAGGGTACAATGGGACTTGGGACTTGCAATAATCTTTTTCAGGGATAATTTGAAGAGAGTGTTTGAGTCTATTGGGGAGTCATTCGGAGACATAGGGGACCTAAAGGAGCATTCCTCTAAGATAGAGAAGGAAGTAGAACGGGCGATGGATGAATTTGAAGAGAAAAGGATTGAATTTGAGGGAGGCTACTTTTTTGTCTTTAATCCTAGGTTTAATGTAGGAGGGCTTGTTAGTACCATGATAAGCACAAAATATCCTGATAAAACCATAATGATTTTGAGTGAGAAAGAAAATGGATATTCAATAAGCGCCAGAAGGCAGGATGGAAATGTTGATCTTGGATTATTTTTGAAACAGTTATTGCAAGGCCTGGAAAATGCAAGAGGAGGAGGGCACAGGCAGGCAGCAGGAGCTTATTTTATGAAAAAAGACCTCCCCGAAATCACCAAGAGGATTGGGCTTCAGCGATAGCCTTAAAAATAGGCCTTTTTTCTAATTTTAATGGATGAAGCAAACGAGAATGAGAAGAGTGCAAGAGAAAACCTATTAAGAAGTGCGGCTGAAATAAATGGGATTAGGATAGAGGGATATGACTTTGATAAAGGAGTTGATTATTCTAAGATTATTGAGAGTTTTGCCAGTTCGGGGGCACAGGCGAGCGAATTTTCTAAAGCGATTGATGTTGTGAATGATATGATTAAGGATGATGCCTTTATCTTTCTTGGGTATACAAGCAATATGATCAGCTCTGGGAATAGAGATATAATAAGATGGCTTGTGAAGCATAATAAGGTCAACGCCCTTGTGACGACTGCAGGAGGCATTGAAGAGGACTTTATCAAGTGTCTTGGAGATTTTTATCTTGGGGATTTCAGGGCTTCAGGAAAGGAATTGCGTGAGAAGGGAGTAAATAGGATAGGAAATATTTTTGTTTCAAATAACAGGTATGTGGAATTTGAGAAGTGGATACAGCCTATTCTTGAGGAATTGTATCAGGAATCTAAAGGAAAGGCAATTATTCCATCCGAGCTGATATTGAAACTCGGGGAGAAAATAAATGATGAAAGAAGTATATATTACTGGGCATGGAAAAACAAAATTCCAGTTTATTGCCCTGCTATTACCGATGGCGCTTTAGGGGATAATGTCTATTTCTTTAAATTCAAGAGAGATGATTTTGTTTTAGACATTGCAGAAGATGTGAAAAGGTTTAATGATCTTACAATCGGGCTGAAAAAATCAGGGGCGATTGTTCTTGGCGCAGGCGTTGTGAAGCATGCGGTTTTGAATGCAAACATGCTTAGGAACGGCCTGGATTACTCGGTTTATATCAATACAGCCCTGGAGTTTGATGCTTCTGACTCTGGTGCATTGCCTGAAGAAGCCGTTTCATGGGGGAAAATCAGGAAGAATGCAAAAAGCATGAAAGTCTTTGGAGACGCGACAATACTTTTTCCTATTTTAGTTGCAGAAAGCTTTGCAAGAAATCAAGCAGCCGGCTGATAAACGCTTTTGTCCATCTTTTTTCTTAAAACTGCTAGAGCTAGGTTCAACCTTCTTTTCACTGTTCCAAGAGGGAGGTTAAGTGATCTTGAGATATTTCTCAGACTGTTACCTCTAAAGTATACCATGTTAATCAGATCCTGATATTTAGGAGGAAGCCTTTTGATATCTTTTTCAATAATTTCTGATATTTCTTCTTCAGAGTTGTCCTGGCTTGTGCCTGTAAGCCTTTCATTTAAAGTCAGGCCGTAAAATGGTCTTATTTTTTCTTTTCTTAGAGTGTCCCTGGCAACATTACGGGCGATGACATAAAACCAGGTTAATACTTCTGACTTATCTGGATCAAATTGATGCTTTTTTTCATGTATTCTCAGAAATGTCTCTTGGAGGCAGTCTTCTGCGTAGTCTCCTACAAATCTCCTTAAACATGCCAATAAAGGAGGAGTATATTTTGAGGCAAGAACTTCAAGGGCATTGTTTTCCCCATTCTGGTATCTTTTAAACAGCTGTTCGTCCTCCAGGGGGTCGTCTCTCTGAGCTATCATTTCTTAGAAAGGATTCTGTGGTTTTTAAGTTCTTATGTTGTGATTTAATATAGTCAAATATTTAAAGAGAAATCAACTGGATTTCTTAAATAGATGAAAGGAGGTATAAAAAAAGAGAAATGGTACTAGATTTTGCAAAAGAAGCGATACAAAATGCGGAAACGCATAGTATTAACTTCGATGAGCTAAGAGCGGGTAAGGCCAACATCAAGGTTTTTGGATGTGGAGGTGCCGGCTGTAACACAATAACTTGGCTTTTCAACAAAGGAATCAACGGAGCTACTGTATTTGGAGTCAACACGGATGCTCTTCATTTGAGCATTACCAAAGCTGATGAGAAAATTCTCATCGGTAAGGAGTTGACAAGAGGTCTTGGATGCGGCGGATATCCTGCAAAAGGAAGAGAAGCTGCAAAAGAGTCCCTTTCAGAGCTGAAGAAATCTGTCGGCAATGCTGATATGGTTTTCGTATGTGCTGGAATGGGAGGTGGAACCGGAACAGGATGCGCTCCTGTGGTTGCACAGCTTGCTAAAGAATCAGGATCTGTTGTTATTGGCGTTGTTACAATGCCCTTTGAATGTGAAAAAGCAAGAATTGACAAGGCTGAATTTGGATTGCAGGAGCTTAGAGAAGTTGTTGACACTGCTATTGTTATTGACAACAATAGACTTGTTGACATTGCTGGTAACCTGCCTATGGAACAAGCTTTCGCGGTAGCTAACGAGCTGGTCAGTACAATGATTAAGGGAATCGTGGAAACAATTACCCTGCCTTCATTGATTAACCTTGACTATGCTGACGTTTCATCTATCATGCGAAATGGTGACGTGGCAGTTATCGGAGTTGGAGAAGCAGATACGCAATCCAGAGTTGAAGAGGCTGTAAGGCAGGCCCTGACGCATCCTTTGCTGGATGTTGATTATAGGGGAGCCACTGGAGCACTGATACACATAACATGCGGTTCGGACTTTAAGTTGGATGAATTTTCCGGAGTCGGACACTTAGTTACTGAGAATTTGAGCCCAGAAGCACAAGTCATTATTGGAGCCAGAATTGACAAGGGCTTTGGAAACAAAGTCAGAGTCATTACAATAATGACCGGAGTAAAGAGTCCTTACATTCTTGGGAAGGACGTTTACGAAGAAAAGGCCCCTCACAAGTCTGAAATATCCGACTTAGGCATTGAAGTTTTTAGATAAATTTTTTTAGCAGGGGACATTTATTTTTCTGTCCCTTTTATTTTCAGTAGAATACTGCAAGCCAGATTGTCTCTTCCTCACTGCTTGTTTTTACAACTCTGTGCTCTTTATGGGAAGGTATGTTGATGTAGTCTCCTTCATTCATCCTTACGAGCTTATTATCTGCGAAAAGGATTTCTGCATATCCTTTGATTAAAAGGACAAACTCGTTTTTCTCCTGATTGTACCATTTGTTTTCCGGAGTTATGTGCCCTTTTGATACTATCCTTTCTATTTTAATGTTCTTTGAAGAAGCTAAAATTTGGAACAGCTCTTTAGGGAGCTTGTCAGAGATTTTTGAGAATAGATTGCCTTTCTCCATAATCACATCGTTCTCGGGTCTTTGACTCCTGTCGGCCTTTTCTTTGTCCCCCAGGACTCCCAGCTAATTATTTTTTCCAGTGATGATTTTTTCGGCGCTTTCGTTTTGAATTTTGCATATCCCACAGGGAGAATCGCTTCAACGTGTATATGATTAGGGATTTTCAGGATTTGTTTTACTATTTCATCAGGGAATGCGCCAACCCAGCAGCATGATAATCCCATATCAGTTATTTTCAGAAGAAAGTTTTCTATAGCTGCGCCTGCCTGCTGCCTTGCATAGATTTTTCCGCGGTCATAGTATATATTTTCAAGAGGAGCGTCGTCTGAGCAAACTATAACAATCATAGGCGCATCCGCAATCCAGTATTGCTCTGCAACTTCTGCAAGTTTGTTCTTTTTTTTACTGTCTTCTATTATAATGAACTTAAAGTTGCAATGATTCCCTGCCAGAGGGGCTTTTCTTGCTGAATCAACTGCTTCAAGAACATCAGCCCATTTCACTTTCTTGTCCGAAAATTCCCTTACAGATCGCCTTTCATCTATGACTTTGTCAAGATTCATGGCTATAAGAGCAATTATTTGTATAAAAATGTATTGCTAAAGTCTAATTTCTCCACCGCCCAGCATTTTTGAATTATGGTAAATTACTGCTGATTGTCCAGGGGCTATACCCGAAAGCGGATTCTTGAGGATGCAGGTAATTCTGTTTCCTTGTTTTCTTATATCTGCCTTGTGAAAATCCCCTAAATGCCGGATTCTTATCATTATATCTTTTAGTGGGAATTTAACTGGATTGATAAAATTTGCATTTATTATCCTGAAAGATTTTCTGAATGATGAAGGATGGCCCTTTGGGGCAACAACAAGAGTATTTGTCCTTATGTCTTTCTCTATTATGTAAATTTTCTCTTTCTGTGAGTTTCTATATTTTGCACTTATCTGGAAGTATTTGTTGTCTGGAGCTCTCTGCCCTATAGTGTAATATGCAATTCCATTATGTTTTCCTATAATATTTCCTTCTGGATCTTTTATTTTTCCTGGCTTTTGCTTTATTTTTCTGACTAGAAATTCAATCATATCAATTTTTCCGACGAAACAAATCCCTACTGTTCCTTTTTTGTCCGCGTTTGGGAGATTATTTTTTCTTGCTATTTCTCTCACCTGTTCTTTTGTGTAATCCCCTATTGGGAACAGGGTGTGTTTCAAATCTTCCTGCGTAAGCTGCCAAAGAAAATATGACTGGTCTTTTTCGGCGTCTTTATTTAAACTCAAGGTGAATCCCTGCTTTGATTTTTTCTTTTTTATATAGTGCCCCATGGCCATGCAATCAGCACCCATTCTTTTGGCTTTTTTCCAGAACAACGGAAATTTAATTACCTTATTGCAAAGAGCGTCGGGATTTGGTGTCAATCCCCTTTTGTAATCATTATACATAGGATTTATGACATATTTTCTATATTCTTTTTCAAAGTCAAAAACTTTCAGCGGGATTTTTAGATGGCTTGCAACTTTTTGAGCCATTCTTTTTTCTTCTCTCCAAGAACATTCTCCTGTCAGCTTGTTTTTTGTGTCAGAAAAATTTTTCATGAATGCTCCTATTACTTCGTAACCCTGCTTTTTTAGAAGAAGCGCAGCAACGGCTGAATCAACCCCCCCTGATAAGCCAAGCACTACTTTCTTTTTGTTAATCTTTTTTCCAGCCATTTTCTGCTTCTCTTAGACAGAATGTAACCCATACAGCTTTCGGAGCCACATCTGCATTTATGGTCTTTGTAGTTAATGAGTGGGAATCCATAATCGTAAGTAATCTCTTCACCTTTTTTAATATCTTCTTTTGATATTATCCATATGTGCCCATCTTCATTAACAACTTCACAGTTTGGGTTGCATGAGTGGTTTATGTACTTTGCAGAATTCCATGAAACATCCCCGTCTATATCATATTTTTTGCTTACTGAAAAAAGGTACGTAGTCACCGGGATTCCCTCTTTTTCAGCTTTTTTTACCTGCTCCAGATATATTTTATCCCCTCTTTTCTTTGTAACTTTCTTTCCTATATACTCTATAATTCTTGTTTTTTCTTTAATTTCTGTTTTTGCAAATGCTCCTTTTCCGTGCATTATTGATTTTTTTATCACAATTAAATTGCTTTTCATTTTTTTCGTTGTAAAAATTAGCTTTTAAATCAGATGCTGGCGAAACGTCCCGGAGAGGACTTGAACCTCCGACCTCACGGTTTCTACAAACCTTAAGCAGATTCCTGGACTGTATCCACCTTCTGTAACAGCCGTGCGCTCTAACCAGCTGAGCTACCGGGACATATCGAGAGGAAATTTGGATGTTATTTAAAGATTTCTCTTGCATCCAAAACCTCAAGAATTACTGCAATTTAATAATTGATTGCATTTAAAATTAATTTGACTTTAATCAGTCCAAATCAGAATGAAAGAGATTTTTGATTTTTGTAATTAATTTTTTATTTAATTTCTCCGACGGGAAATCAAAAAAAGCCGAATTTACGAACTTACAGCTAATATCAAAATTTACCGTCGTTTCAGAAAGTTTTAAATATGATTTTGATTATTAATTTGTACAAAGAGGTGAGTTTTCAAATGGCCGCAAGAAGAAAAACCGCAACAAGAAGGAAGACAACTAGAAGAACAACTGGAAGGAAAACGACCAGAAAGGCTTCTAGAAGGACAACCAAAAAAAAGACAACAAGAAGAACCGCTAAAAGAAGATAATTCTTTCATGCGTTTCCTGTTAGTTGCCAGATAAGATTTGTTTGTTTTTTTACCGACTATTTTTATTTTTATTTTTATTTATTCTCTCGAGGAAACTGTACACATTTGCCTGTTTCGATCCTTTTATCAGGTTTGTGACTGCAGTGATTGCATATTCAATTTCGTCGGAACGCCCTATGATTCCGACAGAGCTTCTTTTTATTTTTATTTTGCATCCTGCTATTTCTTCAAGGGTTTCTCTTGTTTTTCCGTGTTTCCCTATCAATCTTGCCCTTACGGGATTAAGATTTTTTTTTCTTGTGAAATCTTTTATAGGAATCTCTCTGTAAGAATATTCTGAATCTTTCAGAATAAGAGCAGTTTCAACCGGAAAACCAAAATTTATTGCCTCAAAAATCATTGATGCCTCATACTCTTCAATTGGGTCGCCTTCAAAAGAAATAATGTTTCCTTTGATTTCTATTTTTACATTCAGCTTCTTTTG
>MNVZ01000006.1 GCA_001872315.1 Candidatus Pacearchaeota archaeon CG1_02_39_14 | reverse complement strand
GCACACGAATAATGAATATGTAAGAAAAGGAGATTTAGACATAAATGAACTCTTTACTAAAGAAGATATAACCTCTGAAGTAGATAAGGCAACTGAAGGGATAGAGAGCAGGATTGACAAATTGCTAAAGATAATATCTTCAGACAAACCTTCAGACCTCGGAATCCTAATCCCTAAAATATTCAAGGAAGGACATCACGACTGCCTGAACGATGGCTGTTTAAACCATCTTCCCGAAAATCATGTATTCTGCCTTTACAGGGGCGGAAAATTAAGCTGTGAGCTGTTTGAGAATGGAATTGAAACGATAAAGGACATACCAGACCATATAGAACTTAATGGAAAGCAGAGCATACAAAGAGAATGTGACCTAAAAAATCAAATTTATATTGAAAAGCCTAAAATAAAAGAATTTCTTGATACTCTTGAATACCCTGTATATTATTTTGACTTTGAGACCTTTTCAACTGCGATTCCTATGTTTGACGGCTTGAAGCCATATTCACAAGTGCCTTTCCAGTTTTCCATACATGTAGTTGAAAAGCCTGGAGCAAAGCCCAAACACCATGAATTTCTTTATGATGGAAATGAAGACCCCAGAAAAGAGCTTCTTCAGACCTTAAAAGAGACAATAGGAAATAAAGGGAGTGTAGTGGTCTATTATCAGAGCTTTGAGACAGGTAGATTAAAGGAAATGGCTGAATGCTTTCCAGAGAATAAAGAATGGATAGATAACGTCTTAGGCAGAATTGTTGATTTATGGGCTCCTTTCATGAAATTCTACTATTATAACCCAAAACAACAAGGCTCTGCATCAATAAAGGATGTTTTGCCTGCGATAACCGGTAAGGGCTACAAAGGCATGGAGATTGGAGATGGCGGAACAGCTTCAGTTGAATTTTATAGGGCTGCTTATGAATCTTGCCCGGATAAGGAGAAAGCAAGGATTAGAGAGAATTTATTGAAGTATTGTGAATTAGATACTTTGGGAGAGGTATGGATTGTTGAGAAATTGGAGGAATGTTTTTAAATCAATTTAACATAATATGAATATGAAAAAAGGACTAGTTGCGGTTGACTTGTTCTGTGGTGCTGGAGGACTTACTAAAGGCTTGTCAGATGCAGGCATAAATGTTTTAAAAGGTTATGACTCTGATGCAAAAGTATCAGAAACATATGAGAGGAATAATCGCAGATCAAATTTTTTTCATATGGATGTTGTTAAGTTAAAGAAAAAAGAACTGCTTGATGGTATTGATAGGGAGAATAATTTCTTTCTTCTTGCTGGGTGTGCCCCATGCCAGCCATTTTCCTTGATAAACAGAAAAGGCATAGAAGGAGATGATAGAAGAAATCTTGTCTTAAAATTTGGAAGGCTGATCAGAGAGACTCTTCCTGATTTTGTTTTTATGGAAAACGTTCCAGGGCTTGTAAATGGAAAGGGTAAAGTGATATTTAAAAAATTTCTTGCCATCTTGGACAATTACAAATATTTTTATGATTATAAAGTTCTGAATGTGGCGGATTATGGAGTGCCTCAGAGAAGAAAGAGACTCGTTTTGATTGCATCAAAGGGCATTAAGGTAAAGATCCCTGGAAATTTATCCTCGGATAACATTGTAACCCTCAAAGAAATTCTTACAAAATACCCTCCGATAAAGGCAGGGGAAAAGCATCCTGGTATTTCAAATCATGAAGCCAGAGGATTAAGTGAGCTAAATTTAGAACGTTTACAAAGAATAAGAAAAAATGGGGGATCAAGAACAGATTTACCCAGTGAATTTATCCTTAAATGTCACAAAAAACATAAGGGACATACAGATGTCTATGGCCGAATGTCTTTTGATAATTTGGCTCCTACGCTTACCTGTAAATGTACTAGTATTTCAAATGGAAGATTTGGGCATCCGACCCAGAATAGGGCCATATCTGTCAGGGAAGCGGCAGCAATCCAAACATTTCCAGATGATTATGAATTTTACGGGAATATGAGCGAAAATACTAGGTGGGTGGGAAATGCTGTGCCTGTTAGGTTTGCAAGGGCTTTCGGGGAATATTTTATAAACCTAAGCAGTAATGCTAATTAATGCCTGAACAAGAGCAGAACTCAGAAAAGCTCGTGATGAGGTTTGATCCTAGGACTATAGAGCATCTCGGAATAAAAATGTACTCCAGAGTTCCATCTGCTCTTGCTGAACTTATTGCCAATTCTTATGATGCGAAAGCAAAGGAGGTCATCATAACTTTAGAGGATGGAGAGAATAAGAAAATAAGTGTGAAAGATGATGGAGAAGGGATGCTCTTTAAAGAGATAAATGATAAATTTTTGATAATAGGAAGAAATAGAAGAGAAGAAGAAGGAGTTTACTCTTCTGATGGTAAAAGAAAAGTTACTGGAAAGAAAGGTCTTGGAAAGCTTGCTTTGTTTGGAATAGGAGACACCATTAATATTGAAACAATAAAGAATGGAGAAAAGGTAACTTTTGAGTTGGATTGGAACAAGCTAAAAAGTTCATCAAAAGATTATAGGCCAGAGTCTATAAGGGGATCTGCTTCGGAGAAAGAAAGAGGAACAAAAATAACTCTCACAAATTTGAAAAGAGAAAGTGACCTTAATGCTAAAGACCTAGCAATAAGTCTCTCCAAGCTTTTTAATTTCTTTGATAAAAACTTTAAAGTCTTTGTTAAAAAAGGTGAAACTATAATCAATGTTGATAACAATTTGAAATACTCTGAGATAGAGGAGCAATTTAGTTTTGATTTCCCTGCTTTCTCAAAGAAGGTTTTTTCTGATTATGGTCATAAAGGTGACATTAAGGGCAAGATTGTCACAACAGAACTACCATTAAAACCAGGTCTTAGAGGGATTACTCTCTTTGCGAATGGAAGATTAGTGAATGCTCCTGAATTTTTTGGAAGATCAGAGTCAAGCCATTTCTATTCTTATGTCACAGGATGGCTGGAGGTTGATTTTTTGGACGATTTAGAAGAGGATATAATCTCAACAAATAGACAATCATTAAATTGGGATCTTGAAGAGACTCAAAAACTTAAAGACTTTCTGCAAAAAATTTTATCAGACATACAAGACGAGTGGAGAGAAAAAAGAAGTGAAAAGAGACGAGAGAAGATAAAAGAGATTACAAAGGTTGATGTTCCTGGATGGTATAGTAAACTGCCAGAAGATATTTTAACTAATATTGAACCGATGATTAATGCGATTATAGACAAATCCGAATTATCTCCCGATGAACAAACAAAAGTTGTCCAAAAGTTACACGCCATTGTTCCAGAATATCCTAAGTATCACTGGAGGCATTTACATAAAGATGTTCAGGAATCTTCAAAGGAAAAATATGAAAATAAAGACTATTATGATGCTTTTTTAGAGGCAGTTAAAAGATACATTAATTCAACCAGAACAAAGTCAAACTGGACTAATTCTAACGGTGATTTTGACATGATGGCTAAAGTTTTTGGAAATAAATCCAGAAGGCTATCTGTAGCAAAGGACTGTATCAGGCCAAATGGTACAGAATTCAATTCAGACACGAGGAAAAATCTAGAAGATGGTCAAAAATTTTTATCGCAAGGTATAGTTGCAGGTGGGAGAAATATTTTAGGTCATGAAGAAATGAACGATTTAAGAGATTCTGGTTTATTCACTGAAAATGATTGCTTAGATATGTTAAGTCTTTTGTCTCATTTGTCTAAAAGGCTGGAAGAATCTAAAGAAGATATTGTAGAATCCGAATAAAAAACAAAAACCCCCTCCTTTCGGAGAGGGCTTGATTTAATTCTCGCTGAAAGAAATAACCTGATATTTCAGGCGAGGTTCGCCGTTTGAGCGTCTTGTTTTGACGCCGCAGGCATTTTGCCAGACCTTCCTGACAGGATTCCACCTGAAGCCAAGCCCTTTAAGGAACTCAAGTTCCTCTGTGCTTAACCTCTGTGTGAATTCAGCCCAAATCCATGCTCCTACTGCATAGCAGGACTTCACAAATTCAGGATTGTAGCCTTTTACAGCTTCCACAACCTCAAGTTGTCTGGCATTTTCTTCTAATGCGTTTTCCATTTTAACTATTACCTCCTTTCAGCTTTGTCGAGTATTTTTTTATCATGCCCGGACTAAAACGACTGATTTTTACGTTTTTAGACGAGGAATACCTCTGGAACGAGCTGTATTCCGCAGGCGACCCACAGGGGAAAAATCTAAAATGAAGGAGTTTAGGGTATGAAATAAAAAAATAGAGAAAGCGAAAGAAGAGGTTAGATAAAAGGAAGGCAGAGAAAATGCACTGATTAGAAAGCTGAAAAAGCAGATATGAATTGAGGCTATGCAGGGAGCGGATGGGCTGATAGGTTAAGCGGGATTAAAGGCAGGGCTTTAACAGGAAGAAAGCAAAATGCGCGTAAAACAAGCAGAGAAGCGAGCAGGAAGGTTATTTCTGAAGGAATTAAACTCTTGAGGGATGGGGTTTTTGTTTTTTTGAAAAATGCCTGTGTGTTTCTAAGTAGTGGTAACACTACCGAAAGATTTAAAAAGCTCAACTTTATAGAAAAAGCATGGGATTAAAACTGAACGACCAGAAAGTAAGACAGCCGTATGAGGAATTTTACGGAGCTATAGTCAAACAAATGCCTCTTTTGATAGCAGATAACAGAGTTCCTATGAACACTGCCCAGATTATGGAGAGAAGGCTTAAAGCAGGCGAGGAAAGTGTAGGTACATGGAGCGATAATTATTTTGGTCTTGGAGATGCTTTTGCCTATAAGGGCGACATGGTTAAAATTGGACTGGATGCTCCTGTTCTGCGTGAATTAACTCCAAAATCAAGTTTGTCAGGCGGAGCATTAGTAGTTTCAGATAAGGATTATAAGGCTATTGAAGGTCCTGAATTTTCAAGAAATGAGCTTAACGCAGTTCTTAATAGGGATTTGTCTGCTGATGAGGCAAAGAATCATCCTATGTTGAGAGCATTAGCAAGAGATCAGGGATTGCTTAATGAATATGTTGACAGAATGTTTGAGGAAATGAAAGATAGATTTGGTTATGATACTGCAATGGGAATTTATCTGCCTAACCAGAGCAATACACCTAATGTAAAGGCGTTGTTCGTTCTCAGGCTTGAGAACAGCAGGTCTTTTTTCGGCGGTGCGAGCGATCTTGACTGCTGGTATGGCCGTCTGGTCGGAGTAGCGCCGGAGGCGCTTAGTGCGCCAGGCAAGGCAATTCAAAGGCCTAGTTTAGAAGCTTCATTAAGAGTTGTCAATGATACTTTAAGAAATGCAGGTTATGAAATTACAGCTTTCCCAAGAAAGTAATAATTCTTATTATTGGATATATAAGTTCAATCTGGCTAATGTTTTTATACTGATTTTCTAATGCAGTAAAGTCCTGGCTAACTATACAACAAGG
>MNVZ01000024.1 GCA_001872315.1 Candidatus Pacearchaeota archaeon CG1_02_39_14 | reverse complement strand
AAATCAAGAAGTATGTTGAAGAGCAAGGTGGCGCAAAGGGTCAGCTCCGTCTCGCCGACTTTATTTGATACCCCGCTCCGCCATCAGGCGGATTTGCCCTCAGGCAAACCCTTGGGGCGGTTGGGTAGTTCATTTGACTGAAAAATTAATTCCTTACATCAATAGGCCTGGAAAAATAATTAATATCTCTTCCAGCGCAGGCTCCCTTAATCGCAAGAGCAATGTATATTATCCAGATTATAAAATTTCTAAGGCAGCACTTAATATGTATACAAAAACTTTGGCGCGCAGGCTGGAAAGTAAAAATATCCTTGTTGCTTCAATCCATCCGGGCTGGGTTAAGACAGATATGGGCGGGCAGAATGCAGATTTGACCCCCGAGGAGGCAGCGAATAATATTTACCGAAGAATCATAACCTTAAAAGAAACAGGTCTGTTCTGGTTTAAACAAGATAAATTTCCCTGGTGAACTTTAGTTCCCTTCAGCAGCAAAACTCGTCTGGTTGGATGAGACAAACTTCTGCTTGTCTTCTGACTTGTAGGACGCATGTGCCAAAGGAAGCTCGAATGAGCCGACTATGCTTATATTTGAGTAAATTACATATGAGAATGTCCTTTCCTCGCCTTTTCTCATCGATGGAAGGTTCCAATGAATCCTGCGTGTTTTTTCATCTACGCTTGTTGCAGGAGGGAACATTGTTTTTGCATGAAGCTTGGTCGTTCCGGGAATGTGGTCTATTATCTTCACATCCTGAAGGTTCTTTCTTGCCTTGGCCTTCAATCTTATTCTAAGGGCAAACTCCCCGCCTTTTGTCCTGACGAACTGGACTCTCTTTTTCAGTACGAGGTCTGTTTGTGTCTTTATTCTCACCCATGCGATAGCTATTATTATAAGGATTAAAAGGATGAAGGGGAAAGTGTAGTTTGTCCTCATTGTGACTGCTAGCGATTCTCCGGGCTGAAGTTCCTCCTGCCATGAATATTCAACAAAAAATCCCTTTCTCTCAACGCTTGTTGGGATTGTGGTGAATGTTGTGAAAAGTCTGCTAACTATATTCTTGGACTCTTTTATTTCAGCGACTGAAGGCACGTTCCCGACATTTTCCTTTGTAAGTTCTGTCTTTACAACAATGAATCCTTCTGAATCTCTCGTCGTTAAAATTCCTCCGTGCTCAAGATAATTTATCCTTGACTCTACTTCAGCACTTGCTCCCTTATATTCGACTTCTGTATTTAACTCGTATTCGCCTGCGCTAAGTGACTGGATATTCTTACTTATCTGCACAGTTATATTCCTTGATTGAAAGGGAGAAAGTGAAAATGCCTCTGAATATTCAAAAAAATCTGAATCAAACCTCAGGATTAGATTATCCATCTGCTTGTCCTCATTGTTTATGACAGTTATCACGGCCTCATCCTTGTCAGGGAAAACTATGACTTCTCCAATATCAAGTGCCTCTTCTAGAGGAATCAGCTTTATTTTCAGCTTGTCCTTGTAGGTTCCGGGGTCCATGCCTGCAATCCTGTACTCAAATAAAAACCAGTCCCTGTAGTTTTTCCTTATTGATTCGGAAGGTGTTGCCTGAATCCTGATTGTCTGCGACTCTCCTGCGCCTATCCTGAATTTTTCAGAAGGCTTTATGTCGACTCCCACAAAACTGTATATCTGAAATGAGTCAGCAGGGCCAAGGTTTTCTATTGTCAAATCAAAGATAGCAGACTCCTCAACTTCCTTTATAATGACATCAGTTATTGGCACTTCCTGGACCGAGATATTTATTGCTGAAGCAACAGACAGAAGAAGAGCAAAAATCAGCGGGAGGAATATCAGTTTTTTCATGAAAAAGCGAGTAAGAGTCATTATATAAAAATATATGTAGTCTGATTTATCTTTTTCCCAATAAGTCAAAGAATGCTTTCATATCCTCTTTTAGATTCTGAACAAATTCCATTACAACAGCCATCATTTCATCAGTCCTTGATGGGATTACATACTTATGATAGACTTCCTTTAAGAATTTCTGAATCGCGGATTTTTCCCACCTGCTGTTATAATCTTTTTCTAAAACCCCTTTTATAGTTATCTCAATCTCCCTGAATTCCTGCGTTTTTTTTCTTTTTCCGTCAACTTCTATCTCTATATCCTTGAGTCCCCTGACCTTTGAGACCATTTCTATATGCGCTCTGAAGTAATCTGTGAGCTCCCTTTTTGCCTCCCATTTCACTTCAATGTCCTTTGAGTCGCCTGCAAGTTTCTCTGAATATAATTTTTCTGTTATGACAAAGCCCTCATCTTTAAGCCAGGAATACATAAAGTTGTAGAAGTCCTTGAAATCGCCAATTCCTTTGTGCTTGAAAATTTCCTTCAAGATTGTTTCTTTTTCTACCATAAATTTTCCTCTTTTCCTGCTTAAATTATGAGAAAATTGTATTTAAATCTTCTCTTACTAATACAGTTCTTCCCTGCAAGCCTCACAGAGAAATCGGCCTTCAACTTTAAGGAGGTCTGAATAGGTATTACATTCTTCGCAGAATCCATCTGTAAATGTGTCTTCTTCTCTTGCTTTTTTCAGCTTTTCAGACTCCTCTCTTATATCCACTAAACTGCCGAGATTGCTGTAAAACGCGGGCTCTATTGCAAGTATGTCCTTCAGAGTTAAAACCCCTACTATCTGCCCCCTCGATATAACCGGAAGCCTTCTGAAGCCGTATCTTTTCATCTTTTCAAGTGCTTCCCTTATGTCTGCTGATGGCTTGATTACTGCGACTTTTTTTGTCGCAACATCAATTGCCTTGACCTTTCTTAAATCCAGGCCAGGTTTCTTTGTCAGCGCCCACAGGACGTCCCTTTGCGTCAGTATTCCTACGAGCTTCCTCCCATTTACAATGACAAGGCTGTTTAACCTCTGTCTAACAAACTCTTTTGAGCATTTGAGAAGATTGGTTTCAGGGGAAACAGAAGCAAAATGCCGCGTCATTACATCGCCTACAGCGATCCTTTTTAACATGATTTATCTTAGAGGTTTGGTATTTAAAGCATTTATATCGTAGCATAGTTGTGCTGGAGTTTAGCAATTCTTAAAAGGGCAGTTTGAGGATGATTGGAATGAGCGACAAACAGCCAATCTATGTTCTTCCTGAAAATGTCCAAAGAACTTTCGGCAAAGATGCGCAGAGAAACAATATCCTTGCTGCAAGAGTGATAGCCGAGGTTGTAAAATCCACTTTAGGACCTAAAGGCATGGATAAGATGCTTGTTGATTCTACAGGGAACATTGTGGTCACGAATGATGGGGTCACTATTTTGGAAGAGATGGAAATAGATCATCCTGCTGCAAAAATGGTAGTGGAAATTGCAAAGACACAAGAGGCAGAAGTCGGAGACGGAACAACTACTGTTGCGATGCTTGCAGGAAAACTTCTGGAAAATGCCGAAGCTCTGCTTGATAAGAAAATCCATCCTACAGTAATAGCAAAAGGTTACAGGCTGGCTGCTGAAAAATCAAAGGAAATTTTGAAGGAGATAGGAATTGATGTTAATGAAAGAGAAACTTTGAGAAAAATAGCCATGACTGCTATGACCGGAAAAGGCGCTGAAGGAAACAGGGAAAAACTTGGAGATTTAATAGTAAGAGCGATTGACCAGGTCTCTTCTGGGAGTGAGGTTGATATTGGTGATATAAAAATTGAAAAGCTGAAGGGGGACGAAATCGGGAATAGCGAGCTTATACAGGGTATTGTCCTTGACAAGGAGGTGGCGAATGAATCAATGCCGAAAAAAATCAAGGGAGCTAAAATTGCCCTGGTAGACTTTCCGTTGGAGTTGAAGAGTCCTGAAACTGAAGCAAGAATCTCTGTCTCTTCGCCGGAACAATTGCAGAGCTTTATTGAATCCGAAGAGAGATACTTGAAGGAGATAACAAGCAGGCTGATTGGCTCTGGGGCAAATGTTGTTTTCTGTCAGAAGGGAATAGATGATGTTGCACAATATTATCTTGCGAAGGCAGGTATCATGGCCTGCAGAAGGATTGCTAAGAGTGATATGGACAAGCTTGCAAGGGCAACAGGAGGAAAAATAGTTTCAAACATGGGGGAAGTGTCTGAGGAAAATTTTGGGAAGGCAGGGATTGTTGAGGAGATAAGAAAAGGGGATGACGGAATGGTTTATGTAAAGGACTGTGAAAATCCAAAGGCAGTCACTATTCTTGTCAAGGGGAGTACAGTACATGTTGTTGATGAGATTGAGAGGGCTGTAAAAGATGGGATTGGAGATGTGATTGCTGCAGTTAAAAGCAAAAAAGTTGTTGCCGGTGGAGGAGCCGTTGAAATCGAATTATCAAAAAGATTAAGGCAGTATTCCAGAACACTTGGGGGAAGGGAGCAGCTTGCGGTAGAAGTTTTTGCAGATGCCCTTGAGTTCATTCCTGAAACTCTTGCTGAAAATGCCGGCCTGGACCCTATAGACATACTTACTGAATTAAAAAAGAGGCATGAATCTGGAATGATGAGAGACGGAATAAATCTATTCAATAACAAGATTGAAGACTGCTTTGCGGCAGGGATTGTTGAACCCCTGAAAGTGAAAACACAGGCAATCAGCTCTGCATCGGAAGTTGCCATAATGATACTAAGAATTGATGATGTGCTTGTCTCTTCAGGCAGTAATAAAGGACCAAAGGGTGGGATGAATCCCTATGCTGGGATGGATTGATAATAGAGAATTTTCTTTAATAAATTATTTAAATGACGACTATGAACTTGACATATGGAAACAGATGCGAGGACAATAGAAAGTGCAGTAGGGAGAAAAATTTATGACTTATGGAGACATGTCGGGGGAGATGAATATGATTCTAAAAGTCCTGAACAAAGAGGAGAGATGACAAGAGACCAGTATATAGATAATTACATTGAAAGCAGATTCGCGGAAAGACAGATTGCAAAGGCAGGCAGGAATTAAATGCGGTATGGGGGACTTCTTCGGGTGCTGAACGATTAAACTCTGCTTTAATCCGAAGATTCAGGGGTTTTCCAAAAAGCCCCATCTTCTCCATACTGGAATGTTCTATCGGGAGTTTTCTCAACACCAACCTTTATTCCATCCTTGTAAGAATCAACGTGGTTTTGTTCTGGACTCATAGAAATAATATGAGCTCCTGAAAGATAAGCTTTCTTGTTTGTTGCTTTAAAATCTGGCTTCTCCATAACCTGCATAACTTCCCCATTTTCTCCTAAATAGACAATGACTTTAAGCTTTCTTCCATCTCTATCTACATCATAGACTTTCTTTTTTCCTTTTCTTCCACCAAATTTTTTAAAATTGAATACCATCTGATGTTTATAGCCATCCTGTCCCTTTCAGGTATAAATACATCGAAAGAGCAACTAAAAGCACTACTATTGCAGTTATCCACTTTATTAGCCATTCTCCCATAAATTAAAGGAATGCTGAAGGAGATTTAAACTTTTCCTAAACAAACACCTGA
>MNVZ01000022.1 GCA_001872315.1 Candidatus Pacearchaeota archaeon CG1_02_39_14 | reverse complement strand
CTCACATCTGAAGGCTGTACATGGAGCAACTGTTGAGAAGAAAGACGGTCGTTATTATGTCTCTCTTCTGAAGCCTCAGGAAGTGGAAAAGGCAGTTGAACTGGAGAAAAAAGGAAAGAAGTAAGATTCTTTGAAGATTGGAGTTAGCTTAAGGGGAGCAGTGCAAACGTTGCTCCCCTTTCTGCTATCGCCAATGGTAGCCAAAATGAGAAATGTATATGCTGGTGTGATTTTACACCAATAAACGAGAAAGGAGAAAGAGAGATGGAATTTGCACAACCAGAGGAAAAGCGACTCGAAGTGCGGAAACAGTTTCCAGATGTTTACTTTCCAATGCCAATACTCGAACCACTATGGTACGGGCGGAGGCCAAACAACAGAGTTCCAGAAACAATGGCTATTATTGACCAAACCAACGGGAAGGTTCTGAGTATTGTATCTAACCAATATAAATTAGTCAGGTATGAAGATGTTGTTGTAATGGTCAATGACATCACGAGCAAGATCGATGGTTATGGAAAGATCGAACTCGTACCAAGATCATTTGCAGAAGGAGCAAGATTCAAGATTCAGCTCAAATTCCCTGAGATGCAGAAGTCGGTGAATAAACTTGACAATATCATCCCAAAGCTTGATGTTTTCACTTCACTGGATTTTAAGTACAAGCTCATGGGAAGATTCGGTGCGTTCCGTTTGCTCTGTACAAACGGAATGGGCGTTTGGGAATTGTTCAAGCAATTTGCCCGCAAGCATCTTCTATCATTGCAGCTTGACGATCTCCAAAGCACGATTCAGGAGGGCCTATCTGGCTTTCAACAGCAGGTTGTTGAGTGGAAACACTGGTCCGAGACTGTCATTCCGCTTGAGCTTTACAACAACGTATGGCAGACTCTACCTTTCTCAGCGCATGAAAAAGAGAAGATCGAAGTTTTGCCGGAGATTTCTAAAAACCTGACTCTGAAGGCTGCTATGGAGCAAAAGACGTTGACAGTTTGGGATTTTTCCAATGTACTCACGCAGGCGAACAGCCACATCCTCCGATCGGAGGTTAGACAAATTGATTTAGAACCTTTGATTGCCAGTGAAATGGAAAAGCTCTATCATGCTATTTCAATGGCACATTAACAATGTTTCAACCTTGACAAGATATTTCCAAGAGGAAGGAGGGGGGAGAAAATATAAAAAAATTATATGTTCACATTGTCAGAAAGGAAGCATGTTGGATCACTCTTGAACTTGAGATCACACAAGGGATGGAATCGTTGTATAAGCAATTGCATTTGCAATGAAAGGAGGGAGCTGTGGGATTTGAGCTGCTCACAATTGAGCTTTTGGATGAAGCTATTCCTAACTGTCAAGTCCTAACAGAGGAGGAATTTGAAACAAAACAAACGATAAAAGAGATTTTACAGGACGGGGAAACAGTAGTGTTTTACGATAAGGAAACAAAAAGATTTACTGCTGCTGAAATAGGCAAACCAATGCCTTTTGAATTGGCAAAGTGTTTTATGAGTTAAGCATAGCTAAGAGGCATGAGAAAACTCATACCTCTTTTGGTATGCTTACACACTCCAAACTAAATGAGAAGGGGAAGGAGAAATTTATGAGAACAAAGTCACTAACAGTTTTCAAAGATGGAGACACGGAAATATGTGTCATGTATCAGCAGTCCGATGGATGTCCTTCAGGACATGGGAAGGAGCTGGCTGAGTTTCTTGAGCCATTTGTTCTTGTGAATGGTATTAGACTGGACGAAACTCGTAAGATTGCAAATGGGATGCCTTGTCTTGTTACATAGGTAATTACTCACTTCAAAAACAAATCTGGTGTAGGAGGAATTTATATTTATCCTGCAGGAACTCGTGATTGTGGGGAGGAAGAAACAGAGTGGAATGTTGCTTGAAGACATCAAGAAATTGGTGCCTTCTCTGGAACATTCATATCGAATGATTCCGATTAAATGAGAAAGGAGAAAGAGAGATGGAAAGATATTTGTGGTCGATCACGAAAGACCAGAAGGTCCGCACACGAGAGGTTCGTGAGTATAAAATAACCTTCGACACAATAGCAGAAACATTCTTTGTAACTGCACATGGAACAGGATTTGGACATGGCATTACTGTGTTTGGATCAAAGAGCAAGGATGAATGCACCACGTTCATTGACAAGCTGACAATTCCTGTGCTGAGAAAAGATGGGGGGCCTGGCGAAAGGGGGTTATCAGATAATCATCTATAAAAAACTTTGGTTTGCGACAAAGGAAGAGTTCAAAGAATCCCATCTGAAAGAACCAGATTCACATAATCTGATTGTTGGGGATTTGTATCTTGACTCAGGTAATCTTAATCTACAAACCTTAGTTGATGCCATCGGACTTGATGAGAAAGGTGCCTACGATTTTGCAGTGCCTCAAGCATGGTTTGACGAACATTTACCTGAGTGGACAAATAATTGGACAATGAGAGCTATTTGGTTCTATCCAAACCCCCCTGAACCTTATCATTTGCTCGGAGAGCTTCTCAGGATTTACAAGATGTTTGAAATGCTAAAGGATCAGATTCTCCAGGAAGGATTTGAACTTTGGAAGAAACAATTAATTCGTGATTAGGAGGTGCATAATGCACGATGTGTCTGTGGAGATTTATTGGGACGAGCTATCTCGTGCAACTCAGGAGCAATTTGCTGATGCTCTTGGATTTAATGTTGATGAGATGAGAAAGGAAATGAATTGGGATATATTTCCTATAACAACCGTGTGTTTTGACAAGGATGAGATCAATCCAGAGAAATAAACCTTAGCTCAGATACAGTAGGAAACTGCTGTATCTGCTGGTAAGGCTTAACTTACCATAACAAATGAGAAAGGAGAAAGAGAGATGGAAAAACTTGAAAGTATTATCAATGATATGCTCAAGGAGAATACTGGCAAACACTTCTTAGATTCTGGTGGAGCTTATGGAAGACACTGGGAAAGAAATCAGGGCAGAGACTTTGAAAAAGAAGAGGCTTGTCTCACAGAGATCCGAGCTGATGAAGAAGGAACGATTACTGAGTTGATGGTGACGTTCAATCTTTATCACTTCCTGAAGGCTCATCTGGATATAGATGAAGTCACGGAAGAGTTGCAAAAGAAGTTCGATGAATTTTCCCAGGAGGATTCCCAAATTAAAGAGACTTGGGAAGATGTCCAGAAAGACTTCTGTAAGAGATATAACATCAATGCCAAGAACAGTTACTACACTTATAATTTTGGAACGATCCTATCACAGGATATTGTGGTTGCTGAGTGTGAGACCGAAGATGGTGAAGATTTTATCTTCCTTCGTGTGCATAACGGATGCGACGCTCGCGGAGGATTTACAGCACCAAAGATATTCAGGAAGTGCGAGTATTTTGAAATAGCCATGAGTGCGTGCTCTGCATACTGCTATGGCAAGTCTGAAGGAATGAAAGAAGGTGAAACAGGTCTGTTTGATCTTCCTAATCAGTATTGCAGAAACAATTGGATATCTGATGATGGAGGCTATGACTGGTATTTTGATGGTTGTACTTTGAATGAAAAGGATTTGTTTGCGACGGTTCGTTACGATGAAGAAACCAAGAAGTGCTATTGCAGAGAATGTGGTGGGGAGATTATATTCTCTGTAACAGAAAGTTGGTAAGTGTGGCTAGGCAGCATGAGGAAATTCATGCTGCTTATGGTGCACTTATGCGCCACAACAAATGAGAAAGGAGAAAGAGAGATGAAAGAAGAACCAATTGAAGTTCTTGACATTGATGGATTCAAAGTGAAAATCTTCCATGATTCTGCTCCTCAGAGCCCAAGGGAATGGGATAATCTAGGTACAATGGTATGTTGGCACCGAAAATACTGCTTAGGTGATGAGCAACGGACTGACTCAGTTGAGGATTGGATGAAGGAAATTATTTGTAATCTGACTGGCGAAGATTATGATGATCCAAGTGAAGCCTTTTCAAAGCTGTTCATTTCTTTACCGCTGTATCTTTACGATCACAGTGGAATTACAATGAGCACAGGACCTTTCAGTTGTCCTTGGGATTCTGGTCAAGTAGGTTACATCTATGTTTCTACTGAGAAAGTAAAGAAGGAATATGGATGGAAGCATATGATAAATTCTCGTCAGGAAAAGATCGAACAGCACCTCAAGTATGAAGTGGAGGTCTATGATCAGTTTCTGAGAGGAGATATTTACGGATATCGAATCGAAGATGCTGATGGAATTGAAACTGATTCATGCTGGGGATATTTTGGAAGTGATCATGAAAAAAGTGGACTGCTTGAAAACGTACGGAATGTTATAGATTGGGACATTCAACACAAGATCAGACAGGAAGCTGCTCTCAATGTCTGTATGGCTCTATGAAAGGAGAAAGCAATGCCAGGAACAGCAAGAAATTTTTGGGGTGAAGTAAACATCGATGGCTATATGACAACCATCAAAGGAGGACCAAAAAATAAAGAAGGAGGATTTACTGAGGAAATCTACTTCCGAAGTTGTGAAGGAGTAAAGAAAGCTCTCAGTATTTCAGGTCGCTGTATTGACGGGATCAATTTGATTTTGTCTATTCTCGCCATAAATGGCGAATTCTTTGAGATCAAAACCAAGCGTTAGAGATAGCTTGAGAGCATCAAGAAAATGGTGCTCTCTATGATACCACTAACGGTATCAATCAAAATGAAAGGAGGAGAAAGATGAAGGAGCATACTGAGATCAGCGGTTTGGATATCCACATCAACAGTCGAGATGTCATTGCAAGAATTGAAGAACTGGAAGACATCATTGAAAATGCTCATAGCATATCGGATGAACATATTAAAGAAGAGGAACTTGCAAACTTGAAAGAGCTTGAGGAACAGGCAAGCTGCTCGCCTGATTGGAAGGCTGGTGAAGTGTTGATTCGGGAAGATGCATTTGCGGACTACGCTCGTGAATTGGCAGAGGAAATCAGTGAAGTTCGGGACTTCAAGGCATGGCCTTTCTGGCACATCGACTGGGAAGCCGCTGCCGATTCTCTAAAAAATGACTATCAGGAGGTAAACTTCAATGGAGAAACTTACTACATCCGAGCTTAAAAGACCAAAATGTAGTTTGATTGGAACAGATGGGAATGTATTTGCCTTGATCAGTAAAGTCTCAACTACACTAAAGAAAATAGGACAACACAACCAAGCAAAAGAGATGACAAGCAGGTGCTTCAAAGCAGGAAGTTATGATGAAGCCCTTATGATCATGGACGAATATGTAGAAATAACCTGAAAGGAGAAATGAGAGAATGAGAAATGGGAAGCTGATGGAGAAGTGTAAGGCTCTTGGTTCCTTAACATTGCAAAAAGATGTTTTGGAAATCAAGATCAAAGCTTTACGTGAGGAAATCTCACAGGTATTGAAGGCTGGTGACACACTTAATTTTGAAGTCAACAATCAACTCTTCCACATCATTAATCGCCTTGAAGATAAGGCGATTTTGAGATCAAATCTCAATCTGTTCAAGATTCTTGGCAGATCAAACTTCATCGAAGTTGCCAAGATATCAAAGACCGAAGTCGAGAAGGCTTTTGGGAAGGCACTCGTTGCTGTTTGTATCGACCACTTCGAAACTTCCGAAAAGCTTGTACTGACT
>MNVZ01000029.1 GCA_001872315.1 Candidatus Pacearchaeota archaeon CG1_02_39_14 | reverse complement strand
GGCGATTCTTCCAAAACTGGAAGAATGCTCTTAAATGGCAGCGTTTAAAGCCCTATGAGAAGTTTGCGGAAATGATCGATAGGCACTGGGATGGCATTGCAGCTTACAGCAGGCCGGAGAATAAAGTCACATTGGGATTTGTTGAGGGACTGAACAATAAAATCAGGGTGATTCAAAGAAGGGCTTATGGGTTAAGAGATGAAGATTATCTTCGGCTGAAAATCCTTACCTGTATGCTCAAGGAGATATAAATTGACCCACACTAAGACGCGAAGACCCTTTTAATTAAATCATAGGCCACAGAAGAATAGATGAGCGGAACAAACCGTTTTTTTATACCTTTCCCTACTACATTTAGTCCGGGCAGAGGAGAATCCAGGATTATATCCCTTGCTCTCAGTCTGGCGATTTCGCTTTCACGCATAAACAGTTCGGCAGCGAGTATTAATACAAGCCTCTCATTTTTTGAGAGGTCTTGATAGCGTTGCCCAAAGGTATCTAAAAAGAAAATGGAAACCGGCTGTTTGTTCTTTTTCCGAAGCAGTGATGGATCCTCAAGATCAATATTTATATTATCCGCAGGAGCTTTAATCTGATGCGCACGGATAAATTCCTTGAGTATTCTTATCGAAGAAGGATATCCCTTAGCGAAAACCCTCAAGTCCTCAATGCTTAACTCAATAAATTTTTTGCCCATTTCATTTGCGAATTCAGAAGCGCCCAGCAACTGGACAAAATAAGTATTGATTGAAGAAAGAGCTCTGCCTCTTCTGCCCTTTCTTGAGAATTTCCCCAGTAAAAATTCTATAACGGCAAAAAAATTATAATTCGCTGTGTCTGTCTCAATTTTTTGTGCCTTTATCTTGTGAAATAACCGGTATGCGCGGTATCTCAGTTGTTTCTGTTTTACCTTATCGGCTTCTTCGTGTGCGCGAACTATCTGCTGAAGCTGTTTCCGTAACAGGTATGCAGCTTTAGTTATCGCGTTTCCGGAAATTAAAGAATTGATTTCCGTTGAGATTTTGCTGAAATGAAATGAGCCGCATCCTTGCGAAGCACGGTTAACTTTGCTTCTTTTAATTTTATTCATCATGCATCCCGGCTGAAACATGCCTTTGCTTTTTCGTATAAGATCTCCTTTGTCTGAAAATCTTTCCGATATCAAAGTCCTCTTTTGGATCAGAAGGGTCATATATTTGTTCTACTTCGATCCGCTTTAGAGCCAGTGCCTTCAACAGGTCATCCTTTCTCAATTTTTCTCCGTAAATAGTATTGTATTGATATAAAAATGATTCGCGCGAAACGGTTTCAACTCCCTGCGTGTACAGTTTTTCAAGAAGCATAATGGCTTTTTTCCTTATGCCTGCAAGGCGCCCCCTTTTTCTCTCGAGAACAGTGACATCTGATATCCATTTTTTTGAAGGCGTAGGGTTCTTGGCGGTATTTCCCAATATAAATATCCTGTCCAGATGTTCTATGTGATTTGAGACAAATAACAGCACCTCATAGATTTCACGCTGTCTTGAATGAATAACAAGACCGGCAAACTGCGCTTCGGAAAAAAGCTTGTTCAGGTCTAGAGAAATATAGGAAGATACCAATCCAACGAAGCTGTCGTTCTCATCCGATATTCTCCAGAAAGTATCGATATCAGCGGTAAGATGGAAATCATTTTCATCTGACAATCTCACGGTGTCTTTGTTTACATATATGCAGTATTCTTTTATAAGTTTCTTTGTTTCAGAACTCATTCGTAACATCCTTTCTGTTGATAATCTCTGACAATGGCGAAAAGGCATTTTTTGAACCAAGGCATGAAACTTGATAGGCGAGTGCGCCCTGAAGCACCATTAAAAACCGTGCAAAATAAAAAAGTTTCTTCGCATCAATTTCTGGCACCAATGCTCTTTTGCACTGTTTTCTAAGCCACCGCGTAAATGCCGCTTGATTAATATGGCCAAAGATATTGTCAGATTTTTTAATTCCCTTTTGGACTATGTAGTTGAGTAACAATGTCCGCCCCGGCTCAAGCAGCACAGAGCAGATTAGACCTCTATGCCTGATTTCGACTGAATCCAGCTTTATCCCATCCACTTTTAGGCAAATCAGATGATTTACTGGGATGCCGCTGCAGATAACGAGCATAAATAGCAACGAGAATTCTTCGTTATCTACATTTCTAATTGCATGCCAGAGCTTGACTATGTCCCTGTATGTGAAGTCCAGCAGCTTCTCAACGTGGAAACCCTCTGATGATGAGAATTTTCGAATTGGGGGCTTCAATTTAATTTTTCCGATTTTACCGTCTTTGCAAAGCATTCCGAGGATTCTGTTTAAATCCTGCGTGAAAATCCTTTGGGAATCCAGTGAAAGACTGTTTGAAGCATGCTTATGGAATTCCCGCCAGAGTCTTGGATTATCAAGTTCCTTGTAGCTTTTTATCCCTTCGAAAAAGCCACATATTTTTTTGCAAAGCGAAGCAAATTTCCTTGTCCTCTCAGTTGCCGGGGGATTCCTTTTGCCGAGCTTTTCATATATTTTTGTGAAATAAGGTTCTATTAAGCCGTATATATCCGAAGATATATAGTTGCTATTTTTCTTCACAGCATCTCCTTTAATATGCTTTCGACGGCTTTTAAATATTTTTCTTTAAAATCCACAAAAGATACTTCGGCGTATTTGCTGAATATTTCATCCAAGAATGGATAATGAGAAAGCAAACAATTCGTATGTAGAAAATCCATTCCGGCTGCCGTCATATCTGTTTGAGTTTGATATCTGATTGCATGGGTGGTGAAATATGGAACTTCACTGTTAATAGATATCTCTCTATAAAAGTCATTGATTTTCTCATCCGTTAACTCTTTCGGTTCTTTCCCATGCACAACAAATAATAGGGGCCGAAAATTCTTGATGCTTAATTTTTTTAGGGTATCTTCCCGCAGACTAAGATATAATGCGAGCTGTTCTCTTAGAAAAGGCGCTATAGGGATAACTTTAGTTGTGTCTTTGCGCTTTACGGTATCCTTGACCCTGAATTTCATTATGCCTAAGGCAAGATCTATGCTGCTGGTTGTCAGGGAATATATCTCAGCGGCCCTCGAGCCTGTTAGATAATTGATCAAAAAAGTAATCCACTTCAGACAATTATTAAAATCTCTGCCACTATTTTGTCTGAAGTAAGAGAATAGCGCTTTAATTGTATCTCTGCCCGGGGCGCGTTTCCCGCCAATTTTAATTTCCGCCTCGCCCTTGATTCAAGAATGCGATACGGAGGAATCATGTCCAAGGAAAGCTGTTACTTTCCTGTATGCCTCAAAGTGGGACTGTCTTAATTGTGCCAGAGTAGTTTGTGTATAGAGTTCTGGTATATATGCATAACCTTCAAGCCTGTTTGAAATCCTGTCATCAATAACCGTGTTCAGCTTTCCAATATAGCTATAGAAGCATAGATGCGATTGGTAGATTGTCCGCTCATTTATCTTTTCTCCGGTATTTGTAGAAAGCTCATCAAAATACCTGTTCAATAAATCTTTAGATATCGGCATAGAATGACTTCCTTCGTCATTGGCAAAGAGAGGTTCACTACCTTTAATATTTGAGATATTATTCCGGTATTCAAGCATCTTTTTGATCCTGTTATTGAAAGGTTCATGTAAAGGTATATACTTCATATCCTCTTTCAGGAGCTTGTCAGGCTTAATCTTGAAACTGATAAGTCTTTTTTTAAAGTCATAGTTGGCTACTCTCAGCTTCAGCAGATCGTTAATCTTAGAGCCATAATGAAACACTATCCAAAGTATTAAGCCTATTACCTGTGGATTAAAAGATGAGGTCATTTGCACCTCCCTTATCTGGCGTCAATATGCGTTTGAGAATATGCGGTTTAACCACTTGAGGAGAACTGAAAAATGGAATTTCTTTTGCCTTAAAGTAAAGCTTTTTTCTCTGCTGTTCTTCGTTCAATAGCTCAGTATGTTCTCCTTCAAGGAAGAGATTCCCGCTGCCATACCCCAAAATGCTGAATATCTCTCTTGTGAATAATAAGAGTTTTTTTAGAAATCTGTTATAACCGTCCTTCGTTGCTTCCGCCAATTTCTGTCCATTGTGCTTAAAATATCGCTCCGGAGAAGAAAAAATGTCAGAGGGTGACAAACTAAAATGCTTCAGCCCTTCCGGCATTGCAGAACACGCGACCAGCAGGGCAGGGATAGCTGCCGTCCCATCATTAATAATCAAGTCTCGGCCTGGAAGCGCAAATAAGGGGAAACCGTTTAAGCGCCTGGCCTTAACCATGAAGTAGGCTATCGGAGAAATCTCGGCTCTTATTCGGGAGCGCTTATATCCAATACGCTGTCGGGATATATCAGACAAGCTTTGCATAATCTCAGCCGACAGTGATTGTGAGAGAGGGAAGAAGTCAAATATTATTTTATATGCCTCAACAACCTCTCTGCTGATTTGTGTTCCATGATCTATGAAATTGATTAGAAATGGGCGAATGGCCATGTAAATCTGATTGTCAAGTTCAGGCGGAAAGTTTCCCTGGTTATCGGCGTATGAACTTTTAAAGCCCAATTTCCTCAATATGTCTGAAAGCTGGGGTATAGTCTCAATTATCATATCCCCAACCTCTGTGTGAACTGTTTCATTTGTTCCTCAAGCGACCTGAGATTTTTCTTTAGTTGTGTTTTTTCCTCCAGTCCAAGTTCATTAGCGATTATGACTATGGCATCAGCCTCTTCCGACGAGAAAACACGTTGAAGTTTAGCCTCAAAAAATGAGAGGCGGCGCTTTTTTTCTTTCTCGTGAGTTTTTGTAGCGGATTTTTTCAGCTTTTCAATGTCCTGTTCCTTTTTTTCTATGATCTTCTTCAGATGTTCAATTTCTTCCGATCTCCCTGCCTTGACGGCATCACTCATTTTTTTGCCGAAACTGTCTATGTCCTGCTCCAGTTCTTTAATCTCACTGTCTTTTGTTTTAAGGATTTCTCTCAGCTTTCTGTTTTGAGCTTCCATTTTCTCAATGTCAGTCTTTGTGAGGTCTTGTATCTTTTTATTTTTCCCTTTGAGTTCAACTTCGCCTGTTATTGCAATGCTTCTTATTGTTTCAGGAGAAACTTCTTCTCCGGCAAGCGCAAGAAAAGCATCCGGAGTAACGAGCGGAACAGGAACTTTCTGATCTTTGAACGTCTCATGCAAGAGTATTAATCTTTCAGCAATCCGGTAGAAGGATTTGCCTAGTTCTTTTTCCATCCAGTCTTTGAATTCTTTGTCATCTTTTGATAGTTCTTTTGCGGCCTTTAACAGGCCCCCCACGCTTACGATATTTGTAAGCCCTGACTGCAGAAGTGTTTTTACTTCTTCTGTTAGTCTTTTTAATTCGTTTGTTTTAATTTCCGATGTCATTAAATACCTCCTCTTCCTTGTTTCATTAAATTAAAATATAGGATTGTGACAAAAATGCACAAGGCTAAAAGTCAGGGGGTACTTTTTCCGGAAAGTGGATTAACTTATTGATTTATTTGATTAAAAGATTAAGTCTAAAGCTGTTTTTGGAACGGTAGATAAGATAACGCAGGCAAGAAAAATAATCATGACTTTCTGTTCTTGATATTGATGAGGTCATCTATTTTTTTTTGTATTTCTTTGTTTTTCACGTCTTCAACGAGATTAAACACAGATCTTTCATCAAGAGCATCTTTAAAGAGTGACCGCAATCTTTTGGTGAAAGAAGCAGGGAGTCTCCTTCTTATTGAATCAGTTTTAACACCGTATTTCCTTGCTAGAATTTCTTTTGCAAACTCGAACGGGTCAACATTGTCAAGCCCAGTTATTATTTCCTCCTCTACTTTACCCAGTATTTCCTCCTCGCTTTTTAGCTCCATCTTGGGACCCTCAATCTTTTGCAACTTTTTTTGTTCCTCTTTGAAAGAGTCTACATATATTTTTTGGGTCTTCGCGTCTTAGTGTGGGTCAATTTATATCTCCTTGAGCATACAGGTAAGGATTTTCAGCCGAAGATAATCTTCATCTCTTAACCCATAAGCCCTTCTTTGAATCACCCTGATTTTATTGTTCAGTCCCTCAACAAATCCCAATGTGACTTTATTCTCCGGCCTGCTGTAAGCTGCAATGCCATCCCAGTGCCTATCGATCATTTCCGCAAACTTCTCATAGGGCTTTAAACGCTGCCATTTAAGAGCATTCTTCCAGTTTTGGAAGAATCGCCTCG
>MNVZ01000033.1:5894-8435 GCA_001872315.1 Candidatus Pacearchaeota archaeon CG1_02_39_14 | reverse complement strand
TGGAAAAATCTATTTAATTATTTAGTAGATAAAGAATCGCCTTTTAATATCTATAAACTTAGAGAGACCGTAGGATATTTTTTCTTTAGATCTGGGAGAATTGAGAGCGTTCTGACTACATCCCCTTTTGCCCCAAGTTTTATTATTGCAATTTTCATAGAAATCTTAAAAAGGGATGTTTTTTAAAGTTAAGCATGGCAAAAAAAGCGTACATTGCAGGAAAGATAAGAAGTGAAAATGAAAGGCAGTTCTTAGAGAAAATTGACCAGGTATGCAAAGGCATAGGGCTTGAAACCTTTCTTCCTCACAGGGATGTAGGGCTTGCAAAGGGAATGTATGATGTTGAAAGAATCTTTGAAGGGGATATCAAGAAGGGATTTAAGGACATTGATTTGGTTGTTGCCGTCTTAGATGGCCTGCACGTTGGGGCTGGAACTGCATGGGAACTGGGATATGCTTATGCAAAAGGAATTCCTTGCGTTGGAATCAAAACTGACGAAAGCGCAGAAGACGGGCTGGAATATCTTAGCGCTATAATTGTAGGATCAATGCCTATTGTGAGGTCTATTGAAGAATTGAAAGAGAAGATAAAGGAACTGATTTAATCCATAGGTTTTGTAGATTCTATTTCTGTCTCTCTCCATCCATCGGAGTAAGATTTATCCTTCAGCTCCTTAAATGCCTTGAAGTAAAGATACAATCTTGCAAAGTATAGCTGAACCGTCCAGTACATCTCTTTTATTGACCGAGGATAGGTAAAAAAGAAGTACCATCCTTCTTTTATCTCGTTGAATAGAGATTTTGTTCTTGGAAAATCAGCTTCAATATTATTCAAATTTTCATGAGCCTTTATGTTTCTAACCTTTTGGCTTAACCAGTCTTTCCAGTTGGAAGGGTTTTTGACATATACTTCTGCCTTACTTACATATTTTATTTTATATCCTTTTTTCCAGAACAAATAAGGAATTATTGAGTCCTCTGACGTTTCAAGCGGGAAATCGAGTATTACTCCCTTTCTTATAGCAAACAAATATCCGGAACATTCAAAAAATTTCTTCTTTTCAGAAAGTTTTTTTCTTGTTTTGTGAATTCCGGCAAAGAGAAAATGGCTCCAGTATCCGTACTTATCTTTCCTTGAATCTGTTGAAACAGGCCTGCCTGTCACACAGCCTATATTTTTATCTTTGAAGGCAGAAATAATCTCTGACACAGAATTTTGGGAGACATAAACATCGCCATCTGTCAAGATAAAGATATCTTCATTGTCTGAGGAGCCATAATCCTGGAAAAGCAAATTGAGAGCGTATGCTTTTCCTTCCCCGGGATCGAGAAAAAAATTGAATCTCTTGTCCTTGATATTTTTTTTCAGAAATTTTTCTACTTCCGGAAAAGGATCAACCACTGTTATCCTGAATTTTCCTTCTATTTTTTGCCCAAGAAATGATTTAACTGCCCTTAGAGTAGATTTAGGCTCATTATATGAAGTTATGATGATGTCAATCATTCTGCAAATCTCCCTGACAGTGGGTTAAATCTCATTTTACCTCGAAGGGATAATCTGAAGGCCTTATGATTGTCACTTTTTCCCCGCCTTCCTTAGACGCAACAATCCTGCATTTTTTAGTTCCCTGTTTTCCTATGTCTGATGTCTCTATTTCTTCTATTTTAAGCGCCTGGCCTCCTACAATAATCATATCTCCCTTTTTCAGGTCTCCTGTCTTCCTTTTCATGAAAAGTGGAGCTAAATTAAACTTATAAAGTTTATCCGTGGAGTAGATTATGGCAAAAAGTGAGATTGCTATTGTCTTATGCTCCGGCGGCCTTGATAGTGTGGTCACTGCACATTATGTGAAAAAAAGGCTTGATTACAGGAAAATTATTGTCCTGTTCTTTGACTACGGGCAAAAAAACCTCCTGAAAGAGGAAGAGTTCTCAAGAGAAACTTCAAAAATTATTGGGGGTGAATTTTTTAAGATTAAACTTCCTGGGCTAAAAGATTTATCAGACTCTTTAATAAATTCTCAGGGGGATGCTGAAAAGATTGAGAATTTAAAGAATACTAAGAAAGAATCAGATAAGTTTTATGTGCCCTGCAGAAACACAATCTTCCTTTCTTATGCCCTTGCTCTTGCTGAATCCTTGTATATCAGAGAGGGAAAAGTTTCAGATATTTTTGTAGGATTCAAGTCAGAGGGAAAAGAGCCTTTTCCGGATGCGACTCCTGATTTCCTTAAAAAATTAAATTCTTTAAGTGAGGTTTCATGCGCAATGCCTTTTAAGGTGATAGCCCCATTTATAGAAAAAGACAAAGAAGATTTAATCAGGGCTGGAGAAGGCATGGGACTTGATTTCGAGAAAACATTCAGCTGCTATGTTGGAAAGGAAAATCACTGCGGGACCTGCCTTGCATGCAGGCTAAGACAGGAAGGATTTAAGTGGGCAGGAATAAAAGATCCAACTAAATATCTGGAATAGGATTAGCTCTTCAGGACCTGCGAATATAATCTCTGGGTTTTTTTATATATTGAATCCCAGCTGTAT
>MNVZ01000033.1:0-5886 GCA_001872315.1 Candidatus Pacearchaeota archaeon CG1_02_39_14 | reverse complement strand
TTCTTGAAATTCTCTCTCTTTCCTTTTTATTTTTTAATAAGAAAATTATCTTCTCTGCAAATTCTGCATCCTGGCCATAATCTACAAGGAAACCATTCTTTGAATCGTGCATTTCGTAAGGTATGCCATTGACCGGGGAGGCAACAACTGGAAGGCCTGAAGCCATTGCCTCAAAGAGAGTCAGAGGAAGTCCTTCCCTGTATGAGGGCATTACAAAAATATCTGCTGCCTGATACATTTCTGCTATCTCTTTCCTGTCCCTTGTCGGCTCAATGTAGATTATTTTTTTCTCATTTTTTATTTCCTTCTTCACATGAGAAAGCAGGCCTTCATCTGGCCCGCGGATTACGAAGGTCACCTGGCTGTAATCCTTTAAAACCTGTTTTGCTATTTTGACAAACCGGTCTGCTCCCTTTGTAAAGCTGACCCTTCCAAAAAATAAGACTAAATTTCCAGAGATTGAATTTTTTGCCTTGAACTTATTGTTTCCTATTTTCTTAAAGAAGATGCTATCCATTCCATTTGGCAGAGTGACTATTTTTTCATCAGAACCTCCGTAATTTTTTATAAAGCCGTGTTCCCATGGGGTTATTGCAATTATCCTGTCTGTCATTTTCATAGCAATTCTGGAGAAGATGTTGTAACTTACAAGGATTCCGAGATTGCCGAGTTTTGAGCGGGGAGCATCACTCCAAGGGCAGTGGGTTGTGTGAATGTGCTTTGCTCCTGACATTTTTGCAGCCAGGGCAGCCAGGACGAAATGCAGGTGCCCAAATACATGGCTATGGATTATGTCAAAATTGCCTTTCAGAAGCTTTGGAAACACCCCAGGAAAAATTGTTGCGAAATTTGCAATCCTTGCTATGTGATAGCACCTGTGTACATGAACTCCATCAAGAAATTCATATTTCTTTTTTATTCTCTTATACTTGTCCCAATCCGGAGCAAAGATATGAACTTCGTGCCCGTCTTTTGCCTGCCTTTTGGCGAGCTCCTCAACGACCTGCCCAACCCCGCTGACTGCAGGGGCATATTCAGAGCAGACATGGGCTATTTTCATGTAATTTCTTAAGGTTTTTGATTTATAAGCGTTTAGAATTTATCTTCCTATAGCGGATTAAGATTGAATATATCAAGACTGCAAGAATGCTTCCGGTGGCATCTATCATTACGTCTGATACTGAACCATATCTTCCAGGGACAAAGAGTTGATGGATTTCGTCTGAAACAGCATAAGCAAGCGCAAGAAGGAAAGCAAGAGGCAATAATCTTGGATTTTTACCCTTGGTAAGAGATATGGCAAGGAGAAATGAAAGGACAAAGAAGGCAAGAAGGTGATAAAGAATAGCATGTATCCCTACTGGGCCTATTATGCCTGATGGTTGAAGCTGAAGTGAAGATATAATGAATATCAGGGCTGCAACAATAATTGTAAATGCCCAGGACAGATTGTTATTTTTTTCCAGAATTGGAATCATTTTAGTCTGTATACCTTAAGAGGTAAAAGTTTTAAAGTAATTTTGTTTTTTCTTTTATATTCTCTGTTGAGTTTGTCCATCGTCTTTATTATATCAGGGAATTTTTCTGTTTCCTTATAATCTTTTGAGATTATCTTCTCCAGTATTCTAAAGTTATATTCCATGGAATCCATCCACGCTTTGCCATATTCTTCCGAAAAATTACTTCCGGGAAGGAGAGTTCCTTTTCTGAATGGATGCCTGATTTTATACGCCTTATCCCTAAGAATTTTACTTCCCCTGAAAAAGACAAGAAAGTCTGATTTTGGAAGCCAGGATATGAGTTGTCTTATTTCTTCCTCTGATGCTTTTTTCTGAAGAATCATGAAAACCGACTGGAAGGAATATTCATCAGTGTAAATCTTTTCTGAACTCCTTTTAAGATATTCCTCCTTAGCAAGAACTGAAGCAAGATAAGAGTTTCTCATCAGAGAAGATGATATCCTTGCATTGAAGGGCAAATTTCTAATCTCCAGAGGGTTTGAATTCAATTTTAAGAAGAGGAGAGTGTTTCTGGCAGGATGCAGGAAAAAGCTTTTTACGAGGAGCATAATCTTGGTAGTGGAAGAAATTTTTTCAAATTTCATAACAGAATGCCCTTTTTCTTCCAGGTGCTTTTTTAGCACAGATTTCCCAGAATTAGACAGGCCGAAAAATTCAATTATCATCTATCTAGAAAGTTTGATTAGTTTTATAAAAGTGATTGTTCTCCTTCTCTAATGAAAAATTCCATAAACAGGATTTTTGGAACATTTAATAGGCTAAAAATTTCTTATCTTATTAGGGGCAGATATAAACATCTCCCAGACGTCCTAGATGGCGGGGATGTTGATCTCCTGATAAAACAGGATGATATCAAAAAGGCAAAGGAGATAATACGACGTGAAGGATTTCGGCATTATCCATACACCCAACCAAATCTTTTTTATTTAAAATATGACAAATCTCTCGGCCTTATTCTCCTTGATGTTCTCCCTGCTTCAAGATTCCCAGAAGTCAAAAAGCATAAGACCTTCTTTATTCCTAAGGATGATAATAAAATTCCAAATAAGAAGCCCTTTTTACATAAGATTTATACCGGAATCAGAAGAAGAGCCTATTTTTTGTTTAGGGGGCCTTTAATAATATTTGAGGGCCCTGATGGAAGTGGCAAAACAACTAACGCTAAAGCCCTTTACGAAAGTCTGAAAAGATTTCCAATGAAAAAAGAATTTATTCACTTTGCTACCCCTTTCAAAAAAGATGGCGCAAAACCTTCTTCTTTTGATAGGGCGAGAACAAGGATGACTGCGATTATAAAAGTCTGGAAAAATAGAATTCTTGGAAGGCTGACAATAACTGATAGATATATTTATCTCACATTCAGGAAAAAACCTTTCCTTAGAGACCTTATCAGAACCCTTGCCCCCAAACCAAATGCACTCTTCTTAATGAAAGCAGATGTTAAAACAATAAGAAAAAGGAAAGAAGGTCAGAGAGACCAACTTTCAGAGGAAATGATAAAAGAACTTTACAAAGTCTATGAGGATGTAAGGGGCATAAAAATAATTGAAATAGATACTAAAAAGCCAATTGATAAAAATTTGGAGAGAATAACAAACCTTGTTCTTGAGATTTGCTGCAGAAAATAGTAAGCAATCTCCAAAATAATAGAAATATTAATAAAGAGCTTTTATTGATATGAGGCTATGGTCGGAGTGATACATTCTCTAAAAAAGGAAATTGCAAGGTTCAGGGATGTTATTTATAGCAGAATATATATCAGCCCTGAAGCGGAAAAAGATATAGTAAAAAAATTTCACAGACTTTATTTTGACTCCCATAGATTCGGGAAGACCTGGGGAGATACATTCTGGCTCGGTGCGGTAACAAAGAAATGCCCTCTTGATATGTGGGTCTATCAAGAGATTATTCATGAGTTAAGGCCAGATGTTATTGTCGAGTGCGGAACTGCTTTAGGTGGTAGCGCTCTATTCATGGCTACAATCTGCGACCTCATTGGAAATGGAAAAATAGTTACGATAGACACTAAAAAAACGCCCAACCTGCCAAAGCATAAAAGAATAAAATATCTTGTAGGATCCTCTACCTCTAAAGAGGTATTAAATCAGGTTAAAGATATGATAAAAAAGAGGGATAAGGTTATGGTGATTCTTGATTCTGCGCACAATAGAGATCATGTCTTTAATGAGCTTCAATTATACAATAATTTAGTCACAAAAGGAAGTTACCTTATAGTTGAGGATACCCAACTGAATGGGCATCCTGTATATCCAAAGTATGGGCCTGGCCCAATGGAGGCCCTTAATGACTTTCTAAAAGTAAACAATGATTTTATGATAGATAAAAGTAAGGAAAAGTTTTATATGACCTTTAACCCAAGAGGATATCTGAAGAAAGTGAGGTAAAAAGCATAAATCTTTTAAACCTACAAATCAAAAGATTCTATGGCAAATATCCTTGTTACCGGCGGAGCAGGATTTATAGGGTCCTTCATAGTTGATGAACTTATTTCTAGAGGGCATAAAGTTAGAATTTTGGACAGCCTTGTAGAACAGGTACATAAAGGAAAGGTTCCAGTTTATCTGAATAAGGAAGCTGAATTTATTAGGGGGGATGTTTGTGATAAAGAGGCCCTGGCTGCAGCTCTTAAAGACATAGATTTTGTGTTTCATAAAGCTGCGGAAGTAGGCGTCGGGCAAAGCATGTATGAGGTATCCAGATACGTAAATGCAAATGCTATGGGCACGGCTAATTTGCTGGATATTATAATAAATAATGGAGAGATCAAAAAGAGAATAAAAAAAATTATTGTTGCTTCGAGTATGAGCCCCTATGGCGAGGGAATGTACTCCTGTGAAAAATGCGGTATAGTCAATCCGAGCCCAAGATCAGAAGAGAGGATAAAAATGGGCATTTGGGAACTAAATTGCCCAAAATGCAATTCAATTCTCAATCCTGTCCCTACCCCAGAAACAAAAACTCAGGATGCGAGTAGCGTCTATGCTCTGACGAAGAAGTTTCAAGAAGATTTGGTGATGAATGCAGGCAAAGCATATAATATTCCGGTTGTTGCGTTTAGATATTTTAACGTCTATGGCCCTAGGCAAAGTTTGAGCAATCCCTATACAGGGGTTGCGGCAATTTTTATGAGCAGGGTTAAGAATAACCACCCTCCAATGATCTTTGAAGATGGGAATCAGCTAAGAGATTTTGTGAGCGTTCATGATATTGTCCAAGCAAATATGCTTGCTATGGAGAAAGACGAAGCGAATTATCAAGTTTATAATGTGGCTAGTGGAAAGGCAATTTCTGTCAGAGCCATAGCTGAGATGGTGGCAAGATTATGTGGGAAGGACATCAAACCAATGATAACAGGACAATCCAGAAAGGGGGATATAAGACATTGCTTTGCGGACATAACAAAAATTCAAAAAAGCCTTGGGTTTGAGCCTAAAGTAGATTTTGAAGAGGGCATGAAAGAACTGATTAAATGGGCTGAAGATAAGGAAGCAAAGGATTTAGTTGACTATATGTCTAAAGAACTAAAAGACAAAGGAATTATATCCTAAATCTGACAATGGAGAATGGAGAACTCTTTGATAGGCTGTATAAAAGACTGAAAGACAAGGGAAATGAGAGGAGAATAATAGGCATTTTGGGCCTAGTCGGAAGTGGAAAATCACATTTTACAGATGAATTTGTTCAATTTTTGAAAAGAAAGGGGATTGATGCCTTGCATTTAAATATGGATATTTATAACTCTTCAACAAGAGCAGAAAGAAACAGAATAGTTGAGGCCTTAAGAAAAAATTATGACCCTAATTGGCCAAGAAAGGCATATCCGCAGGATGAGACCCTTATAAAAGATCATTTAACAAACATAAGAGAAGGAAAAAATTTCTTGACCCATAATCTGTGTGATCCTTCAACAAAAGAACTAAGCCTTTCAATGAAATTTTTATTTGAGAAAAATAAAATTAAGATTAAAATAGGAAATGAAGAGCATGAATATAATAGTTCTAGACTGTGGATATTGTGTGATGGAGTCAAATTGCTTAAATATAGAGAACATTTTGACTACACAATTTTCATAAAATCAAGCCCAGAAATACGATTTAACAGGCTTCTTGAAAGAAATAAGATGCTTGCAAGCCCTGCGAATATACGGTGGGATTTATTTGATGATGTTGAAAGAAATCTAATAGAAGAATATCTTTTAGATGAAAAAAATACAGATATAGTTGTTGACAATAATGATTTTAATAATAGAAAAATAATTAAAATCTAATATTGAATTTGCTTTTCAAATCTCTCCTTAATCTTTGAATGTCCTTAAAATGAATCACATTTATTCCTGTTTTTTGGG
>MNVZ01000012.1 GCA_001872315.1 Candidatus Pacearchaeota archaeon CG1_02_39_14 | reverse complement strand
GTGCGACTTTTTTATTTAAACTTGTTAAAGATGAACATGCTCCTCCATCACCTTGATAATTTCTATTCTTATCCCATGTTTTTTGCAGGCTTCTTCTATTGCAACTCTGCAAAAAACTTTCAGTTTTTCGCTTCTCATCATGCGATATCTGTACTTTGGTGTTATCTGAACATACTTCCTGTTTGCTCCGACAGAGCTCCCGCTATGTTTGTATTCCATTTTTTTACCTCCCGTTAAGTTTATTTAGCGAGAACCAGTTACAACTACAAGTTTTGTGCAGGGAGTAGCAACTTGCTCTCCCTGTTTTATATTTATTTTAGTAGAAAAACATTACGGCGCCATTCATCTATGGGCTAAAGCCCACAGGGTTCTGGCGCGTCTCTAAACGTCCCAAGAGATTCTGATAAGACAGGGTTTGTAGAATATAGAGTTCCAAGTTTGGTACAGCTTGTTGAAAGGATAAGGGACAATCCTTTTTTCCTTGTGCTAGAAAACGCAGGAGAAATAATTGGTTTTTCTTCAGCTTATACAGAAAGAGACCTTAGAGATTTGGATTTTGAGAAAGATCAAATAGCGCAGCATATTCTATCAAAATCTAGCAACTTTGTTTATTGGGACCAGATAGGGATAATTAATCAATTTCAAAACAGGATTGCTGCAGGAAGATTAATGGACGCTTTTTTACAAGATTCAAATTTGCATGATTACTCTTCTGTCTGGGGCGCTGTTTGCCATTTCCCTCGTAAAAATAATCAGGCAATAAGGCTCGCCCAAGCCAAAAAATTTGAATTGGAGGAAGAAATATCAGCATATAATGGACTGATATTTGGGATTTATAGAAGGCAAATCTAACGTCTTTTTTCCAGTAGGAAGAAATAAAAACTCTCGGTATCTCATAAACTTATGGATATTAAGTCTAAATTATTAAATGAGATGATAAAGAACGGGCATGAAGAGACAAACGGAATTAATGTCTGGAATATGGCTAACAGGAGCTTCCTGCAGATAACTCCCGAAATATCGCAGGCATTTCTTAACTTAATAAATTTCGAGCCATACAAGCAGAAAGTATTCAACGTTGAAATCAAATTGCTCAAAGATAATATCTCTTCATTCCTTAAAGAGATTGGCCCTGAATCTTTTAATCTGATAGATATCGGCTGCGGTGACGGCTCAAAAGCAAGGGAAATAATAAAATCCCTGAATGGAGAAACCAAAGTAAGATACTGTCCGATAAGTTCAGACAAGTTTCTTATCAATATCGCTGCTGAAAATGTACGTGGCGGAAATTTCAAAAATCTTGCTGAAATCAAGCAGATTGTTTCCGATTTTGACAAAATTTCAGACGCGGCTTCATTAATGAGGATTAATGAATTCCAAAGAAATGTGATGCTTCTGCACGGTTCTATACTTGCCAGCTATGAAATTAATGAATATCTCTTTAATTTGAGCAGAGCAATGCTTCCAGGCGATTATATTGTGATAGGCAACTCAATAAGAAATGGAGAAAGATTAGTTGAGATAGAAAAATACAAAAACAAGGTTTTCATGAAATGGTTCGTGCCGTTGATGGTGCTCCTCGGCTTTAATGAGGATGAAGTCGAATACGACGCGAGATTCAACCAAATAAGAGTAGAAGGATTTTTCAAAATCAAAAAAGACAAGAAGATAAATCATGAAGGGAGAGAGATAGAGTTCAGGAAAGGGGATGAGATTCTTGTTGCAATACTATACAAATATTATTTTGAAGAGCTTCAGACATTCATCAGGATGTACTTCAGTCAGGCCAAATTCTTCAAGTCTTCAGACGATGAATATATGATGGCTCTCTGCAAAAAGTAGTTTCAAAAGGTTTAAAAGTAGCTTACCTTGTGATTTCTTATGGCTAATGTAAATGTATATGCTGATGAAAAGGGAAGTCCCCTCTATCTAGATGATAAATTAGTTACATCCATAGACAGGGATAAGGCTTACAGGGAAGGATATTGGACAAGAGTTTCTTGCACGATTCCTTGCAACGATGCAGGGGGGGTGTTATTGGAGTTAAGAAGCAAATCTAAAGCAATAATGCCAAGGGCATGGATTCCTCCTACAGAAACATTATACAATGAGACCTCATTAGAGTGTGCGGTAAGGGGGCTTTATGAAGAATTAACAATAAAAGCAGACCCTTCTGAATTAGTAGACTTGGGCCTTGAATTTAGTATAAATAATGTGGCAGTAACCGACAGGTACAATATCAGACAGATACAAAGATATTTTGGCTTTAGATGGAACGGCGATCCCGACAAGCTTGAATTTGACAAAAGAGAAGTAGAGGCAGTTAAATTTTGGCCATATGAACAAATAGGAACTCCCCCTCTTCATCAGGTTCCTTTAGATAGAAGGCAATTGAAAGATATAGCCAAGAGACTAAAATCACACGGCTTCCTGCCGAGAAGGGGATTTATGGGATTTAATTTTATATTCTAATATCTTCTTCTCTCAAGTTCCTTAATTCTCTTCTCCATCTCACCCATCTTTCCGACAACATCCCTCATCTTATACTCATTGTCTTCAATCTTTAATCTCATCTCATTGAAAACGGCCTTCAGTTTCTCTTTTCTTGCATCTCTCGCATCTCTTAAACCTGAAGTTATAGGTCCGGGAGAGTCCAACCCGGAATAATTTGTCTTAACATTAGCCCGCCCGCCTAATGCGCTTAAGGCGCTCAATCCGGAATCTGCACTTTCTTTAACTTCCTTTTTGGATGACAAATCAACAATCTCAACTTCTTCTGTATTCTTTGGAAGCAGATGCCTCATTTTAGTCAAATCAACAACCTCGCCCTTTTTCTTCCAAGGCCATGCCATCATATAGACTAGAATATGTTTTATTTAAGCTTTCTCCCTCCCCAATATTTATATAAGCCCTCGGACATATTATCATAGGAGTGAAAAGAGGAAATGGCAGTAGACATACACAAGCTAATTGCAGCTATAAGTCCGGACACCTATTGCGATCCTTCTGTCAGGGACAAGACAAAAAAAAAGATTAAGGAAGGTCTTAAAAACGGAGACAAAGATATTTATCTTAAGGTAGCTGAAGGAAAAGGAGACTTCGAGGGATTAGCAAAGCCGTATGAGGGCGTCTCGTTTTATTCCTACGATTCTGCAAAGAAAGACCCGTTCTCTCTCTACGGATTAAAGGTTCCTGTTGAAAAGCACGTGCTTACCTATGATTCTCCATCAGAACAGCTGGAACCTGTATACTTCTGGATACACGATTTTTCCGCAAGCATAGGCCTGAAAGTTGAGAAGCTCATAGATAACTTCGCATCCTCCCCGGGCTCTAGTCACTTTTCGGAGCTTCAGGGAAAGGCAACAAGAATGCAGGAGGAGGCGATGAAGGCTCTTGGAGCGGTAAATCAGGTAATGAAATCAATTCTTAACATTGTCTATGATTTAAGGGATTTTCAGATGCGTCTGAAACTTTACGACAAGCTGAAATCAGACAAGCCGGAGGAAAAGGAGCAGGCATTACTTTCATTAAAGCAAATATGGCTTGACACCGTAGATGCCACAAAGAGGGGAACGACTTCGATTAAGGCAATGGCTCAGCAATTTGATTTTGTAACTCTGATTGACGGATTTTTTGCAACAAATTCCCTGAAAGATGTGGACAAGCTGGATTTAAATGAAAGAGTAAAAAGAATTCTAAAGCAAAGAGTCGGCGAGTTTGAGGACTGGATAACCCTTTCTGAAAAAGAGTTGAGAAAAAGGTATGAAATAGAAAAAACCTATCTTAAAAGCCAGTATAATACAGTCAAATTGTATGCAAGATGGATAAAGCCATATCTAAGGGCAGCGAAGAAGCTTGAACAGCCGTTTTATAACGAAGCAGATTTAATCACAGCATTCAATACAGTAATCCTTCAGCTGAGTGTAATGATAAAATCAAAGTACGATCCCGAGGATGATGTAAACGATGGGATTCTTCCTGATTCTTTCAAAAATTCAGGAGCAAGAAAATATACTCCTTTCTTTCTTGTTGAGTTAAAATTCAGGAGCATTCCCCAAAAAGTCGGGCAGCATTATTCATTTGGCGGAAGGGCAGATGTAACCTTCACAAGCTACGCCCTCAACGACCAGGAATTAAAGGTTCTGAAAAAACAGCTGGAAAAGGATGATATAGATGACGTCATGGAGATGATTGAAGGGGCGACAGCAGAGAGCCTTGGCCAGCTGCAGAATGATATAGATGAGCTTCTCGGGAATGATAAAAAGAAGGATGAAAAAAAGAAAAAAGATGAGGACGTCAACCCATTCACGGCCTTGTTTGAATTCTTCAAAATTAGCTCCAAAAAAGACGACTGGGAAGAATCAAAGCCAATTCCATCCGACAGCGAATATGAAAAAATAATCAGGAGCCAGGCATCTCTGGTTGCGCAGGAAAAATGTTTTCTTGTCTTTGATGTGTACAAGAAGTCCCATGGAATGCCTTCACACGACAATCCATTCGAGCCGCTTTAACTCTGGAGGCAAAACACAACAGCTAAATATTCTTTTTACCTTGTAAAAAGTGGTTAAATCAGGTAAGAAAGTCAAAAAAATAAGAGAAATAGACTCGGGAATAAAGATAATATCCTCCCAGAATAAATCAGGTCTGGAGTCAGGAGTTCAGCAGGAAGACATTGAAAATTTTGGGGAGTTCATTTCTTCATCAGGAAAAATAATAACTCCTGTGCTTGATGCTTCCCAAGAGGAGCAGGAAGTTCCCGAAATATCCCAGAGTCCCGGTAGGGAAACAGCAGAAGTCCAGGATTCAAGAAATATCTATGAAACTTCAAGGTCAGATTATGCATCCCTATCTTCAGGCTCAAGGCCCTATATCTCACAGACATCAGAAACTCCTGTTGATCCAGGGATAAAGCAATCCAGGGTGATACAGAACATCCCCGGAGCACAGACACAGCACAACACGGGATTCCGTGATTTGCTTGAAGACGAAAGTCCTGCTGATGAAAGAAGAAAGAAATACCAGTCAGAATTGGAAAGAAGAAGAAGCGGAGACAAAACAAGATATGCGTGGGAATAGCTTTAAATAAATCCCTAACCAGTAATAATCATGAGCAGCGAAGTTTTCTATTCAGGGGGGAAATACCCATTGTCCGAGGGATTTTCCGGATACAAAGATTATGCAATAGGAATGTCATCAAGATATCCCGCCAGCTCTTTTGGAATACCTTCAGACCCAAGAGCAGCCAATCAGTTAAAAGCAGTTGCTGATAAATTTGCTACAGGTACAAAAACAATAGAAGTTTCAGGAGTACAGGCAGCGCAGTTTGAATCGCTTCCGCAGCAGCATCTGAAAGAGATTAACAGGTTGAAAAAGCTTGTAGGCGCAGACCTGACATTTCACGGGCCTATAGTCGAGCCGACAGGAGTCACAAGGCAGGGATGGGATCCATCACATAGGCAGCAGGCAGAAAGGCAGATGTGGTCTGCGGTTGAAAGGGCACATGAATTAGACCCCGACGGAAATATAGTTGTCACATTCCATTCTTCTGCATCATTGCCGGAACCTGAAACAAGGGTTTATGACCCTGCTACAAAGCAGTGGGTGACAAAATCAATTGCTATAGTTGATGAAAGAACAGGGCAATTTGACAATCTTCAGCCAAAACCGGATTACTTCAAGGGAGGCACCGAAGAAAAGCCCCAGGAGACCGTAGAAAGAATAAACAAGGAAAGATGGTTTAGAGAATTACAGTATACAAACTCCAATGCTTATGCGGGAGTTAACACTTTACAAAAAGCATTGGCTGAATTCAAGGTTAAGGAAGAATTATTGAAAGATACAAAGATTGACGAAAAAGGTATGCAGGAGTTATACAAGCTGTATCTTGATGGAAAAACCGAAGACCTGAAAAAGGCAGTCAAGCCGGAAACTGCAAAAGTCTTCACAGAATTTATGCAGGAAGTTGCTCACGGCGATATTTACCTGCGTGAAGCTTATCAGAATCTCCAGGAATTATACAATCAGGCATATGCTGCGGCTAAAAAAGAAAACAGGACTGATGACATAAAAAAACTTGACAATTTCCAAAAAGGAATTGCGCCCCATTTAAAGGATATTGAAGACCCCTCAAAAATATCCGAATTCGGGGAAGAGATAGTGAACGGCATTAATGTACTCCGCTCAATAAAAACGCCGGAGAGATTGAAGCCATTGAAGGAATTTGCAGTCAACCAAGCAGCAGAAACGTTTTCCAATATTGCTATGCAGGGATATAAAAAATTCAAGGATACAGCTCCAATAATCAGCGTCGAAAATCCTCCTGCAGGCGGCGGATTGAACAGGGCTGACGATCTGCGTGATTTAATGAAAGCATCCAGGGAAAGATTTGCAGACAAGGCTCAAAAGGAATTGGGAATGTCAAGGTCGCAGGCAGAAAAACAGGCAGAAAAGCTGATTGGTATAACCTGGGACGTCGGGCACATAAACATGATAAGAAAATTCGGAGCAGAGGACAAGCATCTGATTCAGGAGACAAAAACAATAGCTCCTTACGTAAAACATATCCATTTATCGGATAATTTTGGAATGGAGCACACCGAATTGCCGATGGGAATGGGGAATGTTCCAATAAAAAAGGAGATGGAAATTCTTGAAAAATACGGAAAAAGAATTAAAGATATAAAGAAAATTGCGGAGACAGGGAACTGGTTCGGTCCTCAGGGATTTGGAAACAAGACTCCTTTTCTTGAAACTATCGGCGCATTCGGCTCTCCTGTTTACGCAATGAAGATGTCACCTTACTGGAATCAGGCAATGGGAGTATCTTCAGGATACTTCTCTGGAAGAGGAATGAATCCAGATGTGCATCACACTTATTTCGGGGCAGGATACACTAATCTGCCTCTGGAGTTAGGAGGACAGGCGGCGGGAAGATCAAGACTGTCAGGCACTCCAACCGAATAACTTTATAAATATGTCAATCCTAAAATATATAATCAAGAGGTAATAAATGCGGAAGAAATCAAAAAAAGGTGAGCCGGCTAAAAAAAAGAAGAGGATAATAAGTCCTTCAGCTGTAAGATTTAATCCTAAAAACGAAAAAGATATTGCAATGGACTTTGCAGTAGGAGTGCATAAAAAATTTGCTGATCTGATAAAGGCCTCGATACTGTTCGGCTCTCAGGCAAAGAACCAGCAGGGCCCGGGTTCTGACATTGATATAATCCTAATAATAGATGATGCCACAATTGACTGGGACATGGAATTGATAGCATGGTACAGGGAAGAATTAGGAAAGATAATCTCTGCAAACAAAAACTCCGTCAATCTTCATATAAATACAATAAAACTGACTTCTTGGTGGAAAGATTTGATGCACGGAGACCCTGTTGTGATAAACATCTTGAGATATGGAGAGGCATTGATAGACATAGGAGGATTTTTCAACCCGCAGAAAGCTCTTCTTCTTTCAGGAAGAATTCACTCAACTCCCGAAGCTATCTATGAATCTCTCCAAAGGGCGCCGCAGCATCTGGCAAGAAGCAAAATGGCTGAAATGGGAGCAATTGAAGGTGTTTTCTGGGCAATGGTTGATTCTTCACAGGCTGCTCTTATGACTCTCGGTTTATTACCCCCATCCCCGGAGCACATCTCTTCAATGTTAAAAGAGTCTTTTGTTGACTCTGGATTATTAAATGTTGAATACATAAAGTGGTTCAGGGACATCCGCTCCCTGTATAAGGAGATAGAGCACGGAAATGTAAGAGACATAAAAGGCGCAGACATAGACCTCTGGCAGGAAAGAGCCCAAAAATTTATATCAAAAATGGCAGAAGTCATTGACAAGACCCTTGAATCAAGAAGGGGAAAATAAAAAATAAAATTTACGCTTTTATCGCATCAAGATAGTTTATTGCTTCTCTTGATATCTTTCTAGGCTTCTGAAGCATTCTTCCTATTGCGCTTCCGACATATCCTCTGATATCCTTTCCGCTCTCTTCTTCATATCCTCTAAGAGCTTCTTCAGCATCATTCATTCTTTGTTCAGCGACTGCAGAATAATCTTCAGGCTTGCTGTACAATATGGCTGCCTTTGTGGCGAAAGCTGCAAATGCATCTTGCTTTGCCTCGCTCTTGCCCATCTCTCTAAGCTTGTTCCTTACATTCTCTGTGTCATTGGCGATTATCGTCTTCAATAGTTCTTTTCTTTCTTTGTCATCAAGATTATTGCTCTGGGCCTTATCATACAGGTCTTTATTCTGCCTGTATGCAAGATAATGCGCAAGCCATTCCCTGTATTCTGGGTCAGCATTAGCAGCAATCTTCTTTCCTTCTTCGCTTCCAACAAGCCCTTCAAGCTTCTCATCATCCGCAGAAGCTATAATATCATCAAGTGAAGTTATTGCAGTATCAGTTGCGTTCTGGTAAATTCTGGCAACAAGCTTATCTTTTCCGAATACATAATCTTTAGCATCTTCAACATCAAGCTCGGCAGCGCTGTCAGGCCTCTTCATGCCCATATTGCCCATTTCCTCATAGACTACATTTCTTAGGTTAGCCCTTACGTTTTCCTCATTCTGCTTTGCGTCATATTCATTAGCAAGCTCTTCAAGAGCCCTTACTCTGCCCGTATAATTATAGAATGCTCTGACTGGGTCTTCTCTTTCTCCCTCATTTTGAGGTCTTTGAGTTCTCCCTGTAGTTCCTTCTTTAGTCATAAAAAACCCAGAAAATCTATATTTATAAATCTTTCGGTTATGTCTAAACTAATAGGTAGTAACAGATTCATAAGGTTTAAAAGGATCATTCAGGTCAAAAACAGATGTACAACAGAAATAATCTGCCTGCCATAGAAGAAATAGGACAGAGGCTGGAAGCAGAGGGTTTGGTCTCTTTTGGAGACAGGGCATGGAATCAAACCCAGGAAAATTGTTTTGAAATTGCCTCAAGGCTGGCTTCTTTGTTTGGGTACCAGTTTCCAGGCTCCAGGGAACAGGTTGCCCGTCTTATTCTGGATGAAAGGTCAGAAAGATTATGGGGATCTCAATCGCCATCTGCCTCTCCGGTATGTATAGCTGTCAGGACCCCTGATGAATGCAGCCGTAAAGTCCATCTATCTCTCGAGGCTTATGGAAGGGAGTATAACTTTGGGCCCGGGAACAAGGAAGGTTTTACCATAGAAATGCGTATCCCTCTCTCACTGCCGCACTAGAAGATATCCAGTAATTCGTCATCCCCGGCTATTTCAATCTCCTGGGCTTCTCTATGATGATGCTTTTTCTTATCTGCCTCTCTCTTAGCCTCTGCTTCCCTGGCATTGCTTTCCTCAACTTCCATGATGACTTCCGCCTGAAGAGCAACATCAGCGAGCTCGCCCAAGTCATCTATCGCAGGATTCCCTTTCATCTCTATTTCTTCCTGCTTCTTCTCCTCTCTAAAAGACTCTGAAGTGACAGGAATTGCCTCATTCAAATCAGGAACATCATCTCTCCCCGCAAATCCCGGATTATACTCATCCCCGTTTTCGTTGTCAAGGGCTTTTAATATTAAATCTTCCTCATCAATTTCCTGCCTCGCTATTTCCGGGACCTTTTCGAACTTCACATTTTCAGCTTCTCTTCCATCATTCCCCTGATAATTGTCAGAGCTCTCAATTTCTTTTTCTTCAATCCCTTTCTTGCTTCCAATCTCATCCTCAACTTTTCTTACAATCTTTGAAACACTTTCGGCAGCATCGGCATTCACAGAGATGCTGTTTATCCCGGCTTCAACAAGGAATTTAGCCATTTCCTCCTTGCTTCCTGCCTGGCCGCATATGCTTGTCTCAACATTTTTCTCTTTGCATGTCCTTATGACATAAGCAATACTTCTCAATATTGAAGGATGCATCTCATCATACAAATCCTGTACATCGGGATTGTTCCTGTCTATCGCAAGAGTGTATTGTGTCAAGTCATTAGTCCCAAAACTCACAAAATCTATTTTTTCAGAAAGTTCTCTTATAGCCCAAACAGCGGCAGGAGTCTCAATCATTATACCAAACTTCACATTTTCAGGCATGTTCAGCCCAAGGAAAATCTTCCTCGACTCATCGACTTCTTCAACCCTTATGACCTGGGGAATCATCATCCCAAACTTCTTCCCCGGAAATTCATCAGCTAGTTCTTTTATTGCCTTGAACTCCGCCTCAAGCAAATCCTGGTTCTTCAGGCTGAATCTTATTCCGTGGTCCCCAAGCATTGGATTGCCCTCCTCATTCTTTGGGGCCCCTTCAAGGTTCTTATATTCGTCACTTCTGACATCACTGCTTCTGACCCATATCTCATCAAAGTGAAGCGCCATCTTCTTCAACCCGGAATGAATAATATCAATATATTCATCAAGCTTGTCTTTTTTCATATAGAACACAGGATGAACTCCCTTCTCTGCAATCAGGCTCTCTAATCTTACCAATCCAATCCCTCTCGCTCCTGATTTTGCCGCTCTTTCCGCATAGTCGGGCAAATCAACAATGACTTTTATCTTCGTCCTTGTTTCAACAATAGGATTAATTTCAGCTTTCTTCTCTTCAGCCCTTCCTTCTATAATTCTGCCTGTGAATCCGTCTACACTGATAACTTCCCCATCTTTCAGCTTCTCCGTTGCAACTCTTGTTCCGACAACAGCAGGGATCCCCATCTCTCTCGAAACAATAGCGGCATGGCTCGTCGTCCCGCCCTCATCGGTAACAATTCCTGCAGCTCTCTGCATAGCAACAACCATATCAGGATTTGTCATCTTCGTAACAAGAATGTCCCCTCTTTTTATCTTGTCCAGGTCATCCATACTTCTTATTATCTTAACAACTCCTGACCCCACGCCAGGACTTGCGCCCAGACCTGTAAAGAGGACGTTTCCCCCAATCTCACTCTCGCTCGTCTTAACTTTCGTGGTTATCGGCCTGCTCTGGACAATATAAAACTCATCCCTTTCAATAGCAAACTCTATGTCCTGCGGCTTCTTGTAATGCTCTTCCAATTGAAGGGCAAACTGGCTCAATCTTTTCAGCTCATAAGAATTCAAAACTTCCGCCTTGCTTCTCTCATCAGTCAGCTTAACTTCACCTACCTGCCCTGAAGAGTTCCTCACTAAAGCTATTTTCTTATCAGAAATTTTTTTGTCAGCAACATCAAAATCATTTCTGGGATTTACAACATAATGATCGGGAAGAATTCTCCCTGAAACTATTCCCTCTCCCAATCCATAAACAGCCTCTATAACAACATTGCCATCATCCTTCAGAGGATTTTTAGAGAAAATGACTCCTGATTTTTCAGAGTCAATCATCTTCTGCACAACAACAGCAATAAATGACTTGTCATGCTCAAATCCTTTCTTTAGCCTGTAATAGATAGCTCTCGGAGTAAATAATGAAGAAAAGCATTTTTTTACTTTGTCTATAAGGTCCTTGTCCCCCTTAACCGCAAGGAATGTATCCTGCTGTCCTGCGAAGCTCGCATCAGCTAAATCTTCGGTTGTGGCCGAACTCCTTACAGCAACAAACGGCCTTTCATGAGAAGTTCTTAAGATATCTGAAGCCCCAAGCCCAGCCCCCTTTATGTCATTCTCATCCAGGACGCTATAGGCCTCCAGGATTTCCTCTTCCAATTCATCAGGAAGCTTGCTACCATCAATCAAATCCCTTATCTTTTTGCTTGCCCTGTTAAGCGCCGCAGTATCATCCACATCCAGCTCACTCAACATCCTTTTCAGGTCATTTCTTATTCCTGCCTTGTCAAGAAAGTATTTGTATGAATCAGCAGTAATCACAAATCCAGGAGGAACAGGAAATTTGTGCCTATACATCTCCGCTAAGCTTGCTCCCTTGCCTCCTGCAATATTAACATCCTTGTTGCTAAGGTCAGAAAACCACTTAACGAAATCATCCCTCTTTATCATCCCTCTGAAAGATAAGATGAGTTAATAAATATTATTCCAATTTTAGATAAAACTGACCAATCCTTTGCCTAAAAGCAGAAATGCAGGAATCCACAATAAGAAAACAGGCACTGTCAGAAATATCCCAACTATTAGAATAATTGATGAAAAAAGGTCAATAAAGCTTAAAACATCCCCTGTAAGAGCAAAAAGCCCTTTAAAGAAAAGCAGTCCGGCAGCAAAAAGAATAAGGGGGATAAATGGTTCAAGTCCGAATGTCATCATTAGAAATACAAAAGAAGATACAAGGTCAATCGCACCCAAAATTTTTACAAGCATAAAATTCCATAAAATCCCTATTTATAAAGATGCCTCTTCATACACTTTTTCCAGGTCTTTGGCATCCGGAACATTTCCATGCATGACATATTTCAGAGTAATATCATCAAAGAAATTCCTTAATTGTGTGTCGCTTGGCCTTGATTCTCTATTCCTTAATCTCTTATGCAGGTTCACTCCTTTAATAGATTCCGCCATTTTTTCCATCTGCTTATCATCAAAGCCATATGCTTCAGCATCTTCGGCAAAATATCGGATTCTCGTAAGAGTGTCTTCGCTATATCCGTTTTTCCCATTTATTTTCAAGGACTCTCTGTAAGAACGCCTCGCCAACAGGAACTTCAGGAGATTTTATCTCTGGTTCAGAGTGAGTAAGTGCAGTAGCCATTTCCGCGGGAGGCATTTCTTTTGTAATGAATGTGTTTATTATGCTCTTGTAATGATTCGTATCTGATTCTATCATCTTTCTCCTTAAACGGGCATACTTGCTGGCTTTGCGGAGACTTTTTACTGCCTCTTCAGCATCCATAACCTGCCCGGTATAGAACAAATATCTTTTGTCGGTATGAGACATATAAAGCATTGCAAGTCTTGGGTCTATTTCCATCAGCGCCCTTGTTCTCTGTACTTTAAGCCTCATCTCTTCAACGACGGTATCACAATCAAGCCCTGAAGTGAACCACATTTGGTTTTGAGCATATCCTCTCCCAACTCCTTCTGATTCATCTCTTATTCTTTTGAGAATTTTAATTGCCCTTACTACATCCTTACTTGTCCTGTACCTAGCAATTATCCCATTTAATTCTCTTAATCTTTGTTCAGCGAAACCAAGGGCCTGAACAAAATTTAATTTTAAATCGATGCCTTCTTCCTTATTCCATTCGGGATTGTCAGGATTCAAAGATTGGAAACCATTAGATGTCATACTAATCATCTGGATTACCTTTGTCAGCCTGTCTCCAGTTAACTGCATAACCATAGTATCGGCGCTGTTTAATATAGCTGATTCTTCTAGAGTGCATTTTGAAGTAATATAATTGCTGGCTTTTTCCTTGTTCCATTCATCACCTTCAAGATAAATTACTCTTCTATCAAGATATTTTCTATGATGCTCAATGACTTTAGAATTGTCAGCAAGTTTTTCAAGATTATCTTTTTGTGCCCGGGATACTTCCCTCTTTTCAACTATCCAGTCACCCAGTTCTCTTGAAAAAAAGTGATTTGCATAAATGGCATGCTGGGGAAGCTCTGATTCTCTTTTGACAATCTCTTGTATGCCTTCTTCATCAATGCCTTCACTCGCCTTCATCAGGGCGGCCTCTACCGCTTCAAAATATCTCTTCGGGAAAAGGCTCATGCCCTGGACAGCCATTTCTAAATCTTCCAGGCCTGTGATGGGATGAGTAGGCATTCCCTTGAGAATTCTGAACAGGGCAAGTTCTCTGGAATTTATTTTGGCCTGCTTTGCCTCTGGCTCTTTATCAGGAGAATGTGATGTTGTGACATATACTCTTTCAGTGTCCTCTAGCTTCACTCTTTCATTTATTAATTTCAGAATTTTTCTGATGTGCCTTCTTGTTTCTTTATCTATCCTTTCGGAATCTCTTCCTATAAAGAAAAATTCTCTTTCTGTGCCCTCATATTCTCCTTGGAGGTTTTCCTTTCTTGAGTGTTCTGCCAGGCTTGAATTCCTTCTATGTACTGCCCTATAACCTCTTCTCAGTATAGCTTCACCAACTTCCCCCGGGATTAATTCTCTGTCTGCCTCGTACCATCTCTCCCAATTTTCAGGAAGATTTACATCTTCAATTGGCTCAACATAGCTTACGCCAATCCATCCTTTTTCTTCAGAGAATAAGAATGCGCCCTCCGTTTCAAGGGCCCATCTTTTTTCAGCATCAGCTGTCCATCTTTGGCCTGCCTCAACAGATCCAGTTTCCTGGGTGATTGCGGGAGTTTCAGTCTTCTGCTCTAAATTCTGCCTCTTTCTCGTAACCTCTCTTGCCTTCTCTGCCCTTACAATCTCAACAGTGTCGTCGTCACTGTCTTTTTTGGTTCTTGTGAAATCAATCTTCTGTATCTCCCCAAAATCTCCGTTGAATTTTTCAAAACTATAATCTTCACCGTCCTGATTCACAATCATAAAGCTGATTCTATCATCAACTTTTGCAGCTTTCAATGCAAAGTACAGCTCTGGCCTTATCTCTGGCGCGACAAAAATAAGCCTGCTCTCATCTTTTTCTCCAAGATATTTCATGAGCTGATGTGAAACGCCAGCCGGATCGTAACCGTTCATTTTTAATTCAATCACAGCTTCCCTTCCCTCGGCATCTATTGCAGTCACGTCTGTTCTTCCGGAATGCAGCGCGTCCTGCCTGCCTACAAACTCCAGCCCCTGCTCGATTGCCTGGATATTTGCCTCAACATAATTTTCAAGCCTTTTCTCTTTTTCATCTCTCCTTGTCCTGTTTTTTCTCATTGCAAGGCTTCTTCTGGCCTGCATTTCCCCTATCTCTGCAAACTTCTCTCTAAGAATCCAGACAGCGTTTTTGTCACCCATCTCTTCAGCCATTTCAAGAACTTCAATCATGTCAGGAGTTGTTCTTCCAGGACCCTTTCCTGCAATCTCCAACACTCTTTCTTCAAGCCTTCTCTGGGCATTCTCATTAACCAAGTTTCCTATAATCTGCCGTGCGTCCATCAAAAATTTGCTTCAATGTACTTTTTAAAGTTATCTTTTTGTAACTCCTATGAAGTTGCGAAATAGAAAGGTTTAAAAGTAATCTCCCTATTTTTTCCGGATGGTAAGAAAAAAATTTTTCAGAGAGAGAACTCCAACCCAAATCAGAAAGCTTGATATCAGGCCGGCTAGCACTGCAAAAGGGCTGGTAGATAGGATATTTGAGCTTGGGCCCACTGAAGCTCTTCTAATCAGGGCTCAGATAATTCCAGGCAGGTTCTATTCTGGAAACGCATCAAGCGCAGAAGCTGCAAGAAAAGCATACAAGCACGGCCATTATATTAATTTGCCTCAAGCGAGAAGTCTCCAGGATGCCATGGAAGAAACAAGGCTTCCTCATGAAATCAGAGCGGAAGCATTTGCAAATCATCTCGAAGGAGAATCAGAGTCTGAAATTCAATCTGTAGGTTATGCATTTAGGCCAGTCCAAGGCAGAGATAGGACAAAAAGATTGGTTCCTTTCGCATGGTTAATGGAAGGGGCAAGAATATTTACATATGCAGTTCAAAGCGCAGGTGGAATAGATGTAAAGCCCTATCCCGATGCAGAAAGGGTTGAAACAGAAGGGGCAAACATAGTTGTTTCCGTTCCGTCAAGAACAGAAAAAAAAGAAAGATACCAAAGCAGGCTGCATTCTGTTCCGGTTATAGATAACAGGGCTAAACATGCCATCTCTTTAGGATTCAATTCAACTTATTCAGAAGGCAAAGTGCCGGAGCATAGCCTCTGGAGTTTTGGATATAAGTTCAAGGGAGACCAGGAGGAAAGTCATTCTTTGATAACTTATCCACACGATGTCGCTGGAATGCTTGGTGTGTCAGCTCATTTTATGGTAAAAATGCAGAATAAAGTTCCATGGGATATGAACCAATTTGCAAAGCCGTCTCAACTGGCAGCAGACTTTTATAGAAAGTTGAGAAACAATGTTCTGATTACAGACCCGTCAATTGAGGGGAAAGACAAGAACAGAAAACTCTACGTCCCTGAAGTTTCAATCATGCTTGCGAGGCTTATAGGTAGGGTGGGAACAGAAGAGTCAATGTTCTGGATGGCAGGCAGAGATCCCAGGCCTGATAGTTATGACTGGAGTATCCCGGGGGAAGATTAAAATGACGCCAGAAAATACAGACTCGGTAGAAAAAGCAAAAAGAGGACTTGCACAATTATTCAGGCACGCTTTTGATGGAAGGGCTTCAGCGTCATTGGTATATGAAGTCGGGGAGAAAATAGGCTCAAGGCTAAATAATCTTTCTGAAGAGCAGATGCCTAAAGAATTGTCAGATGCCTTGGAATTTGTCCACGGCTTGCATGACCAATCAGCAAGAACCTATTACTCTGAACACAGGGAAGATTTCAATTACCACATGAGGCGTCTTTTAGAATAATTATTCTCCTTTTCCATATCTTATCTTCTTATACATTTGCGCGATTTCCCAATGCCTGTGCAAAACTCTTCCCACTTCAGGCACACTCATAGTCCCTTCAGATTCTCTGCCTCCTGTCCTGTAAGTGTCGCTTCCCCTGACAACTTCATGGGTTTTTCCTATCACTCCTTCATCATATAAATTTTTCAGTTTTTTTGCCGAAGAGCCAAGATATTCAGACGGTCCCCAGTATCTGCATAAAGAAGTTCCGTGAGGGAACTCCTCGGGATTATTCGTATCCCTGACTGTTATTTTTCCAAGTTCAACCCACTTTCCAGAACTAACTTTCTTGTTTGCATACGCATGAATTATTTTAGCATCGCTTTCCGGCACTCCTTGGGCAACGGCTTCCTGCACGCTTTTTTCCAGGTCAGATTTTCTTGTTCTTCTCTCATCTGCAACTGCGCTCTCCCAAAGTAGGATGCCTCCAATTAATATTATTATCCCTCCGATGAATCCTCCACCTCTTATAAGATACCCAAGGTTGCTTCCTGTCGAGCCAGAGATAGCAAGTCCAGTAAGAAATATTCCTGAATTCAATACAAGAGCCACTCCAAGAAATACAAGCGCAATTCCTGTGATTCTAAATCCGTTTCTCATAATTGGTTAAGGGGCAGCCTGTTTAATAGCTTTTTCATTCTATATATCCGCCCTTCTGCAGGTTCCAAAGCTCCCTGTAAGTTCCTTTCTGTTTTATCAAATCTTTATGCTTTCCTGCCTGCACTATTCTTCCTTTTTCCATTACTATTATTTTATCGGCCTTCATGACAGTGGATAATCTGTGGGCGATAATTATGCTTGTCCTTCCCTGCATTAGTTTTTCAAGGTCTTTCTGGATTTCATATTCCGTCTTGGAATCCAGGGAAGAGGTTGCCTCATCTAAAACAAGTATCTTTTTGTTTGCCAGTATCGCTCTGGCAATAGAAACTCTCTGCTTTTCTCCTCCGGACAGCTTTACCCCTCTTTCTCCTACAATAGTGTTTTCTCCTTTTGGAAAATCTTTTATCATCCTATCAAGCTGTGCGAACCTGATAGCTGCTCTCACTTCTTCCTTGCTCGCTCTCGGATTTGAGAAAGCGATGTTATTGTAGATAGTATCGTCAAACAATATTGCTTCCTGCGGCACAACACTTAACTCTCCTCTTAAAGACTCCTGCTTAAAGTCTCTGATATCTTTATCGTCAATTCTTATATTCCCTGAATCAACATCATACAGCCTGTAAAGAAGCTTCACTATAGTGGTCTTTCCGCTTCCCGAATGCCCTACAAGTGCAACTTTCTCCCCACTTTTTATCTTGAGATTGAAATCCTTGAGTAGCCCTCTTTTTCCGTAATTGAATGAAACATTTTTGAATTCAACTTCTCCTCTTCTTATCCTGATTTCTTCGGCTCCCTGCTTATCTTTTATCTCATTCTCAACTTTTATGTACTGGAATAATGATTCAAAATCAGCCATTGAGAGGTAGAATCCTTTCATTCCGTGGACAAGGCCGTACAACGGGCCAAATAAAGTGGAATACGAAGTATATATGAAAACAATGGTCCCTATACTTATCTCCCCCTGCAGAAGCCTCAATATAGGGAACATTATCAGCAGCAGGGTGCCAATAGCAAGGATGAATGTCTGCCCGGAATCAAACCATCTGTAATACCCCCAGTTCCACAATGCTTTTCTTCTTGTCCTGTCGCTAAGGCTGTCGTATTTCCTGGTTATGGCTCTCTCTTTTCCAAAGTATTTGATAGAGTCTATATTTGTGAAGATATCACTTATGTTTGCCTTTTCAAGATCTTCAGAATTGTTGTATGCAATGCTGGATTTCTTTTGTGCTTCCTGTATCCATAAGCTATATCCTATGAATACTATGGCAATCCCTGAAACGACAAATCCTGTGGCTATATCAAAGTAGAAAAGAGAAGCGCCAACAAGAATGAACTGAAAGATTAATGGAAATGTATTGAACACCATAAAGTCAGTCATCTTCTCTATAGCATTTGCCCCTCTCGTCATCCTCGCTATAAGTGACCCGGTCTTATGGGTGGTGTGGAACTTATGGGAAAGGTGGAGAACATGGTTAAAGAATTTTCTTTTAAGATCTATTATCAGAGAGGAATCAAGCCTGTTTACTGCATCTATCCTGTGCCAGGTGGATACAGACCTGATAAGGATTATTCCTATATATGCCCAGGTTAAGCTTACAAGTATCCCAATGAATGCCTCTTTTGTCAAGCCGGAGTTAATAAAATCAGTCCCTCTATCCACAACAACCTTGAAGATAAATTTATCAGCAACATGGGTTGTAGAGCTGACCAGGACAAGAAGAACAGCGAAGAACATAGTCCCCTTATATTTTCTCGCTATTTCCCAGTATACCTTTAAGTTATACCTGAAATTTATTTTTTCAGCCTTTCTTATTTTTACCATACACCCTCTTCTAAATGTTTATATACAAAAACCCCTATTAAATTTATGCCAAATCCCGAAATAAGGGCTTCAATGGAATCCGAGCTGTCATGCAAGTGTCTTGCTTCGGATGAGAATGAAGATGAGGAAGATTAATAACTCTCGTCAGCCTATTTGAGTTTCTGAAAATTAAGTTTTGTCCTACACGGAAGTTTTGCTTTCACCATATTCAATGCTTCTCTTGCAGCCTTTACGTCTGCCTCATTTTCAAGACTGACAAGAAAGACATCTTTTCCGGGAGGAACCATGGCCGCTCTTCCTTCAACAACTCCGAAAGAATGGCTCATTCCGGTAGATAATCTGTCAGCTCCAGCTCCTGCCGCAGTTTTATTATTTCTTAGCAGGTGATGTGGAAAAATCCTGACTTCAAAATAATATCTTCCGGGAAGTTTTTTGTCAAGTGTCTTGTTCACAAGCTGTCTGCAGGATTCAAGGGCATTATCCCTTATCTGTGACCTCTCAGCCGAAAGCAATCTTAACTCATATTTGTACTTACCTGCATTGTAAGCCTGTAGGTTTCCCATATTATACTTAACTATCTTATTATGAGGAATAACTTTTATGTAGCTCTTCTTCTGGACCTTTGCCTTCCTTGTGTAAGGCCTTGCCTTCTTTTTTGAATATGAAGATGCTTTTCTTAATGACGCCATTTTACTTTACCTCCACCTCTGTGGTGACTGCCTGTCCTGGCAATCCACGCTCAAAAATAGCCCTCACAAGCCCCTTGTTTCCGTGAGCATCTGATATCTTTCCTCTGATTTCCTTGTTTCCCGGAGACTTCCAGATAACTTCCTTGCCTTTCATTTTTTTGGCTTCTTCTCTGTCTTTAAGCCCAATGTCAAGAAGATAATGCCTCTCATGTATGACATGCCTTCCTCTTCTGAACTGAACAACGATACCTTTCATGCCTATCATCAGAAAAACGGGTTTTTAAAGTTTCTTACGTCCTTTCAGGTATAGTTGATATCAAGCGGGCCGTCCCAGCTCAAGTAGCGTGAAGTTACAACGTAACCTCTTCCTGGAGCTTCAAGGTAGGGCTTGATTCTTAAGGAACAATCATCTGCTTCACAAGCCCTTATAATTGTCAGGCTTTCAAAATTCTGCCCGTTAAGAAAATCCCCTCTGAAGTCTGTTCTTATAACCGGGATTTCCGCTTCTTTACAGTACTTTCTGATTTGACGGGTATTTCTGTCAATAAGTACAGTTCCAAGATCTCTTAGGCCTCCCGCATGCTTGAGGAACAATAAGATTTTCCTTTTTGTTGCCGGATTATTATCATAAGAGCTTATAATCAAGGCAGTTTTTCTTTTATCGGCCATAAAATTCAAGAACTCTTCCCATTTAATAATGTTCTTACATAACGATGCTGTAATCACCAAACTCTTTTTTCAAAACTTCAAGCGTTTCAGAATTCAGTTTTGCCTTTGTCCTGTCCTTTGTCTTTGAGATTGCCTCTTCAAGTTCTTTTTTATTGCTTTCAGCAATCTTTTTTCCTGAAATCTTCCTTATTTCCCTATCAACTACAAATTCCCCTGAATCTGTAAGGACAATCTCTGCTTTCTTTTCCCCTTCCTTTCCGTAAATTACCTGTACGACTCCTTTCTCAAGAGCAACAAGCTCCTTTCTCTGGTTATATTCAGTAAGCTTATTCATCAGATCAACAGCATCCCTGCTTAGCCTATGGATGTCGCTCGAAGTGACCTTCTTGTTCTTTGCTTTCTTCTTGGCTTCCAGAACGTTTCTCAGGATTCCAATCATTCTGCTTTCAACTCTTCCTTTCTTAACAAGCTCTTTTTCAAAATCTTTCACAAGCATTTCCTGGCTCTTGTTTCCAAATGTATTTTTCAGTAGGCTGAATATTTCAGTATGTATTTTTTCAGCCTCGTGTTCTCTCAAATTAAGCTCAAGCTTTTCTCTTATCTTCTTTATGTTACCCATGTATTCTTCAAAGCTTTTGTAAATATCATCAACTCCTTTTCCGGATATTTCTTTCATTTTCCCATGCTCATAATCTTTCCAAAGTTTCATCGTCCTGTCCAGGAAATTCCAGTCTTTCATACCCATTACTTTTTCTTTCTCAACAAGAACCTCTTTAACTTCAGCGGCAAGAACTTTTGGAACTGGAGGAGCTCTTCCTGCCAGCATCAGTAAAGCCTGTGTTGGTGTGACAACCCCCCAGAATATGTCAACAAAACTATCCATTAATCTTCTCTTGAAAAGAGACTCCGTTCTGTCACCCTCTTTCATGAACATATCAACAGCTTCAGGACTTGGCTTAATCTTTCCCATCTTAAGAAGAAGCTTCCAGGGAAGGAACGTTCCTCTGTCGTACAATGGAATTCCGTCTCTTATGAAAGTGAACATTACGGGATGCGCATCTTTAACATTATTCCAGAAATCTGTCAGCAAGTAGACCTGCACATTCAGAGGATTTTTGACTCCGGCAAGAGCAGTTGCCTCTCTTATATAATCATAAATAATTCCCCTAAGCTTCTCAAGCAATTGCAATCGCGGCATTCTTTTTACATCAGTGTCATCTATTATTACAATTGTGTCAACGTCAGAATCCTTGCCTGAAGTCCCTGTAACAAGGCTTCCCCCAATAACATATGATGCAACATACTTTTCAAATTTCCTCAAAACAAGAGTCTTGTGTATTGTCGCCAGTCTAACAGATCCGAGAAGCCCGGAATCGTGAAGAGGCATACTTCTTCCAACTGCATCTAAAAATTCGTACTTGCTGTCCAATCCATAATTCCATATATCAACAGGAGTCTTTATGTGGACCCAGAGTTCCTGCTTGCTCTCACTCACAAATTTAACAATTTCAGGCTTTATCTTCTTTGGGATATCCTTAAAATTGTCTTCGGGGATGATGAGCATTAAATGCAGCGGCTTTCTCGCAATTTCCTCTGGAAGCAGACCTTCATCCTCCTCAAAGAATTTGAATGAATCCGCGGGAAGGACACTTAGCGCTATTGTGAATGGAAATTTTTTAATTACTTTTTTCTTGAACTCCTCAAGCTTCCCCTTGATTTTTTCAATTTCCTTGAGATTTTCGTCGGCGCCATTTGCAGATTTATTTTGCATATGGGGGTCGTATTTTATCGGAGAACTAATGTGCCCTGTCAGCGTATCCTTGCTTTCATTCATTTTCTGATTAACCTTTATTCCTATTTAAAACTTCTTCCTTAGCAGCCTTTAAATCTTAGCATAGTATAATTTATAATCTTGCCAGTCCATAATAAAATATGAAGGAGAATTTTGAGAGAAAATATCTTCCGGAGTTTGTTTATGGAGGAATAGATGGCGCGGTGACAACTCTAGCCGTCATCGCAGGCGCGATGGGAGCTTCCTTATCTGCAGGCATTGTTATTATCTTTGGCTTTGCAAATCTTCTGGCTGACGGTTTTTCAATGGCCATCTCGAATTATCTTTCAGTAAAGTCACAGGTTGAGCTGCACAGATATCACAAGGATTCCCCAGAATACAAGAAAGAAGCAAGGCATCCTTTCAAGACAGGACTTGCAACTTTTATTTCTTTCATAATAATAGGATTCATCCCTCTGATGTCATTTGTCCTGGCATTTTTCATGCCTTCTATTAATGAATATAAAATAGCAATCTCCATAATTCTTACAGCTCTCGCTTTCCTGTTTGTCGGCGGAATGAAAGGCCGCATTGTCAAAAAGCCGATAGCCCATTCAGCAATAGAAACCCTTCTGATAGGAGGAATCGCAGCGGCCCTTGCATTTATTGTAGGATATATCTTAAGGGGCCTCGCAGGATAATTTTATAAACGAGTCATTGATTTGAATTTTTATGGTAAAAGCAGACTTAAGAAATTATCCTCATTTTTATAGCCCACGAGATAAAAATAATGTCCCCTCATTAAATGAAATAGTAAAAAATTGGATGGGTAGATTGGACATAGTTTCCTTGACCGCCTGCCACACAGAAACATCTGGAATAGATCATAGGTTTTTTGATTATATGAGTCAGTTGGTAAGTCTTTCAGAATATTCTGTAAATCGTTCTAAGGGCTCAGGTTTTGTTGAGATAACAGGCAAAGTTCCTGGAATGTATGGAAAATCAAATTTAGTAATCTTAAACTCACAGCAGATAAGGACACTGGAAAGAGATAACACAAATGTAGATATTAATGTAATAGGTGTTGAAGAAATAATAATGCCGGGAAGAGATACAAGAGAAACACTAAGAAGAGCAATTGATTTGAACGGAATTGTCCTTCTTTCTAATGTAGGAGATAAAACCGGAGCAACTCCCAAATCTGCTTTCAGACTTTATGAAGATGGCCTTGTGCATGGAATAGAAGTCTCCTCATACGTTTCTCCGATAGAAGTGAAGAAAATTTTAGATACTCCTATAAAAGATGCCCCAATAATTACGGTGACAGGAGGCCACAATTACAAAAGGGCAGGAACTTCAAATATTTCATGGACAGATTCTACAGAAAATAGGTTCAGCATAGATTCTCTTAAGAGAAGAATTTCAGAAGGAGAATTTAAGCCCCATTACGGCCATATAAGCAGAGGGCAAAGATTATTAGATAGGGACATTCATATCTACTTATCAGTTCCAGGGCATCTTGCAGATCCAAAAAGAAGAGGGGCAATAATGAGGGCACTTTTTCCGAAAAGAAAAGGTAATTAAAGCGCATCTTATTTATCTTCAAATAAAAAGGAGTTGAAAATGCCGCAAGCAGTCACACTCCAATTTTAATAGTTGCATTATTCAGGGATTTTTATCTAAGGAATAAAGACAAAAAACATTTCCCTCTGCACTATGTTCTTTTTGCAGGTCTTGGCGGAGTGCTTCCAGATATAGACATACCTATCTCTTTCATCCTTGCATTTATCGGTTCTGATAACTGGAATATACATAAGACCTTTACACATTCACTATTTTTCCCGTTGGTATTTTTCATACTCTTCTTATTTTTTATGCACACCCATTCAAAAGCAAAAATATGCAATCTTGGCAGGCACAGATTAAAGCTAAGCATAATCTTTCTCATGTCGTCTATAGGCATATTGTTCCATATACTTCTGGACTCAATATTCGGGGAATCTGCTTTCTTTTTTTATCCATTGTCAATGGCTAATTATGGGATAGATATCTTAAGTTTTCTTCCTCAGTCGGTGATTCCATGGGCAATACCAACTCTCGATGGAATACTCCTGGTCATTTGGATAGTCTACTTGGAATTAAAGCATAAGATTTCAGACTTCATCTGATGGAAAATCGATTTATAGACCTCCAGAAAGAAGATGACAATTACTTAATCTGCGAATCCTGCGGAGCGAAGATGATAGAAAGAACATGCAAGCTAAAATGTGAAAGGTGTGGATACTTCAGGAGCTGCTCTGATTTATTTTGATAAGGTTTTTATAATTAATTCATCTTTTATTAAGTGAAAAAACCTGATTTTGGATTTACGGAAGAAGAGTTGAGAATACTAAGAAAACTAAGGACTCCTGTAAAAGTTCAGGACTTTGTTAATTCTCTGGAAGAAAACTTTGAAAAAAACGGAGAGACTTGCATGTCCCCAAGAAAAGTTTTAAGGGAGAGAAAAGCGCACTGCGTTGAGGGTGCACTTCTCGCATCAGTAGCTTTAAGATTGCAGGGACATAAGCCGCTTATAGTTGACCTTAATTCAGCTCCCGGAGACGATGATCATGTCCTCGCAGTATTCAGGAAAGCAGGGAAATGGGGGGCAATAACAAAAACAAATCACGCTGTCTTAAGGTACAGAGAGCCCATTTACAGGGATATCAGGGAACTTGCCATATCTTTTTTCCATGAGTACTTTCTCAATTCAAATGGAAAGAAAACATTACGCTCTTTCTCAATGCCGATAGACTTAAGCAGATTTGACAGGCAAAACTGGATGACTTCTGAAAAAAATTTATGGTTCATAACAGACCATCTTGCAGGAGCAAAGCACATAAATCTGTTAAGCAGGAAAGCAATCCGTGGATTAAGGCCGGCAGATCCTATAGAGATAGAAGCCGGAAAGTTAGTGGAATACAGAGAATGAATGGCCCCGAAGAGAATCGAACTCCTGACTACTCGGTGTAAACGAGTCGTTTTGCCACTAGACTACGGGGCCTTTAATCTTAGACAATCCAGTGGTTTTTAAGTTTAATCTTTCCAATCCTCCTCAACAACAATTTTAAATAACCCCCTCATTATAAAATTATCATGCGGTATTAGTTTAGTGGTAGAACGTTAGGTTGCCAATCTGGAGGCGGGGGTTCGATTCCCCCATACCGCATTTTTCCCGCATAGAACATTTTATAAAGGTGCTTTTTCTTAGTAGAGCATGGTTTTTAATAAGATAGAAATGCATAAGACTTACTTGGAGAACAGGAAGCAGAAGCTTAAAGAAGTAGCTCCTTCAGATGTGGAATATAAAAAGGTGCTGGGACACTTGAAGCTTTTAGAAATCGGAGAGATAACAGGGAAGCCGATAGGAGAAAAAAGACAGCAGAAAATAATAGATATGTTCATCCTATTCTTCAAGAATTATAAGGAAAACACAGAAAAGTTAACACTTAAAAAATTGAGGAAAATAAAAGAGGACTTATTAAATGATAAAATTTTAAAGGAGAACGGAAAGCCATATTCAGATGACACGAAGGAAGATTTAACAGAAACCTTAACAAGATACTTAGAATGTGTTTATCCCATAAAAATCCCATCATGGAGTACGGCAAGAAACTTTAGAAAGTGGTTTGTCATCAGAGCAAAAAAGAAAACTCCCGAAGTCTTAACAGAGGAACAGGTTAAGGAATTGATAGAAGCCAGTAGAACAATAGAAGGAAAATTTCTTATTGCAGTATTGTTTGATAGTGGTTGTAGAATAGAGGAGTTTCTTAACCTTAGGTATGAGGATATAGAAGCACCCACAGAAAACCATCCTTATTATAGGTTTGATTTCAAAGAGGAATACTCAAAAACAAGGGGAAGAAAAATAAGTTTATTTTGGAAAGAAAGCAACAATATAATCGCAAAGTATTTAGCGACTTGCGAAAAAAAGGACAGCAAGGAAAGAATATTTCCGAAGGAGTATGATGCGGTGAGAATGTTCTTGTTGCGA
>MNVZ01000015.1 GCA_001872315.1 Candidatus Pacearchaeota archaeon CG1_02_39_14 | reverse complement strand
CCCGCAGAAAAAAGTCGACAGAGCCAAACTAATCCAAGCAATCCTCAAGGAATTCAGCGGAAAAATAATCGCTGACACAAGCTTCATAACAATAATAGACATAGGCAAGCCGAAGATAACCGTGACAAGGAAAGGCGAGATAATCGTCAGGGAAGTGGAGCGGATAGAAATGGATGAACTGTCGAGAAGATTGATGAAAATGGTTTAATTCCTGAATCCCATAATAATGATATGAAAGTCTTCGATATCCTGACAAAGCAAACCAAAGAGATGAAAGCAAAAGATCTCATAACACTCAAAAAAAGAACATACGACTATATTCTTTCGATTCCACATGGTGGAACTCTTATACCGGTCGAGTTCAAAAGCAAGATGAACCTTGAGAAACACATACTCATAGGTAGCGATCTCCTAACAGAGAAAGTCTACAAGACTGGGAAAGGGGTAACAATAGCCTCAAAATTAAGCTCTTATCTAGTCGATATGAACAGGTTCAAGGATGTCAGCAAAATCAAAAAACTTCCCAAACACTTGAGGGTTGACGCGCTCTCCAGGCTCCCGGTTTCTAACAAATCAATTCCCATAAGCCCATATAACCAGAAGGAAAAGAAGTATTTGCTGGGTTTCTACGACAGATACCACTCATTAATACAAGAATCAATTCAAGAAATGAAGCAGAGATGCGGGTTTGCCCTTCTGATAGACTGCCATTCATTCAGCTCGAAAGCCCTGAAAAATACCCCGGATAAAGGAAAAGAAAGACCTGATTTCTCTCTAGGAACACTAGATGACACTTCCGCTCACCCGAGAATAATATCAGCTCTGTACAAAGTATTGAAAGATGAAAACAGTGGACTCGGACTGGTAGTGAGAAAAAACAACCCATACAAAGGAGGAGCGATCACCAGAAAATACAATGACCCGATCAGCAACATCCATGCTATGCAACTGGAGGTCAAGGAATCCAACTTCATGAATGAAGGCCTGGAAGGAGACGCAAAAAATGACTTTAAACCCAAGAAAGAAGGGTTAAAGCTTATGAATACAATCATTTGCAAAAGTCTGGAGAAGGCTTCTATAGAGGCGAGGAAGCTAGTTTAAGCCATAATTTATAGTTAAAATCTTCTTAAAAATAGTTACTACTTTTATATAGTAAAATAGAGAAATCTTTTAAAAGTTAAAATATACAATAGAAAATTATGGTTCACCAAGGAATAATAGAAAATGTCCCAAAACACCCTCAATATATGTACCCATACCCACTCCCAAATTGGGAACAGGGATATTTAGCAACTCATCTTTGACAGTCTGAGAGATAAAGTACCTGAGAGTCTCAAATTCTTAGAATTTGTAGTCAGTAAAATTTTATTGCTTACAAATATTTCATTGGCTCTTCAACACCAAGTTTCTTGAAAATTTCTTTTTGTTTTTTAGTCAATTTTGTCATGAAATAGTATTTTTCTTCTCCTATTGTAGTTTCTATTGCTTTGACTCTTTTCAATTCCTTGATAATCTCGTTCGTCTCGGCCAAAGTCCTTGAAATGAACCTCCTGGTCAGTATGCTGAGAACGCAGATGAATACATGCCCTTCCACTCTCACATCCTTGTAATGCCCTATCGGCCTTAGGTTTATGATGCCCTTCAATTCATGGAAAGTCTGCTCTATGAATTTTAAGTCCTTGTAGGATTCCATTGCCTTCTCTGGGTTCAAGCCGGATGTCGTGACTAAAAGGAACTTTCCAGCTATTGCATTCTCGTACTCCCAGACATCTTTCTTCAGGGAATAGGTGAATGCCTTCTCCTTTGAAAATTTCCAGCTGAAGAATTTCTTGTCTTTCTTGAGGCTTTTTTCTATATCGCTTCTTATTCCATTCTCTGTCCTTCTGGATTTTCCATTGCTGTCCTTTCTTATTTTTTCTAGTTTTTCTTGACATTCTTTGATTGTTCTTTTCAGATGCTCCCTTTCAGATTCTTGAGTTTCCTTGTCAAAACACAGGATGTACCTCCTTTTCCCGTCAACTTTGACTGTTTTTGCACCCTTTTCTGTTTCCTGGGTTATCAAGTCCTTGACAAAGTTGTCATTTCTCCTGTTTGTGGCAATGATGTAATCGTATTCGTTGCTTTCCAATTCTTCAAGGTTGGTTTCAATGACCAATCCCCTGTCAGCGACAAAGATGACTTTCTTGATTTTGAATTTGCCTTTGAGGTCTGAGACCGCATCCTTTAGGGTTGATTTGTCTTTGGTATTTCCAGGCCAGATTTTGTGAGTGATTGGGTATCCATTGCAGAGAACCAGCCCTAGGACAACCTGCTTCTTCCCCCTCTTCTTGTCCCGGCTGTATCCGTATTTCGCTTTCTTTGGGCCTTTGCCTTCAAAGTATGTGCTTGTCAAATCGTAGAAGACTGTGTCCACTTTCAGGTTTTCTTTTTTCTTCAGTTGTTTGAGAAGGAGCCTTTCAAATTTGTCTTTTTCTTGTTCAAGGAAATCCAGCGTCCTGTAGAGGTGATGGAGTTGAATGTCTGTGGGATAATGAAGGTCATTTTTTATCCAGCCGTATGTTTCAAGGTCGCTTGTTAGGCCGTACAGCCTGCTCACAGTAAGGAGGAAGATTGATTCGAAGATGTTGAATTTCATTTCCCTTTCAGAAAACATCTCTTCTATGATTTCTTTCATTTCAAATTTTTCCCATAATTTTTCTGAGAGATAAGCTATTCCGTATTCCAGCACTTTGTCGTGGGATATTTCATCAAAGGCAACCAATTTCTTACCCCTTTTCATCTTCTCAAGAAGATTTTTGGCTTTTATTTCGTCTTCCTTGGTTGCCAAAGGGCCGATGTTTTTGAGGATTCTATGGTTTATTTTGCCTTCATGCCTATAGCTTTCAGCTATCATTCCTTGTTTGTAAATCTTGTTCTTGTATTTTGTCTTGGTTATCATGAGGTACATGCCTAATTATTAGGATTTCATAAATAAATATTTTACTATAAATTTAGTAGCTACATACTCGATAAAAAATAGGTTCTTTGGTATCTCAGCTCGCACACTGTCAAAGATGAGTAGCAACAGTAGATGAAAATGGTGTTATTACTGCTAGAGAAGTTTATAGTCCTGATGGGGATATAAGTAATTTAAGGGTTTTTGTGAGTGGGAAGGAACAAAGGGTTGTAGATTATACTGGCATACACCCTGATCAATCATACCCTATTTTAGGTGTTGGTTACAATAAACACCCTTTAAGTGCTGGAAGACTTGCCAGAAGAGGTATAAAACCCCCACTTTTGACACTTTGGGGTCAGACACTCGGTGATCTAGCATTCGGTTCAAGAACGCAAGCAAACGGAGCTTCTCCAGCTCAAAGAATATTAGTTCCAAGTGAAAATACTACATTACCTGTAGCTGTTAATTTTCTTACAGAGGATCAATTACTTGCAACTCATAAGTGTGAATCTGTTCCACAACTAGGTGAGGAAGCTGGGAATTATTATGTTGGGCCAAACAATGATGTCTAACTTATAAACGGTCAGAAAACAACGGCATATGAATATCTAGGAAGACATCTAGTTTATTTCATTAATAAAAAACCGGTAAGGTTTGCTAAATCAGGTAGAAGTGGAAATGTAAACTGAAAAATTGATGAGAATATGTATTCATTCCCAATAAAAGATAATTACACACCTATAGATGCAGAAAATAGGCCAGGAGATGCTGTTGAAAGGGCTAATTTAGAAGTTATGAGAGATTTAAATGATATTGTATTAGAAGAATTGAGAAGACCTTTATATTCTGTTGGAGAAGATGATTCTGGACGACCTAGAATAGAAGTGACAGATCACTTCAAGGATTATAAAGGTCCTGAAAGAGAAAGGGCGCATGGATCATTGAGAGAATATGGCCAGGAAATGCCTCTTGGAATAGAACCTATAGCAGACGCTTATAATTTAGCAAAATTTAGAACTACTAGTGAATTATTGAGATAAAAACCTAAAACTATTTTTTTGTTTAAGGTCAATAATATTTAATGAACCTGACAATAATATCCACAAGAAGCGACCGCTCCCTGAAAAGGATAGTTGAAGAATCCGGGAACAAGAAACTAAAGACAGAAGTCTTTTTCTACAAAGATCTGAAATTAGAAGGGCTCAAACCAAAAGACTTCAGCAAAGGCTTTTTCATCCTTAGAGACCCATATAATTCAGGAAGAGACTTCTCTGGCATCCTAAGAAAGATAGCGTCCTTCCTCAAAGAAAACCAGCTCCTCGATTACAAAACCTACACCAAATACCCATTATATGAGGATAAGCTATTCCAGAGCATGTTCTTTAAAAACACAGTAAAAAATCCAAAATTCTGGCATTTCAAGAAGCCAGAAGACATCTGCATCAACACATTCCCTGTTATCGTCAAAAAAAGGATAAGCAGCAGAGGCAAAGACGTCTTCCTAATTAAAAACAAAGAAAAATTGGTACGTGTTTAGCTCCTAAGGCAACTCAATAATTCTTCTCTTGTATTCAGTCCTTGTTGCTTCCATGTTCCAATACAGGTCATCAATCTTTCGTATATCTGAGTGCCCTTCTCATTTCTTAGAGTTCCAATAATCTTTCTCTGGACCACAAATTCTCTTAGTCCTCTCTCCCCGATATTATTCGTAGGTTCTATCATTGGATTTGTGACAAAAGTAAACCAGTGGTTCATTCCGTTCTTGATCTTGTTAATGAACTTGACTACTCTCTCCGATTTGTATTTCTCCCTGAGAATTTCCTTCAAATTTTTCTCAGCATTCATTTTGATGGCTTTCCTCTCATTTCCAGGGGGATCTGAATCAAGAAGTTCATTGAGATTCCTGTAAAATCTATGCAGCTTGTCTGATAATTTTCTTCCCTCTTCCTCTCTTCTTCCAATAAAGTCTGATTCTCTCAACAGATGAGCCCAGCATCTTTGAAGATTGTTTGTGAATTTTGGATAAACTCTCCATCCGTCGCAGATGATTATTCCGCCATAATCCATCCCAAGCACTTTTTCAAGGACATCTCCGCCTCTGCTTTTCCTTATCAAAGCTAATGTTTCTGCTGCTGTTACGAATATCCATACCCAATACTTCTTCCCATCTACTTTGAGTCCTGTTTCATCAACATAAGCATATTTGGAAACCCTAACCTTGAAGATTATCTGGTTGTAAGTTTTTTCCAATTTATCACTTACTCTTTTGGTGAAATCAAGTATGGAAGCTGGTGCTATTTTCAATCCATATTGCCTTTCCAGTGCTTCTTGTATTTTCCTATATGGCAGCCTATCTTGAAATTTCATTAATGAGACTTGAGTGAGAGTGTTGTTTCCAAAGCTGCCAGAATCAGGGAGGTCGTCATGCTTTGTTTCAACCCTTTTTCCGCAATGGGGGCATGTGTAAAAACCCTGGAGAAATTCGGTTATGATTGTCTGTTTGGGTCTTGGCAAGTCTTCGATTATTTTGCTCTCTATCCTGTCTGGCTTCCCCAATTTTTCATGACAGTAAGGGCATTTCTTTGCTGTAAGTTTGATTGTTCTATCTGGTTTCCTGAATTTTCTTGTAGAACCTGGGCATCCTTTAGGCCTCCCCCTTTTCCCTGAACTAGATTTCTCTCTAACTGGAAATATTTGCTTGGAAGGAGGTGTGTGGGCATTCTCATATGCAAGAAGTTTTTTCTCCAGTTCTTTGTTCTTCTTTTCTAATTCAATTATACGTGTTTCCAGCTTCTCGTATTGTTCTTTATGAATTCTTTTTATTTCTTCAAAAAGAGGTCTACAAGCTTCACAGAAATGTAATTCCAAACTATCCATTTTAAGATTATTTCAAATCAGAAATTTCGGAATTTCTATGATGTAGGAAATAGGTCAGCTAAACACGTACAAAAGATTAAAGCATTGCCATCAAAAAGCTTCTAGCCTTCAACTAAACACTACTTTTTCGCTCTTCTAGAGCTGATTATACAATCTAAATTTTTCCTGAATTAGAACAATTTCCTTACACAGGAGAAGCGTAAAGTATATTGTCCCCACGGATTAGTAGGATGTTGAATTT
>MNVZ01000034.1 GCA_001872315.1 Candidatus Pacearchaeota archaeon CG1_02_39_14 | reverse complement strand
GTTTTCAGGATGCCAAAATCAGAGGAGAAGAAGGAAAATGAGGTTATTGAGATTCCTGTCGGCAGGTATTTTTCTAAAGTAAGAGAGAATCCATGGATTGTTTCGACTTTTGTGCTCGGGTTGCTCCTTCTTGGCTCGTTAATATTTGGATTTAGTGCGGGAGGGTATAATTCTGTCAGCGAGGATAAAGCTGCTGATAATCTTGTTGAATTCATTTCTTCAGCAGGAGCTGATGCGCAGATACTATCAAAAGAGAAGGATGGAGCTTTATATCTCTTTAACACTGCTATAGATGGAGAGCAGGTGCAGATTTATGTCACACTGGACGGTAAATATGCTATTGTTCAGCCTATTCCTCTTGATTCTGCCGGTCCTGTAGAAAATACCGATGATACCAATACTGGAAGTCAAGGCAGAGTAAGAGTTGAAATTCCTGAAGATGCCCATGTTAAAGGTCAGCCTAATGCTCCTGTGACTATTGTTGAATTTTCTGATTTTGAGTGTCCATTCTGTGCTATATTTTATTCAGATACCCTTGGGCTGATAGAGCAAAATTATATTGATGCCGGAAAAGTAAAATTGGTTTACATGCATTTTCCTTTAGGCTTCCATGAAAAGGCGCAGGGAGCGGCTGAAGCGTCCGAGTGTGCAGGAGAACAGGGTAAATTCTGGGAGATGCACGATAAGATGTTTGAAAACCAGGCATCACTTGGAGAATCCAGTTATATTTTATGGGCCACTGAAATTGGTCTTGATGTGAATGATTTCAGTGCTTGTGTTGATTCAGGGAAGTATGCCGCGAAAGTCAATTCTGAACTACAGTATGGAGGGCAGATTGGTGTTTCAGGGACTCCAGGATTTTTCATAGGAAATGAGGCAGATGGCTTCGTGAAAGTTGAGGGAGCTTTGCCCTATGCAAACTTTGAGCAGATAATTGAAAAGGAACTTGCAGGTTAGGATATAAATATTTATAACTGAATTTATTTTTCCGTCTTCATGCGCTTTAATTTAGTTTTGGAGCATACTACTGAATTATACAGATTTCTGCAGACAAATTTTTCAGCCCCTTATTCTAACTCTTTTGATTCGAATGTAAGCGTCGCTGAAATGGATGAGGAGGAAGATAGGAGTGAAATAAAGATTATTGACAACGGGCCTGTAGAACTTTTCCCTCCACTCTTAGATTTGACTATGAGGGTCTCCCTTTTTGATGGGGGCTACTCCTGCAACCTTTCCTTCGGAATACAAAACACTGGCGCGCTCAAAAGGATGAGGGTAAAAATGAAAAACAGACTTGGCGATGCCTGGTCTCCTTTGACTAAAGACCCAATTGACTTTCGCGGTTTTTTTCTTGATTCTCAAAGAAACCCTATAGTCTCCGGATCTTTTATCCCTACAGTCGTTGATACCGCAGGGAACCTTGTTTCAGCGCCAAGATATCGCCTGTCTTTAGGAAACTCGGGAACGGTTCCAAGAAGTCTTGGGGAAATTGATACATTTACTCAGGAGATGGGAGTATTGCAAAGAGTTGCAAGCGCTTTTTACGATTCCTGCTATTCGGGAAGAAGAATCTGGGACAGGAGTTCTGCTCTCCCATCAAATCTTTACTTCAGCTGCCTTTTGTAGCAAAAATCTTAAATACTCTCATTTTTTCTATGACTTATGAAAGTAGCTGAATTGAAAGCAGGGGAAGGCAAGGTTGATGTTGTTGTTACGATTAAGAGCAAGGAAGAGCCAAGAAGCATGATTAAGTTTGGAAAGGAACTTGTTTTATGCAATGCTGTTGCTGAAGATGATTCTGGAGAGATTAAGCTGACATTATGGAATGCGGATGCTACAAGAGTCAGTAAAGGAGATAAAGTCCATATCACAAATGGCTATGTCAGTGAGTTTCAGGGTGAAAGGCAATTGACTGCGGGAAAGTTTGGAAAGATTGAAGTTCTTGAGGAAGCGGAGGAGTAGTTGTGAAATCCACTGTCAGGGTTCAAAAAAGAGGACAGAAAGCTGTATTTTCCGGGAATGAACTTGGCCCTGTTGAGGTGATTGTTTTGGATTCTGAAAGGATTAGCAGAAAAGCAAATGATAAAAGAGCCACTCTTGAAGTCAGAGAGGCACAGGATATCAGAAAAATTCAGATAACTCCTTCCAGTGGGCTGGTGGAAGTTGCTTCAGGGGTTTCTGTAGGGATTGCCAGCATTGAGAAGGACAGGGGAGCTGTTTCTTTATATTACTCTTTTCCGGATAGTTATTCAGTTTTATTTACCAGATGTTACTGATTCATTTAGAAAGTTTTATATAGATTTTAATGGATTTCTTATTATGACTTTTGAGCTGCCTGAACTGCCTTATGCATATGATGCTTTAGAGCCGCATATAGATGCGAAGACTATGGAGATACACTATACCAAGCACCATCAGGGCTATGTAGATAAGCTGAATCTGGCATTGCAGAAATATTCTGAACTGCAGGGAAAGAAAATTGAAGAGCTTCTTGCTGATAATCTTGCAATCGTTCCTGAAGACATTAAGACAGCCGTTAGGAATAACGCCGGCGGCCATGTGAATCATTCTTTGTTCTGGGAGATTATGTGCCCTGCTGATGAATCTGGAGAGCCATCTGAACAACTAATGAGTGCGATAGAAGACTCTTTCGGAAGTTTTGATGATTTTAAGAAGCAGTTTTCTGAAGCTGCGCTGGGAAGATTTGGAAGTGGGTGGGCGTGGCTTGTTGTTAATAATGGAAAATTAGAAATAGTCTCGACAGCAAATCAGGATTCTCCTCTTATGCAGGGTATGATTCCTATTCTTGGATTAGATGTTTGGGAACATGCTTATTATTTGCATTATCAGAATAAAAGAGCTGATTACATAGAATCTTGGTGGAACGTTGTTAATTGGAAGAAAGTTGAAGAGGTTTATGAGAAATTGGGATTACTTTCCTAAGAAATCAATCTCTTCCTGATTGAGCTTCAGCTGCCCTTGGATTTTTGGTGAGGTCTTTATGAAGTTTTTGACAAGATTGAAATCTTTCATAGCTCTTTTAACAGAACAGTGGACAAGCTTGGCATATTTTTGTGCAATCGTCTTCTTTTTTACAGTTTTCTGGTTGTTGAGCCATATTTTAAGAACTCTTTTTGGCCTTTCATATTTTGTGAATTTATTTGTCTGTTGTGGTTTTGCAAATGAAATTCCTGCCGACTGGAATATTCCCTGATACACTAAAAATCTCCAAAATTGCTGCCTGTATATCCTGCCACGGAACTTGTCTGCATTTGACAGCGCAAGGAAGGCATTATACAGTGATTGATTCTGGTATTCTCTTGGAATGTTTTCCTCTATCCATAAGAGAATTTCATCAAGAGACAGAGAGGTATTGTCAAACACATTAAGAAAGGGCTGCCTCTCCTGAAAAATCAATTTGAGGATATTGAATATACTTTGCTCCTGGTTTCTTGTTTCCAGGTATTCCATGTCTTCTCCCTTGCTTGCAGAATGAAATTGTAGGTCATTCAGCGCTGCACGGACATCTCCCTGTGACTTTATTGCAATCTGCCTAAGATAGTGTTCGTTTTCTTGTATTCCCTCTTTTTCACACACTATCTTTAGGATGCGGGCTATGGTGTCTATTTTCAGGGGCTTTAATTCAACCAACTTGCACTTTGGCCTAAGCTTTGAGAATTTTGACTGCCAGATATCATTTCCTGTAAGTATTAAAGGATGGCTTGTCTTTTCTATAATTCTTACCAGCTCCGGGACCCCGCCTATGTCTGTGCCTGTGACTCCGTCAACCTCATCCATAAGAAGAATTTTTCCTTTCTTAAAAAGGCTCTGCTGCTCGGATGCGGGCTTTAGAATTTCTTCGAGCTTGGTGCGGTTTCTTAAATCAGAAGAGTTGAGCTCAAAAATTTCCATATTGTTTTCTTTTGCAGCAGCTAGTGCGAGAGAGGTCTTTCCCGTCCCAGGAACTCCGTGCAGAAGAATTGCTTTTTTCTTTGGAAATTCTTTTATAAATTTCTGGACTTCCATAGCTGCTTGATCCTGGGATATCAATTCCTTATAGGATTTTGGACGGTATTTTTCTGCATATGAGGTCATATTTCTATTTAGGAGAAAGGGATTATAAGTATTGTTGTGGGAACAGTGATAACTTTAAAAAGAAACACTTTTTTTTGGATACTATGGGAAATTTACTAAGGAGTCAGAGGAGACAGCTCAAAGAATGGGTTGAAGCATTGGAGGATGGCTCTTTTAATGGAGATTCCAAAGCAGAAGTTGAAAGAATAAAAGGATTGCTTGGGGAGTGGGGCGCTGCCTCCAATAGTGAATATTATGCAAGACTTGATAATCTTAATGGGAAGGCTATCGGGGATTCTGACATTGAATTCACACAGGGAAAGAGAAAATATATTGGTCTTGTTGATGATAAAATTACAGTTGTCACTCCCGTATACGGGCATATGTTCATTGAAAGATATTATGCAGAGAGATTTAAATTAAGCTGGAGGTTTAATCAAAAAGGAAGAATAGATATGATTGATTCCATGCTCTATCCTGATTTGCTCTGGCATCTTGTAACTGTCAAGAATTTTCAGAGCATTGAGCCTGGATGGGCTCATGGTTATGCTTTCCATACTGTTCTTCCAAGGGATTTAGCAGAATTCCTCCCAGGATTTGAAAGCGCCGATGAAAGGACAAGATATGATTTAGTAATGAAATCAGGGCATAGAATTGCCGCAGACATTTGTTCTGGTCTGGAAAGAAATTCAATAAAACGGCCAGCTTTTATTGGAAGGGACAAGGCTTATTTGGGGGATATTGCAGAAGATGATGAAGCTGCTGTTTTATTGCAGAGGGCATCAATGGTTAAACCAAGAGTTGCAAGAATGACAAATTCATCTGAAAGGGGACAATTGGTGATAAATTATTCCTGATTATTTTCCTAATCCTGCAAGTACAAAAGAAGCAATAAGGGATTCTAGCTGGACAAACTCATCGCTTCCCTCAACAATTCTGAATTCTATCTCTCCTGTCTTTTCTGTAAGCTTGACTTTTATTTCCGGCTCAATCTCAAGATTCCAGATTTCTTTTTGGATAGCTTTTATTATGTCAGTTCCTGAAATTGATTCAGAGAGCATGACATCCAGAAGCTTTTCTTTTGCTTTTACAAAATCGCCTGTCAGGGCATAATCCAGAACGACTTTGATATCCTTTGGCTTTGTCTGTGCCGCTATTATGTTAATCATTTCGGCGTTTATGTCAGGTGATATTGAGGCTGTTGCCTGCAGGAGATTTATTGCCCTTCTGCAGTCACCTTCAGATATTTCATACAGGGCCTCTACTGCCTCTTCAGAAATTTTCAATCCCTCTTTCTCGGAGATCTTTTTTATCACAGAGGAAACGTCTTTTTTCTCAAGAAGCTTGAACCTGAAAACAACACATCTCGATTGTATAGGGTCTATAATTTTCGATGAGTAATTGCAGGACATTATGAACCGGCAGGTGTTGGTGTAGTTTTCCATTGTCCTTCTTAATGCCTGCTGGGCTTCTCTTGTCAGGGCATCTGCTTCGTCAAGGAAGATGACCTTGAATGGAACCGGGCCGAGAGATTTTGTTCTTGCAAAGTCCTTGACCTTCTGCCTGACGACATCAATCCCTCTTTCATCTGATGCATTTAATTCCAGGTAGTTGTCTTTCCAGGAATCACCAAAAAGCTGTTTGACTATTATCAAAGCTAAAGTAGACTTTCCTGTTCCGGCTGGTCCTGCAAATAATAAATGTGGAATGTTTATACTGTTTACAAGAGACTTGACGCGCTTGACTATTTCCTGCTGTCCGACGACTTCCTCAAAAGCAGAGGGCCTGTACCTTTCTGTCCAAATGTCTGACTGAGCCATAATTGATTTTAGGGCAAAGTGTATTTAAGGATTATTGTGTTAAAGCTGATTATTGAGGGGGTTATATAATCTGTCAAGTCTGTAAGGGATGCTTAGAAGTGAAATTCCTGAAAGAGCTATACCTGTAACTCCTATTATCTTTGGTATTAATTCAGAGTAATCATTTGAAGAATCTCGGCTATTTTGAATGTAACCTTGATTAGAAGTGCGTTTTATTTCTTCAGAACTTTCTGATTTAATCAATTCCGGAATTGATGTAAGCGCTGTCATGGATATTCCCAGTCCCAGTATTATGCCTATAAGTCCCTGCCCTACAATTCTGCTCTTTTGTGGATTATAGGAGGACGTGGAAGAATTATTTGTCATGAAGCTGCCTTTACTTGCTTCTTTCTCTATGCAGTCTTCTCTTTCTCTTTTCCTTTCTTAATCTTTTTCGCTGCCACTTCCATCTCATCTGGCGCTTTTTTTTCCATCTTCTTGAGGAACGTTTCATTGTGGTGTTAGAAAAAATGGGTTTAAAAAGATTGCTAATATAGGATGGAATGGGTTTTTGGAAAGATGTTAGTGATCTGATAAAGGCTGTTGATATAGTTGTGGAAGTTGTGGATGCCAGAATGCCTGAATTGTCCAGAAACAGGGAGGTCGAAAAGCTTGTACGGAAGAACAGGAAGGAGCTTGTTAAGGCTTTTAACAAGATAGACCTTGTTTCAAAAGGTTCTCTTGAGGAACTTAGGGACAAGTATAAAGGAGACTTTCTGGTTTCTGTTAGAACTGGAGAAGGAATGAAGGGGCTTAGGAGCAAGTTAAGGACTTTGGCTAAGGAAAAGGGTTTTGAAAAAATAGGATTTGTCGGATACCCTAACGCGGGAAAATCTGCTCTTATCAATTTTCTGACAAGAAGGGGAAAGGCAAAGGTTTCGAGCAAAGCTGGGACAACAAGAGGAATTCAGTGGATAAATTTTGATGACCTTAAGATTCTCGACAGTCCAGGAGTGATTCCGAATAATGAGTGGAATGAAGTGAAGCTGGCCTTGCTTAATGCAAAAAATGTCAATAAGCTAAAGGACCCTAGGAAGGTTGCAATCGGGATAATAGATATATTCCTTAAAGACAATCCTGAAGCTTTGCGGGAAAGGTATGGTCTGGAAGAGAACATAATCAAAAAGGAAAGCTGGGACATTTTTGAGATGATAGGGGAGAAGATGAGGGTTTTCAAAAAGAAAGGAGAAGTTGATGAAAATAGGGTCGCTTTTATGATTGTAAATGACTGGCAGAAAGGAAGGCTGAAATTATGAGTTCATTTTTATTCTTGTTATTTCTTCCCTGAATGTCTGAGCTTTATCTTTGTCAAGTATCTCTGAAAAATCTTTTATGTTTGAGTTTATTGCCTTCCCTAGAGATTTCATATTTTTTATTATAGCGGCGATTTCCGGCTCGAGAAGGGTGGTTTTTGAGAGTATTCTCCATCCTCTTGTATTTGCTGAAACTGCGTTTTCATAGGCAAGGGCCCTTAATATGTTGTCCTCATCAGTCAGCTCATCATAAGTCAGGGTTTCAAGAAGAGTTCTTGATTTTTTGAGGTCGACTCTTGTGTAATCCTTTATTATAAGGTTTGTCTCTTTTTCAACTCCGTGTATTATTTCTTTTAATCTTGTTTTTATCAGGGCGCCTTCACTTCCGAGCTCTATGACTTGCTTCTTCAGCTCTTCGGATATCTTTTCTATCATTCTACCCTTTTGTATTGTCGCTAGTGCCTGATTAAGACTTAAGTTATTTCTTATCTCAAGGTGGTTCAATTTTTCCAGATTTTTGTCAAATAGTTCCCTTTGTTTTTCCAGAAGCTGAATGTTCTCGCTTACTTTTCTTAGGAGGTGGTCAGTTGATTTCAGGATATATCTTTTATTTTTATAAAAGAGGGTTGTCTCGTTTCTTCTCTCTGATATTGCTATTACCAACCCGGAGGTCTGCTTTGCTGTTCTTTCTCCCGCCTTGTGCCTTGTGCCTGTCTCCTGGCTTTCTATCTTGCCGTTCGGAGTTAAGAGAACATTTGCATGAAGAATTTTTTTCATGTCCCTTGACATGACAATGGCGCCATCCATTTTCGCGAGTTCAATCAGCCTTTGGGGGGTAAAACGGCAGTTCACTTTGAAACCCCCATCTATAATCTCTGAAGTATTATCATTTTCCACGACGATTAACGCTCCTTTTCCAGATTTCAGGGCCCCATCTATTGCAGATCTGAAATTTGTTCCCGGAGCAACAACACGCAGGACATTAAGAAATTCTTCATCTGTCGCCTTGTTGTTTGTATTCTTTGGAAGAATTGTAATTTGCACCTCTTTTTTTTCTACCATGGATTTGGAAAGAAGGATTTGTATTTATATATTTATGTGGAGAAAAGGTTTTTAAGATGTAATCTACAGTTAATCTCATAGCCCTGTAGTCTAGCGGTCAAGGATACGGCCCTCTGGAGGCCGTGACCCCGGTTCGAATCCGGGCAGGGCTATCAACAAAAATCTTTTAAACCAATGCTTTCTCATCAATATATGCTCTTGTAGTCTAGAGGCCAAGGACACCGCCCTCTCGAACCAGAACAGCCGAGGAAAGGTCGTTGAGACTGTACCTCAGCCAGCTTAAGGCAGGCTCTTTTGAGCCATCACCTTATAATCAAGAAAAGAGGTGGTGGAGAACGGCGGAAACCCGGGTTCGAATCCCGGCAGGAGCATTCTATCAAATTGAGCGAAGGCGAGATTGGCGCTCTGACGGCTTGCCGGCAGGAGCATTACATTTATATTTCTCCTTTTCTTTTTTACTTGATGCTATTGAGGACGCATCTTGCTATTGGTATAGGAGTTGCCCTGTACTTTTTGCCTTTTGTAAGCAACGAATGGAGTTTTGTCCCGATAGTTATTTTTGCCAGCCTTCTTCCTGATGCTGGTTCCGGATTTTCTTTAATGGGAAAGAGAAAAATTTTCAAGTCGGCCCAGCTGTTGACAGGAGGCAGAGGTCTATTACATACATACACTTTCTGCGTTGGGGCTTCCTTATTGCTTGCTTTCATTTTTCCAGTTTCCGCGCTTCCTTTTTTTGTGGGCTATTCCTTTCATCTTCTGGCTGACAGTTTCACAAAAGAAGGAATAAGGCCATTCTGGCCAATAAAAGGGATATCATCTGGTATTGTAGGAACCGGCGGAACAACAGACAAAGCTTTGTTTATCACATTTGTAATAATAGATATTATTCTTCTTATAACCACTTTTGCAAGACTTTTCTGATGGGAAACTATTTATATCAGAAAACTTCTCTATATACATGATTGCAGGATGGATAGTTATTGGATTGGCTGTACTGATTTTTCTGGTTGCTATCTTCAGATCCCAAAACCTTATTTTTTTCTCATCGGTTGCTCTGAAGTACTTTCTGGTTACTCTTGCAATAGGAGTTGCACTATTTTTTGCCTTTTCATTTTATCATATTTATGATGTGAATGATTCGAACCTGAAGAGCTTTTCAGGAGTTGTTGAATTTTCGGGGCATTATTTTTCATGGTTGGCAGGAGCATTTAACAAAGTAGGCGATATAACCGGGTATGCAGTCCAGCAGGATTGGTTTGAGCAAAATTTGACAAACTCATCAAAATGAAAATTCCTATAATAGTGATTAAGCTGCTTTTTTTGGGGGCTCTTTTTATAATAAGCAATCATAATCTGCATTTGACTGACTCATCCGAGAGGGATGTTTTCTTCGATTATTACTCCAACTGGGTTGGCAATCTTTTTACTCAAGGAGCTGAAGTGACTGGGTATCTTGTAAAGTTCAAGTGGCTTCCAAATGAGGTCAATATTTTGGTGAATGGCAGCCATAGTTAGGTTTTTATAGAACTTGTTTTTCTGGGATGTATGCCTCTATAGCTCAGTGGTTAGAGTGCGACATTGGTAAAGGCTTACTCTCGATAGTGAGCGTTCAAAGATGTCGAGGTCCCGGGTTCAAGTCCCGGTAGAGGCTTTTGGTATAATTTAAAAAATACGGTTGTCTCGTTCTGAATGGTTGTTTCACTTACAATTTACCTTGTTCTTTATATCCTTGCTCTTTTTGCTATTTCCTTTTATGTTTCAAGAAGACAGACCACAGAGGACTTTTTAATAAGCGGAAGAAACAGAGGCGGATGGCAGATTCTATTCTCTAAGTTTGCAGCAGGGATAGGAGCAGGATATTTCATTACCTATACGGGGTTTGCATATGAATATGGCTTGGGATTGTTTTCTATGCTTCTTGGCTTGATAGCAGGATATCTTGTTTTTGCTTACTGGGCATCACCAAGAATTTTCAGAAATTCCAAAGAAGGCAGGTTTTACACAATAGGGCATTTCGTCTTTGACAGGACTAAAAGCAAGACTGCCATGTATGTTGCAGATATCTTCTCCAGCGCAATTCTATTTGGCTGGTTATTGACGGGTATTATTGGAGCAGGAAAAATAATTGATGATTTTGGGCTGCTATCCTACAATTGGGCTGTAATAATAACTTCTTTTGTTGTTCTTGTTTATCTTCTTATGGCAGGACATAAAGCAGTCATATTAACAGACATTGTCCAGTCTTTTGTTATCTTTTTTCTTCTGATAATAATTACATTTAGCATAGTTGGTTCTGATAATTTTGGAGAAATCCTTTCCTTTCAGGGAGCAAGTGTCGACATAGGAGTTTTTATAGGATTTTTTCTTTTTGGGATATTGAGCGTCTTTTCATATTCAGATAGATATCAGCTGGCTTATGCTGCTAAAAATGAAAGAAATCTAAGGCATGGGCTTGGATTGGCGATTATCCCAATTGCTATAGCTGGTTTTTTCCTTCTTCTTATAGGCATGTTCATGGCTTCAAACTCCCCTGGGCTTGATTCTGGGTTGATATTCACTGAAGCTTTGAGAAACTTTCTTCCTGCTTCCTTGTTGCCTTTGGCAATTGTTCTCTTTTTTGCAGGAGTTATGAGTTCTGCAGATACAAACATTTATGCCATCTCCTCTCATTATGCCATGCATAGAAAGGGAGAGAAAATAAGCAAAGTAAGAGCAGGAACTATCTGGCTGACAATAATAACCTCTATTGTTGCAATTTTATTTCCTAATGTGGTTGATGTTTCAATTTTAGCAGGAGGAATTTCCTTGACACTTTCTTTTGGCATGGTCTATCTGATTGCTGGGGGAAGAAAGGCATCTCGGTTTGTCATATCTTCCTTTTTTGCTTTGATAGCCGTTATTATAGGAATCTTAATTTTTGGTATTGAACCAATCTTGGCTCTTCCTGTTTTATTTGCTGGGGCAATAGGTTTATTGTTCAGATGGAAGAAATTAGATTAAATCATAAATTTCCTGTAGGGAAATCTCAACAACCGCGAGAGGCATCTTCAATCCTGACTTGTTTAGAGTCAAAGGATGGACTTCCCCTAAATATCCGATTGGCTTGTCGTTCATGATAATCTCTCCTGTCCTTCCTTCTATCAATCCGTGCCTTACTTTTTCTTTCAATTGGTAATCAAGCCCGAGGGACGAGAACAGATAGTCCAGATGCTGTTTTGCATCCGTGAAGTTTCCAGGCGTTATTCCGATTAAGAGAGAGTCATTTTCTTTTATTCCTGTCTCTGACTTTTCCTTTGCATGGAAGACCGGGCCAATCTCAAATATTTTTTGCGGATATTCTGTGTCTACATTCTCTGATAGAATTCTAAGGGCGGGAATGAACAGGTTTGGGCGGAGAATCTTGTAGTCTGTTTTTGAGTCCAAAATTTCAAGTGGCTTTTCTACTTTCATCAGTTTTGCTTCCTCTGATTTTATTAAATGATATGTTGAAATCTCATTCATGTTCAGCCCTATAAGGATTTCGGCTATTCTCGCCTTTATCTTTTCCGTCTTTAGTTCTTCTGCAGATGTTGGGATATTTGGTATTTCAGATTTGAATTTGTCATATCCGTAAGCTATTGCTATATCTTCTGCTATATCAACTTCGTGCAGAATGTCTGTTCTCCACGCAGGACTGTAAACATAAGGGTATTTTAGTTCGTGGCCCATTTTTTCCAGCAGTACTGAGATATCTTTCTGATTAAGATGCAGGCCGAGAAGTTTGTTTATATTTTCAATGGAGATTCTAGTTTTTTCAGGAGAGAGATCTGGGGTGACAATTGGTTTTGAATCCTGTATGCTCATCTGATGGATGCTTGCCCCCATATCTGCGAGAGTAGTAATTATTATGTTAAGAGTTTTCTTTAACAGTTCCAGGTCGTGTCCGGAGCATTCTATAAACGCAGATTTTGTTTCTTCGGTTATTCTTCCTGTCTCTGAACTGTTTATTATCGGAGGCATTGAAAGTATTTTTGAATCTGCATCCAGAAATACAGGATACTTCTGGCAGCCTTTCAGTAAATCTGAATATTTTTTTCCTGCAGGATGCTTTTTTAAGATTTGGGAGGCAGTCATCTCTCCGGAGTCCAGTGGAGCAAATCTTATCTCTCCCGGCTTTAATGCAGTATATCTTATCGGAAGCCTGATTTTTTCAAGCGGATAAATTCCGATAGCTGCTTTTTTCCTGTTTCTTCCAAGAGTTATGTGAAGCTTTTCCTGAAGATCTATTATTGATTTTATTCTCGCGTTATCCAGAGATAAGTTTTTTGCTATTGCGCAGACTGTATATGGCCTGATTGTTTTTACTTCCTTGTCTATTACAACCTTTTCATCTTTTTCCGGCTTTTTTAGCTTGTATTTTTTCAATCCTGTATCTTTTCCAAGGAATGATTTAAGCGCCCTCACAAATCCTTCCAGAGATATAAGGTCAGGGCGGTTCGGGAAAACTTCTATTTCAATCTCATTCTTATCTGCATTTTCTAGAGGAGTGCCTAAAAGACTTATTTTTTCCAGGATTTTTTCGTCAAGCTTTATGTGCTTCTCGAATTCACTTCTTTGAAATCTTACGTTTGTCATTTTATAACCGCCTTCTTTTCTCTAAGCCTTTTTAAATCATTTTTATACAATTCTCTAAGGTCTTTTATTTTGTGCGCTTCCATCATGAGTCTGTCAAATCCAGGGCCCCAGGCAAGCACAGTGCAGGGCTTTCCTAAAAGGGGAATGGTAACTTCAGGCCTGAATATTCCGGCCCCTCCTAATTCAAGCCAGTTCTTTTTTTCAGGATGAAATGCGTGTATTTCAAGGCTTGGCTCCGTGTAGGGGAAGTATGCCGGAGTAATCCTTATTTTCTCAAATCCCATTTTCCTGTAAAACTCTTTCAAATATCCAAGAAGGTGCCTGAAGTTTGCGTCTGGATCTATGACTATGCCTTCCGACTGATTGAATTCAAATCCGTGGCTCCAATCAACAGTCTCGTTTCTAAAGCATTTTCCTATCGCGAAATACTTCCCAGGAATTTCATCTTCTTTTAATTCAGACAGCTTTTTGGCAGATAAGGCAGTAGTGTGAGTTCTTAATACAATTCTTCTTGCATCATTTTCCTCCCACTTATATCTCCATCCTTTGCTTGAATCCAGGCCGGATTCGTGGGCTTTTTTTACAGCATCCAGGATTTTTTTTTCTGGAAGGGAGCCATGTATTTTTTTTATGAAGAAGGTGTCCTGCATCTCTCTTACCGGATGGTCTTGTGCGGTGAAAAGTGCGTCAAAGTTCCAAAATGATGTCTGCACAAGGCCGCCCGACATTTCTTTAAACCCAAGGTCAAGCCATATTCTTCTTCCCTGCTGTATTGACTGATTTACAAAATGCCTTTTTCCGCCTGATATTCTTGGAACGGCCGAGCCGATATCATATTTTCTGAATCTCTGCTTTTTTAGCGGATTTTTTATCATTTCTGTAGTGACTTCTTCTGCAAGATCTGATTTTATCTCTTTTCCGGAAATTTTCTTCCCATCTTCAGTCAGCTCAAATGAAACTGATGACTGCTCCTTTATTTCTATAATGTCCTTTCTGTTCCTCAGTTCCTGAAGAGCAGCATCATGGTCTCTGGAAAGCCGCGATTTTTCTATAGGGAGGATATCTATTAGCTTTTCTTCAGAAGTTTTTTCAGCAAGCCCCCCCTTTGCAATCTTGAGGAATATCTTTCCGCTTTTTATCTCTATGAACTCTTTTCTTTTAAGAACCCCAAGAGAAACCTTAAACTCATTGTCTGAAAGTTTTGAAAGATTTTTTGCCTCTTCAAGAGAAAGTATGTTTTTTGAGCTAAGAAGCAGTAGGAGCGTCCTTTCTGGAAGATGATTTTTTTTGTAGTAAATTCCATTGACGCCTAAATCAATGATTGTTTCTTTTTCCTGCTTTAATTTCAGGAGCCCCTTATTTTCAAGAAACCTCAAAGCCCTAAGAACAGAGACCATGTCAAGTCCGGTTTTTTTGACTATCTCCTCAACTTTTAAGCCCAGAAAGGGGATTATTTTTATCTCTAAGGGGGACAGTGAGTCTGTTATTTTATGCATTTCATGTTCCATTTTATCTAAGGAGGGAAGGTGTTAAAAAGTTATTGCTTCATTTGCCTGCTGTGTTGTTGAGCCCAGGGAAAGCATGAGAGAGAAGGCCTGTTGCTTGCTTGTAAAATTAAACACTTTGATTTTTGCCTTTGCCTTTCTGCAAATCTGGATGTTTTGTCTCACTTTCGCAAGCCTTTCGCCTTTTTCTGTTTTAGGCAGTTTAGATATTTCTTCTACGTCAATCCCAATCGCTATCCCGTTTTTGGCGGCAATTTTTGCAAGGACATGATTTAAGCCCGACTCCTGTTTTTTCAGTTTTCCCTTTCCTGTATTCTTTTCAGGAGACAGTAAAACCTGAAATTTTCCGTATTCAAGCATTGCCCTGTTATACTTATCATCTTGAGCTAGAACTACAATGGGTTTTTGTGTTTTCTTTATCTCGTTTTTCGCTCTTTCAATATTTTTTTCTGATATCATTCTTTAATCTCTGTTCCTATGAACTTTTTACCGTTTAGATAGTTATTCAGGTTTTTCATATCAGGCCCAAAAAGATAGGCAGGAGTTTTATTTTTTCTTATTATCTTTGCGGCATTTTGATCTAGGATGAAATGCTGTCCTGGCTTGTAAGGAATCTTTGACGCCATCTCATCAAATGATTTCCACGAAATTGTCCTGATAAATTTTGCTTTTTTATTCTTCAGGGGATTTGATGTATAGAGCCCGGAAACATTTGACAGATTTATCAATTCCGTTTTGAAATATTTTGCCAGCTTGGCCGCAGTTCCATCAGTCGTTTCTTTTTCTGCATATCTAAGGGCACCGCAAAAGACAACTTTATTTTTTTTCAAATTGCTCCTGACTTCTTTCATACTCATTGGAACTGATTTGTTGGCCTCATCCCCGAAAAATTGAATCATCACATTCGAATTCATCCTTGTTGCCCTTATACCCGCAAGAGACTGTTCCTTTATTGGCTTGCCCTCTTTTTTCAGGAGAAATATATATTTTCTTGCTATGCTCCCCCCTCCGCATACAACAACAAACTTGTTCTTTCCATAATTTTTTCTTAGGACTTTTTTGAAGCTTTCGAGAAGAGTATAGTCCACTTTTTCAGGGATTATCAGGGATCCTCCGAGAGAGATTACTCTGACCTTTTTCATCCCAAAAGTAGGTTAGTGCCTTTTTTAATTGTGTTGTTGCAGTATAAGAATGTTTTTTAATCTTTCTTGAGAATTGTTTTCATGGATTTACCCAAGGATGATTCTGAATTCACTAACCCTATTACGGGCAGAAGGTTTGGTCTCGACAGAATGCCTGAATATTTTATGGCCAGGATGCAACAGATATCTGGCGCGAGATTTAGCCCCGAGGTGATGCATGTAAAGACTGACACGGGAGGCCGCTTGCCTGGAGAGGCCCCTAAATCTATTTTTTACAAAGGTTATGAGATAAGGATGGGAGTTGTTGATGATGAAAAGTTTTGGGTGGGCATTTATCATCCTGAAAGGAAAGTGGAGCCTGACTCAAGAGTGGGGAAGGCCCTTTTTGCCCTTAATTCAAATACAGTAAATCATTCGGGAGGCAATTCTTATGCTGTCTTTTTTTCAAACGGCAGGAGATCCGGGAGCTCTATGGAGAACTTTCTTGTTGCAGAGTATAGAAAAAGGCTGGATGATCCTGACACTATAACTCTTGGGATATTTACGGGCCTTAGGGGTGTTGTCAAGGCTATTTATGAAGAGGATAAGCAGCCGCGGTAAAGCTTATATAGAATTACCCGCTTTCTTTGGAATGAAAGATAAAAAATATTACGCCATTTATGCTCTTGTTGTTCTCGGATTTCTTTTTATCGCTTTCGCTTCGCCTACAATGCAGATTACAGGAACGGTTGTTGCTGACTTTGAGGGTAGGGCCTTTGAGCAGGGAGAAATTGTTACAGGAAAATTAAGAATTGATGTTAGTGATGAAAATCTTCCTTTGGCTTCTATTGTTGAAATTCGGTTGGGTGATCAAGTATCGGAAATTCCCCTTTATCAGCTTTTAAGTGACGTAGATGAAGCAAAAATAACAGATATCAATTATTATCCTGCGGTCAGGACAAATATTGAGTTCATAGTTACAGATAAAGTTCAGTTGAGTCCATCTATTATTGACTATTTTACCGGGAGAGTAGCAGCTGTATCGCCGCCTCCCGCAACCAGTGTAGGGGGTTCTTCCGGGGGAGGAACTGATTCTGTTGGAGGGGGTGTTTTTGCTGTTGATAGCTTTGTTGTTTTTTCGGAAGGAGATGGCTCAGTCTCCTTTGAAGACTTGAATATCATAGATGCTAAGGTGAATGATGCTTTCCTCCTTGATGGCACAGTTCTGGATGAGAAGTTCATAAAGATATCCATAATAGACAAAGATACCGTTGAGATAAAGAGTACGTACAACGAGCAATTAAGGGGGTTTAAGGAAGGAGATATAGTTGACATCCCTCTCGCAGTTTTCCGCCTTGCCGCACAGCCTGGAGAGATGAAGGTGCTTATTAAACATTCTAGAGGAGACCAGATTAAGAGCACAAGGGTTTATGTTCCTTATAGCGGAACTGAAAAAGAGGTCTTTTCCTCGAGTGAAACAGAGCAGCAGTTTCTTCTTGATTTTATAAGCTCTTCAAGCAAGGAATGTGGGGAGACAGTCTGCAGAATAGATGAATGTGTTTCTCCCAATGTTGATGCTGGCAGTGTGCTGGAAGGAAAAGTTGAAGACTCCCTTATAACAAGAATTGTCTGCTCAAATTCCTGTGAAACACAAGAAAGAATAACTTCGTGTGAATCCGAAGAGAGAGAATTCAAGGTCTCAAGAGTCCCTTCTGATGATGGGAAAAAAGTTGAAGTAGCAGATGATTCAGGTGAGCCTGTTGCAGTTCTTGAAGTTTCCGATAAAAGGCTGGATATAAGTTTTTCCCAGTTTTCTTAATCAGCTTAATTTTTCAAACGGTGCTCTTTTCTGTATTGTGAATCTTGTGTCAACAAAATCTGAAATAACTGCTGTAAGGAGGAGGTTTCCAAGAGCCGCCCTGAACACTCCCTTTATCAATGGAATTCTTGTTTTTTCTGAGAAAGAACTTATTATTTTCTCTATCTCTTCCTTGTCAAGTTCAGTTCTTGTTTTTTGTGTCTGGTTTCTTACTTTTACAAGAATCTCTTTTTTAGGCCCATAGCATTCTATTTGATTTACTCTTGGATCTGCTACGAAAAGATTAAGCTTTCCAAGATCCATATGTCCTGGGAGGGGTTTGATTACAGGGATTGGTCTTCTCTCTATAGATGCTGAAGACATTGCTTTTGTCCTCGGAGATGCAACCATATTAATCTGCTGTGGAGCTCGGGGCGTATATTTTTCTCTTTCTTTTTCCTGTTCTTCAAGTATCAATTTTCTTTCTTCATCAGATATAGAATTTAAGATTAATTGTCTTGTGAATTCCCTTAAAAAAAACCATCGCAAGTCGCTTTCCATTTTCTATCAGAATCCTGCAACATTCTCTGTTCCTGATGAGCCGTACATTCTTTCTCTCAATTTCTGCTCCATAAGTGTCAGGCCCTTTGCGAGCACTTTGTTCTGCTCAAGCAGTTTGTCTATTTTTTGCAGAAATTCGTGGTCTTTTGAAGCCATCTCTATTGCAGGACTTTTAGCAAATGTCTTTGCGGATGTTTCAAATAATGCCAGCAGGTGTGTGACCTGTTCAGCAAGCCCATCAAACTTTTCTATGAGATTTACATGCAGCTTTTGGAGTTCAACCATATTTTCAACCAGCTTGTTTTCAAGCTTCTCTGTTTTGGAAGATTTCTTAGCAGATTTATCTTCGGATGCCCTCTTTTTTGACATAGCTAATTCAGTCAGAAGATGTTTATAAAATTATCTAGAGTAAAGCTTAAAACTGCCTATTATATAGGTTCAGAGAGGGCGCGTAGTTTAATGGCAAAATATCTGGCTCCAGACCAGAAGCTCGGGGTTCGATTCCCTGCGTGCCCATAATATGGAATCGAACGTACTCGCAGAACAAGTTCCGCGGTACCCTCGCTCAAGAATTCGCTGCGGGATTCCCTGTGTGCCCATTTATAATTTTTTTATTGATTTAATTTCCTCGTCACTAATCGAAGAACCCTTGTACTTTGTTGCGTAAAGCAATGCTTCCAGGGCCCTGTTTCCTTTCAGATTTGTCAGGTTTTTTTTATGTGCCACGAAAACAATTTCAGGGGAGCGGATAAACCTGAAATTCCCAAGTTTTCTAAAGTCATTGTTTGCTATCTTGACCTTTCTATGAAGCTTCTTGGACATAAGGGACTCAAGATTCTCCGGCTTTTCAAATAATGTTCTGGTAGTCCTTTCATCTATGGCTATTATATTCTCTATCTTTCTGTCTGAAAGAATTTTGCTTAAGGCAAGGCAGGATGATTCGGCCTCACTCACAATCCTGATATACTCTCCATCTGTTTTTAATGTTGAATTTATTACTGAAAGGACTTTTTTTGTTTCCTGGCTTAAAGACTCAGCGGTAATTCCAATCTTTTCGGGAAGGCAGATTATTCCTCTTTCAATCAGCTGTTGCGCCCTTAGTGCACCAAGCTCAAACCTTTTTATCCTTAGAGGGTAATCAACGACCTCTGTTTTTACAGAAGGAGTGATTATGATTTCCATATCTTTTGACTTTAGTTTTTCAAATATGTATAGAAGTGAATTCATTGAGAGGTTTATTATCGGCCCTGAATCCAGAATGAGGATTTTCATGCAAAAAACTCCAGTGCCATTTCAGCTCTTTTCTTTCCGCTTATCGTTGTTTTGTAAGGGTTATTGTTCACTGTTTTCTGCCCGACATATTCAGATAATTCCCATCTTGTAATCCCGAGCAATTTTGCTGTTTGCGCCAGAGAAATCCCATGCTCATACAATTTTGATGCCTTGTTTATAGCCGCTTTTCTTAAAACGTCCTGGATGTAAGGCTTAAGGTTAGAGAACGAGGACATTAGTTTTACAGATTTTTCCAGGTGGCTGCTGAAACTTTCAACCCTTCCTTTTTCCAGAGCATCGATGGCAAGTCCGAGAGCCGAAGATATTTTATCTACAAAAGAATTCCAGCGCCCAATTTTTAGTGAGTCTTTTCTTGAAACCACTTTACTTATTGAGTAAATCGTGACTGCTACACTTATTGAGTCTGTATCCTGATAGACTGAAGCTGAATGTATGGTTTGATCCGATAATTGCTGGAGCTTGGAGGCATTATCTGTCCTTATTGCCTGTATGGCCTCTTTAAGAACATAAATTATGTGCTCTTTTTCCTGCATGAATGAACCAGGAAGGAGTTGTATATAAAGTTTATTTGTTTTGTTCTTTTGAAATTTAGTTTCACAAGATTAATAAAGATTAAATTGCTTTAGATATAATGAATGTTCTTTTAGACAGCAGTTTTATAATCTCCTGCGTGAGGGCAAGAATTGATTTTCTTTCGCAGCTTGAAGAGCAGGGCTTTAAAGTGCAGGTTCCGCGTGAAGTTTTGCAAGAGATGAAGGATTTGAAGATGAGGGACAAGACTTCAAGGGAAGACAGGATTTCAATTGATGTTGCCTTGGAGATGTTTGAAAGAAGAAAAGTAAAGAAAATGAGTATAGGGGTGGAAAGTGTTGATGACTTTCTTATAAAAAAGGGAAATGAAGGATATTATATTGCGACTCTAGATGCAGGCATAAAAAACAGAATTCCTAACAAAGTAGTTATTTTCAGCTCTAAGGATAGGGTAGGAATAGAAGGGCAATAAAAATAAGAATGACGAGAATAAGATGTTTTCGAGTCTAAATATTCTTTTTTGAGGCGAAGATTTAAAAACCCAATTTTTCTTTGAAAGATAGGATGTTCTATTTGGCAGAAGTTGAGGATCATGTAAGAGTTGAGCCAAGGCATTTCGGCCTTCCTACTCACGAGTCTATTGAAAAACAGCTCAATGAGAGTTATGTTGATTCTGTCTCAAAGGATTTAGGTTATGTTATTTCTGTTGTCAGCGTTGAAGACGTTGGGGACGGAGTGATAATCCCCGGGGATGGAGCCGCTTATTATAAATCAAGGTTTAAGGTTTTGGTGTGGAAGCCTGAATTGCATGAGCTTGTCTATGGGACAATTGCAGAGATAGCGAGTTTCGGAGCCTTCATGGATATGGGGGTTATGCAGGGAATGATTCATATAAGCCAGACTATGGAAGATTATGTTTCGGCCACAAAGTCCGGAACCCTGTCAGGAAAAAGCACAAAGAGGAGCTTAGGGAAAGGAGATAATTGTGTTGCTAAAATAGTTGCTATAAGCTACAAGTCAGGAGAGCCAAAAATTGGGCTGACAATGAGACAGCCTGGGCTCGGAAAAGTAGAATGGGTTGATGAGGATAGAAGGAAGAAGGAGAAGTCTTCCAAGCAAGTTGATAAGAAGGAAAAGAAGGGGGGAAAGAAGTAAATGGCAGCAGAAAAGGCATGCAAATCATGCAGGGCTGTTTTCACGGGATCTAAATGCCCTAAGTGTGGAAGCACGGAGTTTATAGACAGCTTTAAAGGGAAGGTCATAATTTTGAATACGGAAAGTTCTGAAATAGCAAAGAGCCTGGGTCTTAAAGAGAAAGGTGAGTTTGCTGTGAGGCTAAGATGAATATTGAGAGAGAATTTAGAAATAATCTATTAAAGAGAAAGGAGATTGAGCTTGAAGTTGAAAGCGAGAGCAATTCGGGATATGAGGGTATAAGAAAGATTATTGTTGAAAAATTTGGTTCTGATGGAAGTTTAGTGGTTGTTAAGAAATTGGCAGGAAATTTTGGAAGCAATAAGTTTCATGCAAGCGTGTTTATCTATGATTCACAGGAAGCTATAGGCAAAACAGAGATTAAAAAGAAGGAGAAGAAGAAATAATGGGAAAGAAAAAGAAGGGCGGGGATAGCAAGGGAAAGAAGGCCCATAAAAATAAGCCGACGTCAAAAAAATATAAATTTTATACTATAGAAGGCACATCAGTAAAGAGAAAGCAGCATTGCCCAAGATGTGGGCCGGGAGTATTCCTGGCTGATAGAAAGGACAGGAAGCATTGTGGCAAGTGCGGATATACTGAATTTGTCGGAAAAGCTGACAAAGTTGCAGTTAAATAAGAATTTTTCACCTCTTTACTCATTCGGATATGTTGTTCTGCCTTATTTCAAGGACTTTCTTGAACAACCTTGAAGAATGTTATCTCAAATCTGATATCTCAATTTTTATAACCCTGGAAGAGGAGGTCCCATCCAGCTAAAATAGACAGATGAGGCGTCCTCTTCTGGGGAAAAAGAGGTGATAATAAAATGTATTTTTACTGGTATTTAAACTTTTCGGTGTGTTGTAACTAATAAATAGGAACAGCAAGAATTTTGTTGTCTTTTTTGGATGGGAAGAGTAGTTACTACTTCTTTTAGAATTACCTTTTAAACGAACTTATCTGCGGTTATTTCAGTTTAAACGAACCTATTTATGATTTTTTGTGAGAACTTATTTAAGCCCTCTCTCTTAATTAATTGATGCTTGATGAGGAAAAAAAGGGCGAAAAGGCAGAAAAAGTAGGCCAGGAGCAGATTCATGAGCTGTTATTTGGGGAACAGTTAAGCTGGCAATCTATTATTTATGATCTTGTAAATTCGGAGCAGTTAAATCCGTGGGATATTGATATCGCTTTTCTTGTTGATAGGTACCTCGAAAGGGTGAAAGAGCTTGAAGAGGCCAATTTCTTTGTTTCATCAAAGGTCTTGCTCGCGGCCTCTATTCTTCTTAGGATGAAATCGGATGTCCTTTTGCATGAGGAGATACCCGGGCTTGATGTCATTCTTTTTGGGAAGAAGGAGGAAAAGAAATATGTTCAGGAAAGAATTGAGCTTGAAGACGACCTTCCATCCCTTATTCCAAGAACTCCTCTTCCGAGATTCAGGAAAGTTACTCTATCCGAGCTTATGAGCGCCCTTGGTGATGCAATAAAGACAGAAAACAGGAGAATAAGAAAAGAAGTGGTTCTCAAAAAATATGAAATGGAAATGGAAGTCTCTCTTCCAAAGAAAGTTTTTGACCTGGAATCAAAAATAAAAGAGATATACCAAAGACTTGCAGGTATTTTTGAGAAGAGGAGCGAAAGATTTCCATTTTCAGGGTTGGAGCATAAGGATAGGGAGGAGAAAATACACAATTTTGTTTCTCTGCTGCATCTTGATAATCAGCAGAAGATATGGCTTGAACAGGAAGGCAATTTTGAAGAGATATGGATATGGCTTAAGGCATTGTACGAGGAAAAAAACAAGGAAACAATCGATAAAATGAGAAAAGAGGCCATGGAGGAGTTAGAAGAGATAGAGGAAGCAATTATCCAGGAAGAAATTGATAACGATGAGATGGGAGATGTTGAAGAGATTACTGGCTTTCCGAGAAGAGTAGAATGATTACTTTTCCAATTTTTTGAGAATCTGTTTTTCAGTCAGTAATGACTCTTGGCCTTTTTCCATATCTCTAAGCTTGTACTTTTTGCTTTTCATCTCTTCTTGCCCTATAAATATTGCATATGGAATTTTGTATGAATTTGCGTAGTCCAGGGCTTTTCCCGGCCTGTTGAACGAGAGTATACATGAAATATTATTCTTTCTTAATTTTTTTGCAAGGTTTATTGCTTCTTTGTCCTGTTCTATGGAAATAACTATTGTTTTGGTTGGTTTTGGCTTTATTTTTGCAAGAGAGGTGAGCCTTTCAAGGCCGAAAGATATTCCTACTGCAGGAATTTCCCTGGCAAGATACTTTCCTACTAATTTATCATACCTTCCCCCGCCTGCAATTGAGCTTTTCTGGCCTTCAGCCGTTATTTCGAATATGTTTCCTGTGTAGTATGAGAGCCCCCTCATTATATATGGATCAAATTCAACTTTAAAGCCGTAGGCCTTTGCTTTTTCAAGCAAGGAGGAAATTTCTTCCGCTCCGTCAAAAAGATTTTTTACAAAGAAATCCATGGGCTTTTCCATAAGCTTGAACAGGGCGAGAACCTGATTTGTGTCAGCATACTTTCTGATATTGCCTTTTACTTCATCTTCCCCGATTTTGTCAATCTTGTCAAGCTCTTTCATCACAGAATCTTTGTTTTGTATCTTAAGGCTTTCAAGTATGGAAATTATTAGCTTTTTGTTGTTGACTTTTATTCTTGGCTTTATTTTAAGCTCTTTCAGGATGTCTGAAAACGCCGCAAGGCAGTCGACTTCTGCTTCTGTGGATGAATCCCCTACGATATCTATATCGCATTGTGTAAATTCCCTGAATCTGCTTGAAGAAATCGGCTCGTCCCGAAAAACGGAGCCAATCTGGTATCTTCTGAAAGGAAGCTTGAGGTTTGGATTTTGCTTTAAAATCCTGGCTAGCTGGAATGTGAATTCATAACGCAATCCAAGATTTCTAGACCCTCTATCTTTTAATCTGAACCTGTCTGATACGGCTTCATCTTCTTCCAGGTTGCCAGAGCGCATCAATTCGTCGTATTCTATTGTAGGTGTTTCAATTGGCTGGAAGCCGTAGAGTCTGAAATATTTTTCCATAATCCTTCGCACAGCTGCCCTTTTCTGGCTTTCGGGAGGAAGAAAGTCCTGGAATCCTTTTGCTACTGCAGGCTCAAAGTTCATTTTTGTTTTCTCCTTTTGTATTGTGGAAGCATATAAGTGGAAGGAGGGAATCGAACCCTCGCTTTCAGCGCCACAGACTGACGTGCTACCATTACACCACATCCACCATGTTTAATTGAGAATACAGGGGTATAAAAGATTTATTCTTATAGGGAGAGCGTGAGCTAGAAGAAACGGCACTATCTTGTGGTGCTGATGTGGGGATACCCCCTACAACTCATCGCTATGATTTTCATGAAATTGATAATTTTACCAGGTTTTTAAGTGTTTGGTTTAATTTATATACTTCCCACTCTTCATGAAAATATGGCGAGAGTTATGGTAAAAAACAGGGCTCTGGCGGTTTTTCTGCTGGCTATCCTTCTTATTGTTTTTGTGGCTGTTGCTTATTATTCTACAAATAAGATAAGCGGGCGTGCTGTTCTTGGAGAGAATGAAACTGCCTGCCAGGATGACTGGAGAGTATGTTCTGATGGGAGTTATGTTTTCAGGAATCCTGATGCCAACTGTGAGTTTGACCCGTGCCCTTCGGGGGATTTTGAATCCTGTTCCGGGCTTGGAGAGGAGGATTGCGCCGCAAATGAACTTTGTGAGCCTGTGTATTTTTTTGCAGGGTGCAATGATGATGTATGCAATAGCCCAAAAACCTTTGACAAATGCATCGCGAGGTAGGTTTTTAAGTTCTTTTTCGCTCTTAACTGAATGAAGTTCAACTTTTACGCTCTCAAACTGTCAGGGATTATGATATTCATCTTCCTGCTTCAGATGATTCCGGGATTCACAGAATTCTTTCTCCTAAATTCGGGTTCCTGGACCCAAGTCTGGAGGTTTGTTACATCCATTTTTCTTCATGGAGGAATAGCCCATTTATTCTATAACCTTTTTGCTCTTGCCCTGTTCGGGAGCATTCTTGAAAGGATTGTGGGGGGCAAAAAGTTTCTTATTACATTTTTTGTTTCGGGAATTTTGGCAAACATAGTCAGCGTTAATTTTTATTCCTCTTCTCTTGGTGCGAGTGGAGCAATATTCGGGATTATTGGAGCACTGATATTTGTAAGGCCCTTGATTCCGGTCTGGGCATTCGGGCTGCCAATGCCTATTTTTGTTGCAGGAATATTGTGGGCTGCCGGAGATGTGATTGGAATCTTTGTCCCGTCGAATATTGCAAATATCGCACACTTGTCCGGAATGGCTTTTGGTTTGATTCTTGGGGCGATGTTCAGGGATTGGAAAAAGAAGAAGAAATCGAGATTGTCTATTGACGAGAATGAAGTCAGGAGATGGGAAGACAACTGGATGTGAATTATAGGAAAAATTTAAATAGAAAATTATCCTTTGATATGGAATTAAAATGGAGGTGAATCGTAATGGCTGCAAGAAGAGCTGCTAAAGCTGCAGGAGCTAGAAGGGGTAGCAGAAGAACTACTACAAGAAGGACAACAACTGCAAGAAGAAGCACTGCAAGAAGAAAAAGATAAATCCTCCTAGATTTATTTTTCTGTTGACTTTTTTGTTTTACCTTCATTTATTTTGTTTTTTATGTTGTGTGTGAACTATAGAAATTGTTTTAAATCGTGAATTCGGAAATTTTAATGGACTTTTTTTCATGTACAGAGGAAGAGCTTGCAAAGATTCTTGCCGAAAACGGAGAGATGTATGCTGCAGGGGCCAGATTTCTCGAGGGTCTCAAGAACAAGGGAGTTTTATCTAAGAGCCTGGATGATTCTGTAGATGATGCCCTTAGAACTCTGAAATCCGCCAATAATATAGCAACCCCCAGGGCGCATACTATATTTTTGAGGTTCATGACAGCTGGGCTGAAGAACAGGGAGGCTATGGGATAGGCTTCGTTGTCTATCAGAAAGTCGCAAATGAAATGTTTGAAAGAATAGGACTTTGTCCTGGGGATCCAGCAGACAGCGAACAAGTTGCTGACACCCTTCTTGAGGAGAGAGTAACAAGACTATTCACTCTTAATATTCCTTTTGGAGGATATTGCGGGCTGGATAGCTATATAGATGACGATGGGGATTCTGTTAACTATAGAGTTGTTGAAGAGCACGACAGGGAATATTTTATGGAAAGGGGAATTGAGATTTTAGTTACAGAACCTTAAATTTGATTGAAAATTGATTCTTATTCGCCATACACATTCCCAGAATAATTTGAGCTATACGGGTTCGATCTATCCATTCTTGCTCCCGCTTCTAGTCCTCTAGGGATAAACCCTATTATATAGTCTAAGGGTTGTATTTTTCCATCTTGGATACAACCTTGCAGAGTCATACTTCCAAGTCCAAGCAATCCTGCCAGTCCAATTTTTTTAGCTGTTTCTCTTAACTTGTCCATCCCTGTTTTGGGCCAATCAATTATTTAAAGATTATTAAAGATAAATCAGGTAATGCCCCTGCCGGACTTTCCTAAAATCAGGGTATTATGTGTAAGTTTTTTAGAAAAGTTTGTGGTTTAGAACCATTTTTTGCCTCTCTTTCTCAACTATTTTTACCAAAGTATGCATCCATTCAGGATCATTCTGGTCTAAGTCCTCTTCTCTTAACTCTTCAAGAATATTTAAATCTTCCATAGAGATATTTATTATTTCTATTTTTAAGTTATAGGATAAAGAAATTCTGAAAGTTTTAATAAAAATTTATGAATCTTTTATGAAAAAAAACCTGGCTTTTTTTATGAATTTTTTCAGAAAAAATTTCACTAGGCAATATAAAAACTTCATACATTAAAGAAAATCATGGAGGAAAAAAACATAAGACTTTTGCCACTGATTGCACTATGCTCTCTTTTGCTGATTTTTACAGCAGACATTGTCCTGGCGCAGGTTAATTTTGGCGAAGGCCCCTCTCCTGAAGAACAGGAGCTGTTCGACCAGATTTTAGAGCCTATAATGAAAATCTATAATCTGGTAAAATACATAGCAACAGCGATAGCAGGAGTGATGGCTTTGTTTGCCGGGGTTACTTACATGACAAGCGGTTCGGACATAAAGAAGAGAGAAACGTCCAAGAGCATGGCCATGTATATTGTAATAGGCCTTGTAATAATCTGGGCGGCGCCTTTTGTGGTTCAGCTCATAGTTGGTTAATATGGAAAGAATAAGCAACCTTTTTCTTATAGCTGGAAGCTTGGCTCTGCTAATAGGCACGGCAGGGCTGGCTTCTGCCTGTCCTGATTTAGAATGCAGGAATTTCACAGAGCAGAAGAACAGAGACTGCAGTTACATTCTGTCGCAGGGATTTAGTGAAGGAGACCAGGCATGGAGCATGCTTCGCCTTAAGAAGGAAATTCTGCAGAAATTCCCGCAATTGAGGGATAAATCTTCAGCTAAATTCATCTATGAAATGCACGTCTGCAGGAATTATGAGGATTTTAAAAAACATATAGCTGATTTAGAAAAGACGAAAATTGTCCCTATATTATTCCATATTGGGATTGAGGAAAAATGATTCATGATTCTGAAACAGAAGAAAGAATAAAGGCATTTAATCTTGAGCTGGCTTCCATAATGAAAAGCAGGTTTAAAGAGCTTAAAATGCAGGTTAATGGCTCTGGGAAGCCGACAGCTGGGCAGTTAGCCCAGTGCGTTTTAGAGAGTGGGGCAGAGGTACAGAGGCATGGAGAAGAGTTCTTAGAGGAGTATCTGTATAATGAGTTTATGGAGCCTTTGCAAAGGCATCCTGAATATGCAGGATCAGTTATGCCGTTTTATGAGGCGTGCTGTGATAATTTTTAGAGTTAAGGAAACAATGTGTTTCTGCTAAGTG
>MNVZ01000021.1 GCA_001872315.1 Candidatus Pacearchaeota archaeon CG1_02_39_14 | reverse complement strand
CCATGGCTCCGCATCCGGAAACCTCAAGACGGTTATCCAGGCATTCAGGGAACTTCTGTATTTCCCCGCTCTCACCTCCGCTCCCAAGAATATCAACAATCGCAGGCTGCACAAAAAGCCAGATGATTGAAATCCCTATGATTGATATGAGGATAATAAGAATTACAGTGATTATTCCGGACAGCCCCTCTTTTTCCATATCCAAGAAAGTCAAAGTTGTTATTTAAGTTTATTGAGGTGCTTGCAATTCAGCCCAGCCCTCAACAAATTCTTCAACAGAGGTTTCCATCTTTATCCCTCTTTTATCTGCATAAAGTTTTGCAAGAAGATAAAATATCATTCCCAGGCTCTTGTAGCTCTTATTGTTTGCAGGAAGAACGAAGTCTATACCCTTTGTAAAGTTGTTTGTATCACATATTCCAAATACAGGAACTTTTACCTTATTAGCATCATTCAGAATATTCTTGTCAATCCAAGGGTCGCATATCACAATCAAGTCTTTCTCAAAAAAATCAGCAAGGTTTGTATTGGTCAATGTTCCGGCAGGATATTTTTTAGTGAAAACCTTTATTCCAAGAAGCTCCCCAAATCTTTCTATCGCTTTCCATCCCGCCTCTCTTTTACATGCAATGACTATCTGTTCAGGAGCATACTTTGAAAGGTATTCTGCGGCCTCTTTTATTTTCTCGTCCTGAAGAGCAGTATTGAAAACAGCAAGGCCGTCAGCTCTTCTTCTGTAAACATAAGATCTCATGTCAGGAGTTATTACCCTAGTTCCCAGATGTGTTGAAGCTTTAAGGTAATCTTCTATGGGGACAAGCAAGTCTTTTCCCTCATCTTCCTCTCCCTTCACCCTTGTCTTTATATCTACCTTCTCTTCCTTAATCTTGCCTTCAAGTGCCTTCGCTTTTTCAAGCAAAAGCTCTCTCTTTGATTTCTCTTCAGGTTTTTTTACCGCTTTAGCTATATCTTTTTTCTTAACTTCAGCTTTCTTCTTTACTGTTTTTTTCTCAGTCATGTTATGTGTAGAATATTTAGTCCAGAAAAAACGGCTTTTTAAATGTTATGAGCATCGGTTAAGTTACAAGTTCTTCAGTCTTCTTTCTATCCTAGCCAGTCTCTTAAGCTTGGCCTTTCTTTCTTTTCCAAATATGCCTGTTTTTATGTAGTCTGCCTGAAATCCAAAAGCATAGTCTGCAAGGGCAGAGTCCATGGTTTCCCCGGCACGATGCGAAAAAATGGTCTTGATTTCCTTTTTTTTACAAAAATCTACCACATCTTTCACTTCCAAAAGGGAGCCATTTTGGTTGGGTTTTACTACGACTGCATTTATTGACTTTTTTAAAACCGCCCTCTTAATTCTGTTAAGGTTGGTTACTGTCAGGTCATCTCCAACAATCAGCCTGCCCTTTATCTCCGAAAACCCTCTAAAATCCTCTTCCTGTAGTGGGTCCTCCAAATAAAGGAGGTCATATTTCGAGGCAATCTCATTCATCCTTCTAATGTGTTCTCTCCTTTCAATAGGTTTATTTTTATAAAAATAACTTCCCTGCCGATAAAATGAGGAAGCCGCGACATCAATCCCAATTTCAACTCCTAATTTAGAAAGGACTCCCAGAATTTCCTGATAATTCAGGGAAGTTTGCCATGCCCCTTCATCATCTCTTCCATTCCCCTTTACCAACTTCCCTATTCTTTTGTAAAGTTTTTTCATTACCTTTATGTTTTTCCTTATGCTATTTTCTTGTGGAATAAGAAGAAACTCCTGAAAAACAGGCTTATTCTTATTAGAGGAGTGTTTCCCTCCACCGACTGCATTTCCGACAGGAAATGGAATTTTCCTGGCTTTTGGATTTATAATTTCCCAGAGTTCTTTCCCTTTTTCTTTTGCAAGCGCCTTCAGAATAGCAGACTCAAATGCAAAAAGAGAGTTTCCCCCAAACTTTTTCGCATCTTTCAGCCCAAGATTTCTTCTTATCACCTCTTCGGCTTTTTCAAGGTCATTAAATTCATTGATTTCTAATTCATCTCTCCATCCATTAAGAAATTTAACACAGAAATTGATGTTCCTGTAATATGGCTTGCTTTCATGCTTTCCCCTGGACTTTCCAGATGGAGCACTTGCCCTGCATCCATCAATTTCAACCTCTATTGCTTCTTCTCCATTGGAATTTTTTATCTTCCTGGCTTTTACCTCTTTTAGTATCATCCTATTAAAACTTCAGAAAGAGTAATAAATCTATCTAGATGAAATAAAAATCTGTCTTCTTTAGGTCTCTTATCAAATCCCTAAGGTCCTCTCTGCCTTCCTGCGTTGTTTCTCTGTCTGCCTTCTCTCCAAGATTTTGAGGACCGTTTCTATTTAATCTGTTTATTTGGCTAAGGCACAGGACAGAAGATGTAATCTTAGCTGCCTCTATCCCACCACTCATTCTTGCAACCTCTTCTTCAACCTGAGACCTAAGATGCCGCCAGGTATGTGAATATTTTCCATGTTCAACTATAATCCTGTGGTAAAAACCTAAAACTTCTTCTATGGGAAAACTTTTTTTCGGTCTTCCAAAACCCGAAATAATCTCATAAGTGTTATTAGTATTAATCATTTCAAAAAGCAATTTATTCAATCTTCTTCAGAACTCTCTTCTACAGCAGGACCCTCATCGTCAGGGGCAAATCCAAGCTCTTCAGCATTCTCCTCTATCTCTTTTTCAACTTCCTTTTCCTTCTTCTCTATCTCCTCATCGTTTATCTTTTCTGCCTTGACTTCTCTTAATTTATCCTCTCTCTTATCAGGCATAGGCCTTTCAACAGAGATGGGAAGGACACCCTCGCTAAACTCTCTTTCGGCTATTTTGAGGGAATCAAATTTAAGTTCCTCTATCTCTTTTTCAGAAAAGTTGAACAGCAATGGTGCATCCATTGAGACCTGCAGGGCTCTTGCCCCAAGAATTCTCGCTACTTCATATTTTGTAAATTCTGCTTTCATTTTATAAACCTAATTTAGATAGCTTTTAAGCTTTTTCATAGCGTCTTCATACTTGTCAGGAAGGATTTTTGCTATTTCTTCAAGTTCTGCCTGCTTGAATGTTGTCTCCCAGCCCTTCTGGCACGAGTTTATCATATGTTTTCCGTTCCATTTTGAGATTCCAAAAGTTATCTTCCCTTCGCATGCCTCTTCCTCTTCTCTTGTTGGATTCAATACAAGTTTGTCTCCAAGCTTGAAGAAAGTAAATGACAGAGGCATTATCTCTTTGGACAAAGGAATTGGATTGTCAGTCTTTTTATCATAATCTACCTGCCCTTTATCTGTCAGCCCAGGAAGCCTCGCATTATGGACTGCAGCAATGCACCCGATGCTCGCAGCATCTATCAAAGAGCCATCGTCATTTATAGGATAAATATCAACTATAACTGTCCATACATTTTCTCCTTCAGTTATCACAAGTTTCTTGAGGTCTATCATTCCGGATTCTCTTATCATTCTGTCCATCAGTCTTGGAAGTTCTATTGCATCAAATTTTGGAGGTCCCGATTCAAATCTTGGGGATGCCAGAGGCAATAAATCTCCAGAAACCATAAGATTTCCCTTGTCAGGCGAATCAGGGTATGGGGTTCCAGTCTGCATTTTTACACCAACAACAACATCAGTCTTTCCCATTCTGACCCTTGCGCTTCCTTCTGCCTTGTTTGAGACTCCAAGCTCAATCTGGAAATCTCTTACATCCATAAGCCCTCTTCCGTCAAATCTCTTGTTCTTGTCGAACATTCTTCTAAGAGTTTCCCTTGTCAGATTTGATGTCTGCATTGAGCTCATGCTTCCACCTCCGTGAATTTTTTCAAAGCATTCTTTTGAATTTCATATATCTCGGAGCAAACCTTGTTTCCCATATTAAGGGCATCTGTGAATTTTTCAGGGGGTATTTTTCCATCCAGCTGAAGTAAGGTGAATTCATCAGTATTTCCTATTTTTGCTATAGGCATGTCTGTATGCCCTTCTCCTCCCTCAAAATGCTCTTCAGCATTGTCAGGATCAACAGCAACTTCAGTATCAAGCTTTCCGACGGCAACGCTGCATACAAGATTCTTCATAGGGATTCCTGCATGTGCCAGAGCCATTGAAGCGGCATTTATTCCTGCAGTTCTTGTCCCAGCATCCGCCTGCAAAATATAAATCTGGACATCAACAACTGTATTTGGAAATCCTTCCAGATTCAAAACAGGAAGAAGTGCCCATTCAGTGACTTTTGAAATCTCTTGGCTTCTTCTTGAAGGTCCTGGTTTCTTTCTGTCCGCAACTGAAAAGCTCAATAAGTCATAGTTAACTCTTAATATACCTGTCTGAGGATTCTGCATATGCTGAGGATGTAGCTGTCTCGGCCCGTAAACTGCTGCAATAGCAATTGTGTCTCCAAACGAAAACATTGCGCTTCCGTCGGCATTTGGTATTATTCCTACTTTTGCATCCATCTTCCTTGCCTCATCGAATCCTCTTCCACTCGGTCTTTTTATTGCCATAAACCTGCTGCCTCCAATACTCTCTTACGATCATGATATTCTCTGCCGTCATCAGGGGTTATTATACTAAACTGCGTATCTTCTCCATCATACATAATTCTTCCCCCACTTACAATGTCAATATTAGTGATATCAACTTTAATTGAACCAACATTCAGCCAATCGTAGCCACTTGGTCTAGCTTGCAATAGTTCAATTTCATCGTCTTCCACTCCATAAAATGCAAGTCTTTGTGTTTTGTGAGTCTCAAGTTTCCTTCTTATTACTGCTCCCACTTTCAAACGGAATAAATCTTCAGGGTTTCCAAGTTCAACCGACATTTCTCTTCTAATTGTTAAATTTCTTTGCTCTTGTTTGTTTGCCATATTAATTCTCCTGGAACCAGGCCTCCATTTTTTCTGTTAAACCATCAACATGAACCTTGTCAGCCACAAATTCAACCGCCTTTCTTGCCTTAATCTCGCTTTCTATGTCCTGGCCTTTAATCCATATCCATCCATTTTGTCCGACAGTTATGTTGCATCCAGTCTTTTCCTTTATTAATGTAATCATACTGCCTTCCCTTCCTATGACTCTTGGGACTCTGCTTGGGTTTATTCTGAAAACAAAACCTTCCTCTAATTTTCCTAATCCTCTGCCCTTAAGGGTCAGGTCTATCCCTCTCCCTTTGATGCTCCAGATCTTGGCAGCAACCATGTCCCCAATGGCCATGAACTGGTCCATCTCGTTCCTGTTTATGAACCTAGGAGACTCGTCTATAAGAACAAAGGCACTTGAAGCTGAATCTATGTCAACAAGCCATCCATTGTAAAGTACATCAACAACTCTCCCAAGAATAACATTTCCTCTTCTTGGAATATAAGCGCCGGAAAGAGGTATAACTTTTATCATTCTGCCTGCGACTTCCGCAAGGCCAAATCTGTCAGCAATGACTGCTTCTCCTTCCCTTCTTGCCCCCTCGCCAGGAAGAAAATCTTCGCCGGTAACAATAGTTTCTCCAGGAACAACTATCCATCTTTTATTGCCCTCACTTTCAGAAATCTCTTCTCTTAATTCTTCGCTTGATTCATTAATCTCATTCTTCATATTATAATTTTAATCCCACATCAAGGTAATCATAATCCAACCCAATGTGCCTATCTTATTTATTTCCTTTAGGGGTTTTTAAATTTTGCTATGTTCTTTTTATTCAGAAATATCTTCGCTCTGGGCAGCCCCATGGGTTACCGAATTAATCCTGTCGTAAAAGTCAAGCTGCATTCCGGCAGGAATCAAAAGTATGACTTCCAGGTCCCCGTTATTTTTCCATTCTTCGCTCTCTTTTGTGTAATCCTGCAATACCCCATAAATCTGTCCAGTGTACTGTGCAGGAATTGTAATCCTGATTTTCTTTATCTGGATGCTTATAGGTATAATTGGCTTGATTTTTTCAACAGCCTCAGTCATCTGGACTTCAGCAGGCCTGTTATCAAAGTGATAGTGGACTTCCTGCAGCGCTCTTCTTATTCTTTCTTCAGTATATGGGTTCCCATGCTGGTCAACCGCATTTCTTATTATTAAATCAACAACTTTCTTTATTCTTTTTTCCCTCTCTGCATCCCTGAATTCCTGCGGTTTCTGCAATTCACCTTCTTTTATTATCTTTTTCGCAACATCGTATAAATCAGCAGTTCCAAATCCTGCTTTCAAATCGTCGTTGCTTGCAATCGTGCCCTTATCAACATCATCATAAATTCCGTTTGAATTCAGCGCCGCAGTTATATCTCCCTCTCCTTTCTTGAACTTCATCGCCTCATCAAAATCAACAGAAACCTCAAAATTCTTCCCTGCAGCTTTTTTTCTTGCAATAACATAAACCATTGTTAAGTCAAAATATAACCCTTATATAAATATTATGTCAAGATGCTTATTTGGCATACTTCTTCAATTCCTGCTCACCTTCTAATCTCTGGAGCTTAGCATCCTGGTTCTTTATGTAGCCGACTTCAAATCTTCCAAGCTCAAAATTCTTGCCAAGAATCTCTTTGAACATTGACAGAATAAATCTTATCCCCTCATCGATTGACATTCCTTCCTTGTAGTCTTTTCTCAACCTCTCCTTAATCTGCTCGTCATCTTCTCCTATTGCATTCGCCCTGTAAGAATAATAGTTTCCGGTAACATCAGTTGTATAGAGGTAGCTTTTTCCTCTGTCAACTCCAGCGAGCATCACTGCCACTCCAAAAGGCCTTGCCCCTCCATATTGGGTGAACATCTGCTTGTTGTCTGCAATCATCCTTATCACCCCGATAGGTTCTATAGGGCTTCCATAAGATACTCTGTTCTGCTGTGCAAGAAGCTGTGCCTTATCAATTAATATTCGGGCATCGGATGATATTCCTGCAGCCGCAGCCATTATGTGCTCGTCAACTTCAAATATCTTGCCTGCAGATTCAGGGGAAATAAGCTTATCCCTTATTCTCTTATCAGCAACAACTACAACTCCCTCTTTGCAGATAGCACCTATAGTTGCGCTGCCCAGATTAACAACCTTCTGTGCATATTCAACCTGCAATAGATGCCCGTCAGGAGAAAACATAGTCGCTGCTCGGTCATAGCCCATTGCCTGGTGCTGCATTTCTATTGGCATCTCCATATTTTTATTCCTCTATTGAAAACAAGTTATAGAGGTTTAAATAATTGAGTATTTAAACTTTGCTTTAAAATGAACTACCCAACCGCCCCAAGGGTTTGCCTGAGGGCAAATCCGCCTGATGGCGGAGCGGGGTATCAAATAAAGTCGGCGAGACGGAGCTGACCCTTT